>NZ_JAPYKO010000015.1:0-168595 GCF_037179585.1 Mesorhizobium argentiipisi (SeqCode)
TGCAAGCTTCTGGCCCAGAAATGCTTCCGCCAGGCTCAACTGCCCCGTCTGCTTCACCGCCATTGCGATTCCCTCCGAGCTTCCTTCTCAGGGAATCACAACCAGCCAATTACGCAACAGGCCCACAAGGGGAGAAGGGGAAGTCGCGCCACTCATCGTCCGCCTATAAACCCCACAAAACCCCGCACCGCCTCGCGCATCGCCTGCCGCTTCGTGTCCTCCCTGAGGATCGCCTCCACCTCCGCCGGCTTCTTGCCGAGCAGCGCGATCTCCAGTGCCGTCTCCTCATACATCGCGAACGACATCGTCCGCATGATCTCGGCAAGTGCTGCCCGCGCATAGAGCGAGCGGGGCGAGGCATGCACCAGCATTGCCGGCTTGCCCACCGCCGCGTCGCGCGACACCAGCCAGTCCAGCGCGTTCTTCATGCCGCCGGGCACGCCATGCGCATATTCCGGGCAGGAGACGATGACGCCGTCTGCGCGGGTGATCATCTCGATCAGCTCTGCCGCTTCGGGCGGCGTGCGCTCGCCCTCGTCGTCGGGGTTGAAGATCGGCAGCCGGCCGAGGCCATCATAAACCTGGACACGGCAGCCCGCGGGAGCGTTGGCGGCTAGCGCCGCCACCAGGGCCGAGTTGGTCGAGGCGGCCCGCAGGCTGCCTGAGATGGCGATGATTTCGGTCAAGGGAGAGCCGGACGAAGAGTGAGTCGTCCGGCAAGCCTACCACATGGTCTGGCGGTAATCGTCGTCCAGCTCGCGGTCGATCTCGCCGGCGCTTTCGCTGAGCGCCAGCTGGTCGCGGATGATCTGGCCAAGCGTCGGCAAGGTCGCGCGGTCGTACCAGGTTTCCGGCTTCCACAGATCGGAGCGCATGAAGGCCTTGGCGCAGCGCATATAGGCGGCCTTGACCGTCACCACGATCACGCTCTGCGGCTCCTTGCCGTCGACGGCCAGGCGTTCGCGCAAGGCGGGATCGACGGTGATGCGGGCGTCGCCATTGACGCGCAGGGTCTCGTTCATGCCGGGAATGAGGAAGAGCAGCCCGACCGACGGATTGCGGATGATGTTTTCCAGCGTGTCCAGCCGGTTGTTACCTGGACGGTCGGGGATGGCGATGGTGTAGTTGTCGAGGATGGCGGTGAAGCCGGGCTTGTCGCCTTTCGGCGTCACGTCGGCATTGCCGGCGCCGTCGGAGGAGCCGATCAGTACGAAGGGGCTCTTGCCGATGAAGGAGCGGCAATGGCCGTCGAGGGCTTTGAGCTCTTTGCGGATCGAGCCGTCGGTCGGCCGGGGCGTCTTGTAGATCGTCCTCAGCTCGTCATGCGTGGTGAGGAATTCCATGCTGCCCCCTCATTCTGGCGCAATTCCGGCTGCACGCTTTTCCTGGAACTGCTTTAATTCCCGGCCTTCTCTTCCTTGGCTTTTTCCTCCAGCGAGTGGCGCATGATCAGCGGCATCTGGCTGAAGGTGAACAGCAAAGTGATCGGGATCGTGCCCCAGACCTTGAAATAAAGCCAGGTCGCCTCGGAAAAGTTGCGCCAGACGACCTCGTTGAGCACAGCGAGGAACAGGAAGAACAGGCCCCAGCGGAAGGTCAGCTTGCGCCAGCCCTCGGCATCGAGCTGGAAGGCGGAATCGAAGACGTAGCCAAGCAGCGACCGGCCGAAGGCGAGCCCCCCGAGCAGTGTGACGCCGAACAGCGAATTGATGATCGTCGGCTTCATGAAGGCGAAGGTCTTGTCCTGCAGGTAAAGCGCCAGCGCGCCGAAGACGAAGACGACAATCGCCGAGACCAGCGGCATCAGCGGCAGGCTGCGCGTGAGCAGCCAGGAGGCGCCGAGCGAAAGCGCGGTCGCCACCATGAAGAAGGCGGTGGCGATCAGGATCGGCTCGCCGAGATGGGCGAGCACCGGGAACTTCTCGGCCAGCCACTCGCCGCGGATGGTGGTGAAGAAGAATACCAGACCCGGGCCCAGTTCGAGCAGGAACTTCAAGCCGGGATTCATCGGCTTGCGGCGTGGATCGGACGGGTCGCGTTCGAGGATGTTCATAAAAGTCCTTCTTGCGCATGATCTGGCCGAAAAGCAGGCGGCCTCCAAGATCACGCCTTTGTTCAGGCGACGCCGGCGATCGCTCTCGCAAACTCGCTGGCGGAAAACGGTTCGAGGTCGTCGACCTGCTCGCCGACGCCGATGAAATAGACCGGCAGCCGGTGCTTGGCGGCGATCGCCACCAGAATACCGCCGCGCGCCGTGCCGTCCAGCTTGGTCATGACCAGCCCGTTGACGCCGGCGACGTTGCGGAAAATCTCGACCTGGTTCAGCGCATTCTGGCCGGTGGTGGCGTCGACCGTCTGCAGCACCGTGTGCGGCGCTTCGGGATCGAGCTTGCCCAGTACGCGCACGATCTTTTCCAGCTCGGCCATCAGCTCGGTCTTGTTCTGCAGGCGCCCGGCCGTGTCGATGATCAGCACGTCGGAGCCGGCCTCCTTGGCCTTCTCGAATGCGTCATAGGCGAGGCCCGCCGCATCGGCGCCGAGCTTGGTGGCAATGACGGGCGATTTCGTGCGCTCGCCCCAGATCTTGAGCTGCTCGATCGCGGCGGCGCGGAACGTGTCGCCGGCGGCCAGCATCACCTTCAGGCCGCCATCGGTGAGCTTGGCGGCAAGCTTGCCGATGGTGGTGGTCTTGCCGGTGCCGTTGACGCCGACGACCAGGATAACATGCGGCTTGTGGCTGAGGTCGAGCTCGAGCGGTTTTGCCACCGGCGTCAGCACCTTCTCCACCTCCGCCGCCATCACGGCGCGGACTTCCGCGTCGGAGACGTCACGACCATAGCGGCTGGAGGCAAGCGAATCGGTGACGCGAAGCGCGGTCTCCACGCCGAGATCGGCGCGGATCAGCACGTCCTCCAAGTCCTGCAGCGTGTCCTCGTCCAGCTTTCGTTTGGTGAAGACGCCGGCGATGTTGCCGGTGAGCTCGCGCGAGGAGCGGGCAAGCCCTTCGCGCATGCGCTGGAACCAGGAGCGCCGCGGCGCCGGCTCCGGCGCCTTTACCGGCTCGGCTTTCTGCTCGACCTTTTTTGAGACCGTTACCTTGCCGGCGGGGGGGGCGGGCATTGGCGGCGACGGCAAAGCCTCCGGCTCCGGCGCGATCTCGGCATGGATCGGCTGCGGCTCGACGGGCGCGGGCTGTCGAATAGGCGGCGAGATTTCCGCGTCAGCTTCGGCGGACGGTTCTACAGAGGGCGGCGCCGCTGGCGGAACCTCGATGGGCGCCGGCGTTTCGACCGGGACTTCGGCAGGCGGCGCCGGCACTTCGACCGGTGGCTGCTCAGGCTGCGGTTCCGGACGCGAAGGCTCGATGTCCGGCTGAGTGGGCGCGGGTGCGGGCACTTCCTGCGGAGCAGGTTCGGGTGTCGGCGCGGGCAAAGGCTCCGGTTGTACCGGCGGCACTTCCTCGGGCGCCGGCGGCTCCGGCTTCTCGGGCGCCGGTTGCGGCTCTTCTTCCGGCTCGGGCCGCGGCAGCGGTTCCGGCTCGGCGGGAACGATCGGCTCGGGCGTCGGCGGAATGGTCGGAGCAGGTTCGGGCTTCGGCTCTTCGGGGGCTGGTTGAGGGGTGGGCTCTACCTCCCCCCCGATGGGGGAGGTCCCGAGCGCAGCTCGGGGATGACCTACGTCGGCGCCGTCATCCCGCCTCGCCACTTCGTGGCGACCCTCCCCATCGAGGGGAGGGTAGGATGCAGGCTCCTGCTCGCGCGCCGAAACCTCCGGCGCGGCCTGCTCGGCCTCGGGCTTCAGCGTGTCCAGCGCGTCCCATTTGATCGGCGGCAGCGGAGCCGTTTCGTCGACGCGCTCCTCGACAACTTCTTTCTTGCCGAACGAAAATATCTTCTTGAAGAAACCAGCCATGCGTCTCGCAGTCTCAGGCGGCTTGCGCGGCAGAGGGCGCCGCAATCAGGCGGGCGCCGTCATGGCCGGTGATGGTGGCATCGACGATCTCGCCGGGCGTGCCCGTGTCGATCGCGGCCAGCGTAAAACCTTCGGTGCGGCCGAGCCCGTCGCGCTCGACCAGAATCGACTGCCGCGTGCCCGACAGCGACGACAGGTGCCGCCGATAGGCGGCCTCGCCGGCGGCGCGCAGCCTTGCGGCGCGCGCTTTCACCACCTCGCGGCGGACTGGCGGCATGCGTGCGGCGGGCGTGCCCTCGCGCGGGCTGAACGGGAAGACGTGGAGATGCGTCAGGCCGCATTCCTCGACGATCTTCTCCGAATTCTTAAACATGTCCTCGGTTTCGGTCGGGAAGCCGGCAATGATGTCGGCGCCGAAGACGATGCCCGGACGCAGCTTGCGCACGTCCTCGCAAAAGCGGATCGACTGGTCGCGCAAATGGCGACGCTTCATGCGCTTCAGGATCATGTCGTCGCCCGACTGCAGCGACAGGTGCAGATGCGGCATCAGCCTCTGCTCGGTGGCGATCGCGTCCAGCAGGTCGTCGTCGGCTTCGATGGAATCGATCGAGGACAATCTCAGCCGCTTCACGTCCGGCACCTGGCGAAGGATCGTCTTCACCAGTTTTCCCAGTTTTGGCGCGCCCGGCAGGTCAGCGCCGAAGCTGGTCATGTCGACGCCGGTCAAAACGATCTCGGCATAGCCGTTGCCCGCCAAACGCTTGACCTGCTCGACCACGGCGCCCATCGGCACGGAGCGCGAATTGCCGCGGCCGTAAGGGATGATGCAGAAGGTGCAGCGATGGTCGCAGCCATTCTGCACCTGCACGAAGGCGCGCGCCCGGCCCTCGATGGCATCAACCATATGGCTTGCCGTCTCGCGCACCGAAAAAATGTCGTTGACGCGCGCCTTTTCGGTGTCGTTGACGCCGAAATCGGGCAGCGCGCGATAGGAGTTCGCCTTGAGCTTCTCCTCATTGCCGAGCACGAGGTCGACCTCGTCCATGGCGGCGAAATTCTGCGGCTCGGTCTGCGCCGCGCAGCCGGTAACGATGATGCGGGCCGAAGGGTTCTCGCGGCGCGCCTTGCGGATCGCCTGCTTAGCCTGGCGCACCGCTTCCGCCGTGACGGCGCAGGTGTTGAAGACGACGGCGCCGCCCTGGAGCGCGCCGAGGCCGGCGTTTTCGGCCTCGCGGCGCATCACTTCCGATTCATAAGTATTGAGGCGGCAGCCGAAGGTGACGACGTCGATGCCTTTGCCGGCGGGGGCTTGGGGCGCACCTTTTTCAAGGGCGGACATCAGGCGGCGCTTTCGGTGTCGCGGGCCCAGGCACCGGTCGAGGGGTCGAAGCTGCCGGAAAATTCCCATTCGGCAGCACCGGTCAGGATGACATGATCGTCGTCGCGCCATTCGACATTGAGTTTGCCGCCGCCGGGCGCCAGCAGAGAGACGCTGCGGCCGGTGCGCCTGGTGCGGGCCGCCGCCACCACGGCGGCGCAAGCGGCCGAGCCGCAGGCCTTGGTGAGGCCGGCGCCGCGCTCCCAGGTGCGGATGATCATAGTTTCCGGCGAAGTCACCTGCGCGATGGTGATGTTGGCGCGTTCCGGGAAGATCGGATGGTTTTCGAGCAGCGGGCCGAAGCGATCGAGTTCATAGGACCAGACGTCATTGTCGACCCAGAAGATGACATGCGGGTTGCCCATCGACACCGCCGAGGGCGAATGCAGCACCGGCGCGTCGATCGGGCCGATCTGCAGTTCGATCATGCGGGTGTCGCGGAACTCTTCCGCCAGCGGGATCTCCTGCCAGCCGAAGCGCGGCTTGCCCATGTCGACCGAGATCAGGCCGTCGGCATGCTCCTCGGCATTCAAAATGCCGGCGCGTGTCTCGAAGGTGAAGCGCTTCTGCCCGGTCTCGGCAGCCAGAGCCTGCACGACACAGCGCGTGCCGTTGCCGCAGGCCTGCGCGCTGGTGCCGTCGGAGTTCAGGATGTCGATATAATAGGCGGTGCCAGGCGTCCGCGCATCATGGATGGCCATGATCTGGTCGAACTTGGTCGCGGCATCGGCGTTGAGCGCGATCGCCGCCGCCGCCGTCACCTTGTCGGCGCGGCCGCGCATATCGGCAACGATGATCTCGTTGCCGATGCCGTTCATCTTGGCGAAGGGGGCGGTGCCTGCCATATAACCGGTCATTCCAATCCGTTTGGGCGCTATATGGCGGAAACGGGCGGGAATTACCAGTCCGGCCAGGTCTTACGTGACAGCAAAGACGCCGAGCACGATCAGCAGGAAGATGATCAGCACGATGCCTATGAGGATGCGCGCACCGGTAGCGGCCGCACCTGCAAGCGCCGGCATGCCGAGCAGGCTCGCGGCGGCGGCAATGATGAGAAGAATGATGATCCACCTGATCATGGGAGGCTCCGGCGAATTGCGTCGGCGGATCAACGCGTTTGGCGGGTTTGGGTTCCTTTGTAGATGGCCGGTATATCCCAGACTTCACCGGGCCGCATGGCGCGGAAACGCTCCCGCGGCAGGTCTTCGGCGGCCAGCGCGTCGGCCAGTTTCTGCGCCGGTTCGTCGATCGGCTCGTCGGTAAGATGGAAGGTGCCCCAGTGGCAGCCGGCGGCGAAGGCGGCGTTGCAGAGCTTCATGCCCTGCACGGCCTCCTGCGGGTTCTGGTGCTGCGGCGCCATGAACCAGCGCGGCTCATAGGCGCCGATCGGCAGGATGGCGAGGCGGAAGCCGCCATGCTTTTGCGCCATCAGCCGGTAGTTGATGCCGTCATGGAAGCCGGTGTCGCCGGCGAAATAGATCTTGCTGCCCACCGCTTCGATGACGAAGCCTGCCCACAGGGCCATACGGCGGTCGCGTCCGCCGCGCGCCGACCAGTGATGCGCCGGCTCGACATGGATGGCGGCAGCGCCGATGTCGACCCGGTCGCCCCAATCATGCGCGCCGAGCCGCATGCCGGGCACGGCGCGGCCGATGACGGCGTCGTTGCCGAGCGGCGTGATCACCAGCGGGTCGTGGCTCTGCTTCAGCCGCTTCAGCGTGGCGAGGTCGAGATGGTCATAGTGATTGTGGCTGACCAGGACCAGATCGATCGGCGGCAGGTCGGCAAAGGCAATGCCCGGCGCATTGACCCTTCTCGGGCCGGCAAAGGCGAAGGGCGAGGCGCGCTCCGACCACACCGGATCGGTCAGAATGTTCAACCCGGCGGTCTGGATGAGAAGCGAGGCATGGCCAGCCATGGTGAGCCTGAGCGCGCCACCATCCAGCCGTCGGTCCGGTTTTGCCGGCGGATGGGGGCTTGGCCAGGCGGCCGGCCATTTCGCCCGCTTGCCGCTGAACTGCCATCTCAGGAGGTCGCCGAAGCGCCCGGGCGGCTTGCCGCCGGGGTTGAAGAACAAGCCGCCGTCGAAATGATCGCTGGGCGGGCCGCTGTAATAGCGGTTGGCGGTTCTTTTTCTCGCGGCCATTCACTCTCCCGCCGGCTCGGTCTCTCCTGAGATAAGGACGCGCCCGCCTGGCGCAAGCATTTTGCCGGCGAATGCCAACGGGCGAAGGCCGCTTCATTTAGGATCGGGAAAGAGGGGGATAACCGCCATGGCGATGAAGCGAACCAAGACACCGTGGATGAAGGCCGAGGATTTCGGCCGCTCGCTGCCGTTTGGGGTCGGCGTCAACCTTCTGGTCACCGACATGGCGGCGATGGAGGCTTTCTGCCGCGACGTGCTCGGCGCTCGGATCATCTATGCCGACGAGGATTTCGCGGCGGTCGAGCTTTTGGGCTCGGTCTTCATGCTGCATGCCGACCATTCCTATCTCGACAATCCGATGACCGGTATCACTTCCGGCGCCGAGACACGCGGCGCCGGTATAGAGCTGCGCCTTTACGGCGCCGATCCGGATGCGGTCGAGAAAAAGGCGGCGGCGCTCGGCCACATCGTGCTGGCCGGCTCGATCGACAAGCCGCATGGCCTGCGCGAATGCTACATCGTCGGCCCGGACGGCTATGTGTTCGTACCGAGCGCCCGGATTTGATGGCGATATTTCAATAGCTTGAGTGACCGAATCGAGCGTCGCCCCCGGTGGCTGTCCGCTCGCTGCGATAAATTTGCAACAGCCGGCTCGAAAACCCTATTTTAACCATATCGGGTTGAAATTCTGCCACCTTCGCCGTCTTGGTGAAGCGAAGATTACGCGGATGGCTCCCCCCGGCCGGATCCGACGGAGGTTTTGATGAATTTTTCGATGACCCGCCCCTTTTCGCGGCCCCGCCTCTTTTCGAAGAGCAGCCTTGTGGCCGTATCGCTGGCCGCGCTGGTTGCGAGCGGCTGCTCGACCTCGCGCTTCTCGTCGATGGACGACCAGCAGCCGGCGCCGCTGACGCCGGCGCCCTCCGGGACGGTGACGCAGAATCAGCTGCCGCCGCCGGCTTCCCCCGGCACCACCGATCCGTCGCAATTTCCGACCGCGCCGAAGAACACCCAGGTCGCCTCACTGCCGCCGGACGGCGCGGCGCCCGCCGGCGCCACCGATCTCACCGCGACCAGCGTCGCCGGCGTGTGGAACGTCAATGTCTCCGGGCAGAGCTGCAAGGTGGCGACGCCACAGACCAAGTTCGGTGCCGGCTACCGCGCCGGTCCGCTGCACTGCCCGGCGCCGATCGACGGCATCAAGTCGTGGAATGTCGCCGGCAAGCAGCTGACGCTCTACGACGAAAATGGCGGTACGCTGGCCAGGCTCTATTCGTCCGGCGGCGAAAAGTTCGACGGCCAGACTTCCAACGGGCAGCCGATCTCGCTTACAAGATAACGCGAGGGTGTGCTGATATTCAGGCGAGGCCGGCCTGCAAATGCCGGCTTCCTGCGCTTCCGGCCTTCGCCGGCCGAAGCACTTAGGAGTGGCGTGGCAGTTAAATTAAGGCTATGGCCGGCGAAGGCCGGTGCTCTCGTACTTCAAGTACGCTCCGCTCCGGTTCTCGGAACCCGCCATTTTCGACTCGGCCTGACCTGAATCTCAACACACCCTGGCCCTTCCTCAGGCGTTCCGCGCAAAAAAATGCAAAAGACCGGACCCATGCATCTGCGCGACGGTATCCAGACCCACGCGACCGTCAGGCAGCGCTACGACCATCTCGTCCAGAGCGGGGCGGTCGGGCGCGACCCGGCGCAGGAGCGGATCGTCGCCGCGCTCGACCGGTTGATCGACGAGATCTCGGCCAAAAGGCTGGCGCATAAATCGAGCGCGCTGGGCTGGCTGTTCGCGGCCAAGCGTCAGCCGCGCGATCCGGTCAAAGGCCTCTACATCCATGGCGGCGTCGGTCGCGGCAAGACCATGCTGATGGACATGTTCTACGAGCTGTTGCCGGTCCGGCGTAAGCGCCGCGTGCATTTCAACGACTTCATGGCCGATGTGCAGGACCGCATCCAGAAGCACCGGCAGGCGCGTAAGGAAGGCGCGGTCAAGGAAGACGACCCGATCCCGCCGGTGGCGCGGGCGCTGGCCGATGAAGCCTGGGTGCTGTGCTTCGACGAGTTCTCCGTCACCGACATCGCCGACGCGATGATCCTGTCGCGCCTGTTTTCGGCGCTGTTCGCCAACGGCGTGGTGCTGGTCGCCACCTCCAATGTGGCGCCGGAGAACCTTTATCGCGACGGGTTGAACCGCCAGCTCTTCCTGCCGTTCATCTCGCTGCTCGAGCGCAATGCACATGTGATGACGCTGGATGCCGAGAAGGACTACCGCCAGGAAAAGCTCAACCGCCAGCCGGTCTATGTCACGCCGGACGACGCCGCGGCCGAGCGCGCGCTCGACGAGGCCTGGAAGGCGATGACGCATGGCCAGCCGACCGGCGAGGTGACGCTGACGCTGAAAGGTCGCCAGCTTGTCGTGCCGCGCGCCGCCGGCGAGGCCGCGCGCTTTTCCTTTGTCGACCTCTGTGAAAAGCCGCTCGGCGCGCGCGACTATCTGGCGATCGCCGGCCGTTTCTCGACCGTTTTCATCGACCATGTGCCGGTGCTCGGCGAAGGCAAGCGCAACGAGGCCAAGCGCTTCATCCTTTTGATCGACACGCTCTACGACCACCGCGTGCGGCTGGTGATGAGCGCCGCGGCGCCGCCCGAACGGCTCTATACGGCCAAGCGCGGCACGGAAGTGTTCGAATTCGAGCGCACAGCCTCACGCCTGGTCGAGATGCAGAGCCGCGACTGGCTGGACGGCTGGGCGGAGCGGCGGCAGGTCGAGGCGTCGGTGGAGACAACACAGGCGCAGGCATAGGTCTTTATGCCGAAGGCCGATTCTACAAACGTTCCGTCACCCCTCTGTCCTGCCAGCGTCAAAGCCTGTAGACATACATCACGAAATCCTCCGCCCTCCCGTGCGGCTCCTTCCGCGTCTCATACAGCGCCCGCGCCGGCTCGTTATCGGGCTCGGTGCCGACCCAGGCTTCCTCGCAACCGTGGGCGCGGCCGATCTCGAACATGGCGTCGAGCATTTTTTGCGCGATACCCTTCCGCTGGAAGGGCGGCGCCACGCCGACCTCATCGATATAGAGCTCGCTCATCTTGTCGGGATGGCGATGAATGACAGCGGCGCATTGGCCGACGACAATGCCGTCGACCATGGCCACGATCATGAAATGGCCGGGCGAGTTGAGATAGGCAGCGAGACGGTCCGGTCGCACCGGCTCGTCGAACACTTCCTCGGCGACCCGCATCACAACAGCGTCATCGCCGGGATGAAGCCTTCGGATTTCGACGTTCATTGTTTAAATTCTCCTCAGTCGGTTCATGAATTCTGACGTTTACGTAATTCCCGAAGCATCTAACCGATTGAAAACACTGAGGTCAAAATAATCGTTTGAATTTTTCTTTGGCCGGCGTTATTCGGTGCGGCCAAATCTCGCGGTTTCCCGCATCCTTTCGGCCTCCCCGGCCCGTCACGACTTCGTCACAGACAAAGGAAAACATCCTCACATGGCACGCAACAAGATAGCGCTCATCGGCTCGGGCATGATCGGCGGCACGCTCGCCCATATGATCGGCCTCAAGGATCTCGGCGACGTGGTGCTGTTCGACATCGCCGAGGGTATTCCGCAGGGCAAGGGTCTCGATATCGCGCAGTCTTCGCCGGTCGACGGCTTCGATTCCCGGCTGACCGGCGTCAACGACTATGCCGGCATCGAGGGCGCGGATGTGTGCATCGTCACTGCCGGCGTGCCGCGCAAGCCCGGCATGAGCCGCGACGACCTTCTCGGCATCAACCTCAAGGTGATGGAACAGGTCGGCGCCGGCCTGAAGAAATATGCGCCGAAGGCCTTCGTCATCTGCATCACCAACCCGCTCGACGCGATGGTGTGGGCGCTGCAGAAGTTCTCCGGCCTGCCGACCAGCCATGTCGTCGGCATGGCCGGCGTGCTCGACAGCGCCCGCTTCCGCTACTTCTTGGCCGAGGAGTTCAAGGTCTCGGTCGAGGACGTCACCGCCTTCGTGCTCGGCGGCCACGGCGATTCGATGGTGCCGATGATCCGCTATTCGACCGTGTCCGGCATCCCGCTGCCCGACCTCGTCAAGATGGGCTGGACCTCGAAGGAGAAGCTCGACCAGATCGTGCAGCGCACTCGCGACGGCGGCGCCGAGATCGTCGGCCTGTTGAAGACCGGTTCGGCCTATTACGCACCGGCGGCGTCCGCGATCGCGATGGCCGAATCCTACCTCAAGGACAAGAAGCGCGTGCTGCCCTGCGCCGCGCACCTTTCCGGCCAGTATGGCGTCAAGGGCACCTATGTCGGCGTTCCAGTGGTGATCGGCGCCGGCGGCGTCGAGCGCGTCATCGAGATCGATCTGTCAAAGGCCGAGCAGAAGATGTTCGACAATTCGGTCGCGGCCGTCCAGGGCCTCACCGAGGCCTGCACTAAGATCGCCCCGCACCTCGCCGGCAAATAATCTCGCGGCTAGCAACCCTCCCCGGAGACCAAGCGCATGAACATCCATGAGTATCAGGCCAAGGCGCTGCTGAAGACCTTCGGCGCGCCGGTCGCAAGCGGCGTTCCGGTGTTCAAGGCCAGCGAGGCGGAAGCCGCCGCCAAGGCGCTGCCTGGCCCGCTCTATGTCGTGAAGAGCCAGATCCATGCCGGCGGCCGCGGCAAGGGCAAGTTCAAGGAACTCGGCCCCGACGCCAAGGGCGGCGTGCGGTTGGCGAAGTCGGCGGCGGACGTCGTGGCCAATGCCAACGAGATGCTCGGCCACACGCTGGTCACCAAGCAGACCGGTCCGGCGGGCAAGCAGGTCAACCGCCTCTATATCGAGGACGGCGCCGACATTGCCCGCGAGCTCTATCTGTCGATCCTAGTCGACCGTTCGGTCGGCCGTATCGCCTTCGTCGTCTCCACCGAGGGCGGCATGGACATCGAGACGGTCGCGCATGACACGCCCGAAAAGATCGTCACCGTCGCCATCGACCCGGAAAAAGGCGTGACGGCGGATGACGTCAAGAAGCTCAATGCCGCGCTAAAGCTCGACGGCGATGCGGCGAAGGATGGCGGCACGCTGTTCCCGATCCTCTACAAGGCCTTCGTCGAGAAGGACATGAGCCTGCTCGAGGTCAACCCGCTGATCGTCATGAAGGACGGGCATCTGCGCGTGCTCGATGCCAAGGTGTCGTTCGACAACAATGCGCTGTTCCGCCACCCGGACGTGATGGAATTGCGCGACACGACCGAGGAGGACGAGAAGGAGATCGAGGCGTCGAAATACGACCTCGCCTATGTCGCGCTCGACGGCAATATCGGCTGCATGGTCAACGGCGCCGGCCTTGCCATGGCGACGATGGACATCATCAAGCTCTACGGTGCTGAGCCGGCTAATTTCCTCGACGTCGGCGGCGGCGCCTCCAAGGAAAAGGTCACGGCGGCGTTCAAGATCATCACCAAGGATCCGGCGGTCGAAGGTATCCTGATCAACATCTTCGGCGGCATCATGAAATGCGACGTCATCGCCGAGGGCGTGATCGCCGCGGTCAAGGAAGTGGGGCTGAAGGTGCCGCTGGTCGTGCGGCTGGAAGGCACCAATGCCGAACTCGGCAAGAAAATCATCAACGACAGCGGCTTGAACGTGGTGTCGGCCGATGATCTGGATGACGCGGCCAAGAAGATCGTCAAGGCGGTGAAGGGTTAAAGCGGATGCCTCCGCGCAAGATAAACCTGGTCGAGGCTGCGGATCAAAAGATCGCCAAGGTTTTCGATCCGCATGTCGCCGGCGACGTCAATGACAGCCAGGCCAAGGTCGCCAAGTTCGGCGAGGTCTTCGACTGGCACGCGCACGACAATGAGGATGAGGCCTTCCTGGTGCTGCGCGGCAGGATCGCCATCGATTTCCGCGACGGGCCGGTCGAGCTCGGCGAGGGCGACTTCATCGTCGTGCCGCGCGGCGTCGAGCACCGGCCTCGCTCGCTGACAACCGAACCTGTCGTGTTGATGTTCGAGCCGGCGACGACGCTCAACACCGGCAATGCCAAGAGCGACCTCACCGTCACCGATTTGAAGCGGCTCTGAGCCATGAACGCGTCGCCCTTCTCCTCCCTCTCGGACGGCTCCCAACGCCTGCAGGCGCTGGTCGGCGCGTGGCGCGGCGAGGAAGAGGTCGCGGCCACGCAATGGACCGACGCCGGGACGGCGACTTCGGAAGTTCAGACCGAGGCTGAGTTCGGCGGCCTGTTCGTGGTCCAGCGCTATCGCCAGCGCCGCGACGGCACGGTCTCGTTCGGCGCGCATAATGTGTTCGGCTTCGACCAGCAGAACGATGTCGTCACCATGCACCAGTTCGACTCGATGGGGTTCGTGCCGATGTCGCCGGCTACCGGCACGTGGAACGGCAGCGAGCTGATGCTGGAACGGTCGTCGCCGCGCGGCGCCGCGCGCGCGGTGTACAGCTTTGACGGCGCTGACGCCTACCGCATGAAACTTCAGTTCAAGCCCGCCGGCAGCGATGCATGGCAAGACATGGTGAGCGGCCTCTACCGGCACATTCCGCCTTCCTCGATCAACGGTTTTTAGAAAAGGGCCACGATGTCCATTCTCGTCGACAAGAATACCAAGGTGCTGGTCCAGGGTCTGACCGGCAAGACCGGCACGTTCCACACCGAGCAGGCGCTGGCCTATCACGGCACCAAGATGGTGGGCGGCATCAACCCGAAGAAGGGGGGCGAGACCTGGACAGGTTCCAAGGGCGAAAGCCTGCCGATCTTTGCTACCGTGGCCGAGGGGAAGGCAAGGACCGGCGCCAACGCCTCCGTCATCTATGTGCCGCCAGCGGGCGCGGGCGAGGCCATCATCGAGGCGATCGAGGCCGAGATCCCGCTGATCGTCTGCATCACCGAAGGCATCCCGGTGATGGACATGGTCAAGGTCAAGGCGCGGCTCGACCGCTCCACCTCGCGGCTGATCGGCCCGAACTGCCCGGGCGTGCTGACGCCCGACGAATGCAAGATCGGCATCATGCCCGGCAACATCTTCCGCAAGGGCTCGGTCGGCGTTGTTTCGCGCTCGGGAACACTTACCTATGAGGCAGTCTTCCAGACCACCAATGTCGGCCTCGGCCAGACCACGGCGGTCGGCATCGGCGGCGACCCGGTCAAGGGCACCGAATTCATCGATGTGCTGGAGATGTTCCTCACCGACGACGAGACCAAGTCGATCATCATGATCGGCGAGATCGGCGGCTCGGCCGAGGAAGACGCCGCGCAGTTTCTCAAGGACGAAGCCAAGCGCGGCCGCAAGAAACCGATGGCGGGCTTCATCGCCGGGCGCACCGCGCCGGCCGGCCGAACCATGGGCCATGCGGGCGCGGTGATCTCGGGCGGCAAGGGCGGCGCGGAAGACAAGATCGCGGCGATGGAATCGGCCGGCATCAAGGTATCGCCGTCGCCCGCACGTCTCGGCACGACGCTGGTCGAGGCGATCAAGGGTTAAAGGGAGTAGGGAATAAGGGAATAGGGCAGTAGGGAAAGATCAGCGGCAAAAATGCCCTACTCTCCTACTGCCTTACTCCCCTACTCCCTTCCACAAAAGGAGACGGAGCCAGGCTCCGCAGACAAAATGGCAAGACAAGATCAGGCCAACGACCAATTCTCGCTCACCTCATTCCTCTATGGGGGCAATGCCGGCTATATCGACGCGCTCTATGCCGCCTATGAGGACGATCCAGCCTCCGTCGACCCGGAATGGCAGGATTTCTTCGCCGCACTGAAGGACGACGCGGGCGATGTCCGCAAGAACGCCAAGGGCGCGTCCTGGGCGAAGCCTTCCTGGCCGCTGCAGGCCAATGGCGAGCTGGTCTCGGCGCTCGACGGCAATTGGGGCCTGGTCGAAAAGGCGATCGAAAGAAAGGTCAAGGAAAAGGCTGTCGTCAACGGCGCCGTGCTTTCCGACGCCGACGTGCACCAGGCGACGCGCGATTCCGTGCGCGCCATCATGATGATCCGCGCCTACCGCATGCGCGGCCACCTGCACGCCAACCTCGACCCGCTCGGCATCGCCAAGCCGCTCGAGGATTATAACGAGCTGTCGCCCGAGAATTACGGCTTCACCGAAGCCGATTACGACCGGCCGATCTTCCTCGATAATGTGCTGGGGCTCGAATTCGGCACCATTCGGCAGATGCTGGACATCCTGACCCGCACCTATTGCTCGACGCTCGGCGTCGAGTTCATGCACATCTCCGACCCGGAAGAGAAGGCCTGGATCCAGGCGCGCATCGAAGGTGCCGACAAGGAGATCACCTTCACCGCGACCGGCAAGAAGGCGATCCTGTCGAAGCTGGTCGAGGCCGAGGGCTTCGAGCAGTATATCGACGTCAAGTACAAGGGCACCAAGCGTTTCGGCCTCGACGGCAGCGAGTCGCTGATCCCGGCGCTGGAGCAGATCGTCAAGCGCGGCGGCCAGCTCGGCCTGAAGGAGATCGTGCTCGGCATGGCGCATCGCGGACGCCTCAACGTGCTTTCCCAAGTGATGGCCAAGCCGCACCGTGCCATCTTCCACGAATTCAAGGGCGGCTCGGCGGCTCCCGACGAGGTCGAAGGCTCGGGCGACGTGAAGTACCATCTCGGCGCCTCGTCGGACCGCGAGTTCGACGGCAACAAGGTGCATCTGTCGCTGACGGCCAACCCCTCGCATCTGGAAATCGTCGACCCCGTCGTGATGGGCAAGGCGCGCGCCAAGCAGGATCAGTTGTCCGGCCGCGAGCGCGGCGAGATCGTGCCGCTGTCAGAACGCGCCAAGGTCATGCCGCTGCTTTTGCATGGCGACGCCGCCTTCGCCGGCCAGGGCGTGATCGCCGAGATCCTCGGCCTGTCGGGCCTGCGCGGGCATCGCGTCGCGGGCACGCTGCATTTCATCATCAACAACCAGATCGGCTTCACCACCAATCCGCGCTTCTCGCGCTCTTCGCCCTATCCGTCGGATGTGGCCAAGATGATCGAGGCGCCGATCTTCCACGTCAACGGCGACGATCCGGAAGCGGTGGTGCATGCCGCGAAGGTCGCGACCGAGTTCCGCATGAAGTTCCACAAGCCGGTGGTCGTGGACATGTTCTGCTACCGCCGCTTCGGCCACAATGAGGGCGACGAGCCGTCCTTCACCCAGCCGATCATGTACCGCAATATCCGCAACCATAAGACCGTGGTGCAGATCTATGCCGACCGGCTGATCGCCGAAGGCCACGTCACCCAGGCCGAGGTCGACAAGATGCGGGCCGACTGGCGCGCGCATCTCGAAGCCGAATGGGAAGTCGGACAGCACTACAAGCCCAACAAGGCCGACTGGCTGGACGGCGCCTGGTCGGGCCTGCGGACCGCCGACAACCAGGATGAACAGCGGCGCGGCAAGACCGCCGTGCCGGTGCGCACGCTGAAGGAGATCGGCAAGAAGCTGACCGAGGTGCCGAAGGATTTCGAGGCGCACAAGACGATCCTGCGCTTCCTCGAAAACCGCCGCCAGGCGATCGAGTCGGGCGAAGGCATCGACTGGTCGACGGCCGAGGCGCTGGCCTTCGGCGCCATCCTGCTCGACGGCAATCCGATCCGGCTGTCCGGCCAGGATTCGGAACGCGGCACCTTCTCGCAGCGCCATTCGGTGCTTTACGACCAGCGCGACGAGACCCGCTACATCCCGCTGAACAATCTCTCGGCGGCGCAGGCCGGCTACGAGGTCATCAACTCGATGCTCTCGGAAGAGGCGGTGCTCGGCTTCGAATACGGCTACAGCCTGGCCGAGCCCAAGGCGCTGACGCTCTGGGAAGCGCAGTTTGGCGACTTCGCCAATGGCGCCCAGGTGGTGTTCGACCAGTTCATCTCGTCGGGCGAGCGCAAGTGGCTCCGCATGTCGGGTCTCGTCTGCTTGCTGCCGCATGGCTATGAGGGCCAGGGGCCGGAGCACTCGTCGGCGCGGCTGGAGCGCTTCCTGCAGCTCTGCGCGGAAGACAATATGCAGGTCGCCAACGTCACCACGCCGGCTAATTATTTCCATATCTTGCGCCGACAGCTGAAGCGCGACTTCCGCAAGCCGCTGATCCTGATGACGCCTAAGTCGCTGCTGCGCCACAGGCGCGCGGTGTCGACGCTGTCGGAGATGTCGGGCGAAAGCTCGTTCCACCGACTGCTTTGGGACGATGCGCAGCTCTTGGCCGACCAGCCGATCAAGCTGGCGAAGGACTCCAAGATCCGCCGCGTCGTGCTGTGCTCGGGCAAGGTCTATTACGACCTCTATGAGGAGCGCGAGAAGCGCGGCGTCAACGACATCTATCTACTGCGCGTCGAACAGCTCTATCCGTTCCCGGCCAAGGCGCTGATCACCGAGCTGTCGCGTTTCCGCAATGCCGAGATGGTGTGGTGCCAGGAGGAGCCCAAGAACATGGGCGCCTGGTCGTTCATCGATCCCTATCTCGAATGGGTGCTGGCGCATATCGACGCCAAGCATCAGCGGGTGCGCTACACCGGCCGGCCGGCCTCGGCCTCGCCGGCGACAGGGTTGATGTCGAAGCATCTCAGCCAGCTGGCCGCGCTGCTCGACGACGCGCTCGGCGAATAAGGGCGCTGGGCGGGTAAGAAGACCGGACGAAACAGACCTCAAGAAGACAACGGACAGGCACAATGGCTACCGAAATCCGCGTCCCCACTCTCGGCGAATCCGTCACCGAGGCGACTGTCGGCAAGTGGTTCAAGAAGGTCGGCGACGCGATCGCCGCCGACGAGCCCCTGGTCGAGCTCGAAACCGACAAGGTGACGGTGGAGGTGCCCGCCGCGGGCGCCGGAACGCTGGCCGAGATCGCGGTCAAGGAGGGCGAGACGGTCAATGTCGGCGCGCTACTCGGCTCGATTTCGGTGGGCGGCGCGGCTTCCGCTCCCGCGACGAAGCCGCAGGCGGTGGCGCAGGCCTCCAGCCCGGACGCCGCGTCCACCACCAAGCAGGCCGCGGCCGAAACCGCCAAGATGGCCGGCGACGCCGGTCCGGTCGAGCCGCGCACCATGCCGCCGGCACCGGCCGCGGCCAAACTGATCGCGGAACATAATCTCTCGGTCGACCAGCTGTCAGGTTCGGGTAAGCGCGGCCAGGTGCTGAAGGGCGATGTGCTCGACGCCATCGCCAAGGGTGCGCCGTCGCAGCCGGCCGAGACGCCGAAGGCAGCTCCGGCGCCGGCGCCCGTCGCGGCCCGCGCGCCGTCCACGGCCGAGGATGCGCCGCGCGAGGAGCGCGTGCGCATGACCAAGTTGCGCCAGACCATCGCGCGCCGCTTGAAGGAAGCGCAGTCCACCGCCGCCATGCTCACCACCTTTAACGAGGTGGATATGAGCGCGGTGATGGCGCTAAGGGCCAAATACAAGGACGTGTTCGAAAAGAAGCATGGCGTGAAGCTCGGCTTCATGGGCTTCTTCACCAAAGCGGTGACGCATGCGCTGAAGGAGATCCCGGCGGTCAATGCCGAGATCGACGGCACCGATATCATCTACAAGAACTTCGCCCATGTCGGCGTCGCCGTCGGCACCGACAAGGGCCTGGTGGTGCCGGTGGTGCGCGATGCCGACCAGATGTCCATCGCCGAGATCGAGAAGGAGATCGGCCGGCTGGGCCTCGCCGCGCGCGACGGCAAGCTGTCAGTGGCGGATATGCAAGGCGGGACGTTTACGATTTCCAACGGTGGTGTTTACGGGTCGCTGATGTCGACGCCGATCCTGAACGCGCCGCAGTCGGGCATTCTCGGCATGCACAAGATCCAGGAGCGGCCGGTGGTCGTCGGCGGCCAGATCGTCATCCGGCCGATGATGTATCTGGCGCTCAGCTACGACCACCGCATCGTCGACGGCAAGGAAGCCGTGACCTTCCTGGTGCGCGTCAAGGAAAGCCTGGAGGATCCCGAGCGGCTGGTGCTCGATCTGTGATCGGAGCAGATCCGCAATGAGCGGCTGGCTGGAACGGTTCGGGTTCGGACTCGGCCGGACGGCACGCGGCTTGCGGCGCAGCATCTTCGTGCTTGGCCTCTCCGCCGCCATCCCGTCGCCTGCAATGGCCGCCGACTGGGATCCGGCAACGGCCAGCAGCAATTTCGGCATCTTTGCGCTCAGCGACGCGCAATTGGCGGAGCGCAAGATCACCGTCACGTCGATCGGCGAGCTCGAACTCCCGACCGGCGAGATCATCGCCTGCGACCCTCTGATCACGACCGACGACTGGCCGGCGCGGGCCCGCAGGGTGAAGCCCGGGCACTATCCGGTCACGCTGTTCGAGGCGCAGGGTCGCGTGGCCGCAGCGTTCCTTCGCTTCCGACCCGGCATACCGGTGCGCTGGGAGCTCGCCACCTTGCCCGGCCAGGACGTTTCGACGCTGAACGGCGACGAGATCTTCGGCTATCCCGTCGACGCCGGCCTCGGCTCGTTCATGGACAAGGCGGCGATGGCCCTGATGTCGGCCGCGCAGGACAAGCTCAAGCCCGACCAGAACTATTATGACGATGTGCTGGCGGCCGAGTTCGCGCCCAACCAGGACCGGTTCGTCATCCACCGTCCGGCCGCCGGCAATCCGGTCAACATCGCGATGTTCTGGAGCGGCTGGGGCGATGGCTTCTACCCATCCTTCTGGGGGCTGGACGCGGCAGGGCAGCCGGTAGTCCTGATAACCGATTTCGGCGTGCTCGAAAACGCCGATGGCCGCGAGAGCGACCAGGCCAAGTGATGACGAATGCCGCCTCGCCCATGATCGGATTGATGGCCGGATCGCTGGCGCTCACAGCGGCGAATTCCAGCGCCCAGGCCGCCTGTCCGATCCAGCTTGCCGTCTATGGCGAGGCAAAGAGCGGCGCCGAGATCGACTTCACCCCGACTGGCAGCTCGGCGACGATCACCAACTCCTTTCGCATGATCCTCGACAACAATACCGTGCTCGACGGCATTGCCATGTGGACCGAGGGATCGGCCGCGCGGCCGCATGGCTCGCTGATGTACAAGTGCCCGACCGGCGACGTCACCGGCGAGGAGCTTGCCGCCTGCACGGTCTGGGAAGGCGTCGTCTACAGCGCCGACGACAAGGGCACGATCGGCCTGCTGCCGGCCGAAGGTGCCGACGCGCCGAAAAGCCTGATCTTTCCCGACCTCGGACCGTCGCTCGAAATGTCGGCCGCTTACGGTCCCGCCGGCTTCTCCAAGGTGCCGTGGGACGTCTTTATCCTGAAAGGCTGCCAGGAATGAGCACCGACAAGAAGACGCTGCTGGTCACCGGCGGCAGCCGCGGCATCGGCGCCGCCATCTGCCGGCAGGCGAACCAGGCCGGCTACCGGGTGGCGGTCAACTATGTTTCCAACCAGAACGCGGCGGACAAGCTGGTCGCCGAGCTGAAAGCCGTTGGCGGTGATGCTTTCGCGGTTAAGGGCGATGTCGGCAACGAGGCCGATGTCCTGGCGATGTTCGAAGCCGTCGACCGGGCCTTCGGCCGGCTCGACGCCTTCGTCAACAATGCCGGCATCGTCGACGTCAAGGCGCGGGTTGACGAGATGAGCGTAGCGCGGCTGGAGCGCATGATGCGCATCAATGTCGTCGGCTCCTTTCTTTGCGCCCGCGAGGCGGTGAAGCGCATGTCGACGCGGCACGGCGGCAGGGGCGGCGCCATCGTCAACCTATCCTCGGCGGCGGCCAGGCTGGGATCGCCCGGCGAATATGTCGACTATGCCGCCTCCAAGGGCGCGATCGACACCATGACCATCGGGCTGGCGCGTGAGGTGGTTCTCGAAGGCATCCGCGTCAACGCGGTCAGCCCCGGCGTCACCGAAACCGAAATCCACGCCTCGGGCGGCCAGCCCGACCGGGTGGCGCGGATGCAGGACGCGCTGCCGATGAAACGCGCGGGAACGGCGGACGAAGTCGCCAGCGCGGTTCTTTATCTAATGTCGGATGCGGCCTCCTATGTAACGGGCGCGATCCTGAATGTGAGCGGCGGCCGCTGAGGGCCAGACCAGAAGGACACCATCATGGCTTATGACGTCGCAATCATCGGATCGGGACCGGGTGGCTATGTCTGCGCCATCAAGGCTGCGCAGCTTGGGCTGAAGACGGCGGTGGTCGAGAAGAACGCCACCTTCGGCGGCACCTGCCTCAACATCGGCTGCATTCCCTCGAAGGCATTGCTCCACGCTTCCGAGATGTTCGCCGAGGCCGGCCATGCTTTCGATACGCTCGGCATCGAGCTGCCGGCGCCGAAGCTCAATCTGAAGAAGATGATGGCGCATAAGGACGCGACGGTTGCGTCCAACGTCAACGGCGTTGCCTTCCTGTTCAAGAAGAACAAGATCGATTCCTTTCGCGGCACCGGCAAGGTGATTTCCGCAGACAAGGTTTCGGTGACCGGCGAGGACGGCAAGGTCGAGGAGATCGAGACCAAGAACATCGTCATCGCCACCGGCTCGGATGTCGCCGGCATTCCCGGCGTCAAGGTCGATTTCGACGAGAAGGTAATCGTCTCCTCCACCGGCGCGCTGTCGCTGGCCAAGGTGCCGGCCACCCTCGTGGTGGTCGGCGGCGGCGTCATCGGGCTGGAGCTCGGCTCGGTGTGGGCCCGGCTCGGCGCCAAGGTCACGGTGGTCGAGTTCCTCGACAACATCCTCGGCGGCATGGACGGCGAGGTGTCGAAGCAGTTCCAGCGGCTGCTTTCCAAGCAGGGTTTCGAGTTCAAGCTCGGCGCCAAGGTCACCGGCGTCGCCAAGGCCAAGAAGGGCGCCAGCGTCACCTTCGAACCGGTCAAGGGCGGCGCGGCGGAAACCATCGAGGCTGATGTGGTGCTGGTTTCCACCGGGCGGCGGCCCTATGCCGACAGCCTGGGGCTGAAGGAAGCGGGCGTCGAGGTCGATGAGCGCGGCCGCGTCAAGACCGACGGGCATCTCAGGACCAATGTTCCCGGCATCTATGCCATCGGCGACGTGATCGCCGGGCCGATGCTGGCGCACAAGGCCGAGGACGAAGGCGTGGCGGTGGCCGAGACGATCGCCGGCCAGGCCGGCCATGTGAACTACGACGTCATCCCGAGCGTCGTCTACTCCAGCCCGGAAATCGCTTCCGTCGGCAAGACCGAAGAAGAGCTGAAGAAGGCCGGCATCGACTACAAGGCCGGGAAATTCCCGTTCAGCGCCAATGGCCGCGCGCGCGCCATGCTGCACACCGACGGCTTCGTGAAGATCCTGGCCGACAAGGCGAGCGACCGCGTGCTCGGCGTCCATATCGTCGGCTTTGGCGCCGGCGAGATGATCCACGAGGCGGCGGTGCTGATGGAATTCGGCGGTTCGTCCGAAGACCTGGCGCGGACCTGCCACGCGCATCCGACGATGTCGGAGGCGGTGAAGGAAGCGGCGCTGGCCACGTTCTTCAAGCCGATTCATATTTGACGTAGGTCAGGCGCCGAACGCATACGAGTTCGTCATCCTATGGCGAAGAGCGGAGCGACGCAGCGCAGACCATAGGATTCTGCCGTGACGCCAAGGCGTTGCGGCGGCTCAGAATTCTGCTGCGGTTGCACTCGATGGCAGCGGTCACGGCATGGATACCCGGGTCAAGCCCGGGTATGACGAAGGCGTAGTTGCCCCAAACAAAACGGCCCGCCTTTGGCGGGCCGTTTGTCGTCAAGCTGTAGCCAGATTACTGGGCCGGCGCAGGTGCCGGAGCCGGGGTCGGCGTAGGCGTAGGCGTAGGCGTAGGCGCCGGAGCTGGCGTGGGAGCCGGGGCAGGCGCCGGAGTTGGTTCGGGCGCCGGAGCGGGCGTTGCAGGCGCCGGGGCAGGCGTGCTGGCCGCCGGCGGCTCAGCCGGGGCCGGGGCATGCTCGCCGCCGCTTCTGCCAAAGACATAATACGCAACAATGGCCAGGATAATGACAACAAGGGCGATCAGCCACCCGCTGCCGCCACCACCGCCGCGCGATGTGGGAGGCGTGCTCGAAGGGGTGTAGGGATCGTTAGGGTTCGCCATGAAACGTGTCCTCCTTGGATGAAAGTCATCAAAATAACAGCCATCAACGCGCTGAGCCCGCAACGGGTTTCACGCGAACGGACGGAAAGCGCTGAAAGACCGGCGTTTTCAGGTCCGCCAGCCGCCAGACGACTCAGTTGACGGCGGTAACACTATACCCTGCCTTGCGAAAATCCTCGACCAGTCCTTCCGGACCGGGCAGATGCATGGCGCCGACGGCCATGAAGACATTGCCCTTGGCCAAAATCGGCCCGGCATGCGCCGCCATCACCTTGTTGCGGCTGGTGATCATGGTCTGCTCGAAGGCGGCATAGCCGGCCTGGTCGTCGGCGGCGTCGGGCAGCACCGCTTTGAAGAGCGGCCAGAACATGCCGACCTCGCCGCGCTGGTAGAGCACGATCATCGTTTCGTTGACGTCGTTCACCTTGTCGCCGAGCTTCATCGTCTCGACCAGGCTCTTCATGTGGAATTCGAGCGGCAGCGAGGCCATGGCGCGCAACTGATCGACGGCGGTCTCGAGCCCTTCGACGTCCTTGCCCGAGGCCTTGGCCTCCGAAGCCAGCTTGACGTCCAGCACGGGTTCGCCGGCGCTCTGGCGCGCCACCTCGCAGGCCGGCAACGCCATCATCGCCGAGAGGATCCACGGCTTCATCTTGGCGACCGTCCCCGGCGGAATGCCGCGCGCGTCGAGCCCCTTGTTCAGCGCCGCCGCATCGTCCGGCGACAAGAGCGACGACAGGGTGGTGTTGTCGGTGAACATCATCAGGCCGGGTTCGCTCGCCATCGCGGCCATCATCTTGGCCTTGTCCATCGCGTCGGTCGTCTCGATGACGACGGTGCCGGCGCCGTCATAGGCCTTTTGCGCGGCGGCCGGCAGCGTGGTGACGCGCGTATCGGTCATGTGCATGGTGCCGAACAGGTAGGACGGTTCTTCGCCCGCTTTCTCCAGCTTCCACAGCAAGCCCTTGCCATTGGGAACGGCCGCGGCTTCGGTCTCGACCTTCTTGAAGGCGGCGGGATCGTTCTTCTCCAGCGCGGTCAAAAGATCGGTGCCGGCGCAATTGGGCGCCTCGGCATGGGCCCGGCCGGCGAGCAGCAGAACGGCGAGGAAAGACAGGAAAAACAGCAGGTTCAGCGCTGCAAGCAGCTTCAACGAGACAAGGGCCGCGCGGTCGGCAATGGCGATGACGCGTTTCATGAAGAAGCGTCTTAGCGCTGAAAAGCGGCAAAACGGTTAATCAGGAGACTGAAATTGTCTCTGGTCCGGTGAGCCGCGGGCTTCGCGTCACCCCAGCGGTTTCACGCTCTTGGATGCGCCTTCTCATAGATATCGAGCAGCCTCGCAGTGTCGACGCCGGTGTAGATCTGGGTGGTCGACAAGCTAGCGTGGCCGAGCAGCTCCTGGATGGTGCGCAGGTCGCCGCCGCGGCCGAGCAGATGGGTGGCGAAGGAATGCCGCAGAGCGTGCGGCGTGGCCGTGTCCGGCAGGTTGAGCGCCGAGCGGAGCTTCGCCATCTCGCGCTGGACAATGGCCGGGTTGAGCGGGCCGCCACGGGCGCCGCGGAACAGAAGGCCCTCGGGACCGATATGGAAGGGGCAGAGCCGGCGATATTCGGCGACCGCCCTGCGAGCCACCGGCAGCACCGGCACCAGCCGCGTCTTGCCACCCTTGCCGGTGACGCGCAGCACGGTGCCGGCTTCTGTCGCCAGATCGGCGCCGGTCAGGCCGAGCGCTTCGGAGATGCGCAGGCCGGAGCCGTAAAGCAGCGTCAGCACGGCGGCATTGCGGGCGGCGATCCATGGCTCTTCCGCGAGCTGGCCCTCCACCGCCACGACTTGTTTCGCGTCGTTTGCCGTCAGCGGCTTGGGCATTGACTTCGGCTGGCGCGGCGCGCGCAATGCCGCAGCGCCCGCCGCGTTGACCATCCCGCGTTTTTCGAGAAAGCGAAGCAGCGAGCGGATGCCAGCAAGGCCGCGTCCCAGCGTGCGGGCGCCGGCGCCGGTATTGCGCCGCGCGGCGAGGAAGCCGCGCAAATCGGCCGGCCGCAGGTCGGCGATGTCGGAGATACCCGGCGGGCCGCCGCAATGTCCGGTCAAAAAATGCAGGAATTGACGCGTGTCGCGCTCATAGGCCTCGACCGTCTCCGGCGATAAGCGGCGCTCATGCGCCAGCGTCTTCAGCCAAGTCTCGCGCGCCGCCTGGAGGTCGGGTTTGGCCGGGATGAGGAATTCCTGCATGGGCTTTTTCCGTTTTTTGGCAGTTTCGGACGTGCGGGTTAGGAAGCGGTGAAGAGGCCGTCATTGAAATGACGGCTTGAGGGGATTAGAGCAGGGCAAAGGAAGCGCCGCCGATGTCGAAGCTCGAAAACCCCGTACAGATGGCCGTGATCGGTGCCGCGCACGGCATCAAGGGCGAATTGCGGGTGAAAACCTTCACCGGCGATCCGCTGGCGCTGGCCGATTACGGCCCGCTCCACGCCAAGGACGGACGCACCTTCCATATCACCGATATCAGGTCAGCCGGCACCGTCGTGGTCGTGCGCTTCAAGGGCATCGGCGACCGCAACGCCGCCGAGGCTTTGGCCGGCACCGAGCTTTTCGTCGACCGTTCGGTACTGCCCGACGACGGCGAGGAAGACGAGTTCTATCACGCCGATCTCATCGGCCTTGACGTCAAGGATGATACGGGTGTCATCGGCAAGGTCGTCGCCGTGCACAATTTCGGCGGCGGCGACATACTCGATGTCACCCTTGCCGGCCGCAAAGGCGTGCTGATCCCGTTCACGCAGGCCGCGGTGCCGCATGTCTCGATCGCCGACGGATTCGTGGAGGTCAACCCTCGGGCGGCGGGGCTGGTGGAAGACGAAGAAGACGACGAAGCGCTCAGGGATGCCGGCTTCGACCCAAAGGGTCGGCCGCGCGGGCCGAAGGATGCCGGGGGCAACCGTTGAGCTTTGCCGCTTCGGTGTTGACGCTCTATCCGGAGATGTTCCCGGGCGCGCTCGGCCTGTCGCTCGCCGGCCGCGCTTTGGAGGCCGGGACTTGGTCGCTCGAAGCGATCCAGATCCGCGATTTCGCCACCGACAGGCATCGCACCGTCGACGACACGCCGGCCGGCGGCGGCGCTGGCATGGTGATGCGCGCCGATGTACTGGCGAAGGCGATCGACCATGCCTCGACGCCGGGCGATAAACGTCCAAGGCTGCTGATGAGCCCGCGCGGCAAACCGCTGACGCAGGCGCGCGTGCGCGAGCTCGCCGCCGGCCCGGGAGCGGTCATCCTGTGCGGCCGCTTCGAAGGCGTCGACCAGCGGCTGATCGAGGCGCGGGGACTGGAGGAAGTCTCGATCGGCGATTTCATCCTATCGGGCGGCGAGCCGGCAGCCCTTGTGCTGCTCGATGCCGTGGTGCGGCTCTTGCCCGGCGTCATGGGCAATGCCGTCTCGGGCGAGGAAGAAAGTTTCGAGAACGGCCTGCTCGAACACCCGCACTACACGCGGCCGCAGGAGTTCGAAGGCAGGCCGATTCCGGACGTGCTGATCTCCGGCAACCACAAGAAGATTGCCGAATGGCGGCGCGCCGAGGCCGAGAAGCTGACACGGGAGCGGCGGCCGGATTTGCTGCGCGCTCAGCCCTTGGTGAAATAGTAAAAGGCCAAGAACAGGCCGACGGCGACTACGAAGCCGCGCACGATGCCTTGCGGCACGCGCTTGGCCATCCAGACGCCGGCATAGCCGCCCAGCGCGCCGCCCGGGATCATGACGATCGCCTGCGGCCAGGCGACGACGCCGCCCGAAACGAAAACCAGGATGGCGATGGCGGCGATGACCACGGCCAGCATGTTCTTCAGCGCGTTGAGCCGGTGATAGTCGCCGGCCTGCGTCAGGCCGAGCGTCGCCAGCATCATGACGCCCATGCCGGCGCCGAAGAAGCCGCCATAGACGGACGTCGCGAACTGGGCGAGCGATCCGGCGAATGAGCCGACCTTGGCTTCGGCGCCAGGTTTGGGCGCCGGTTTCAACCATGGCCCGGCCGCGAAGAGCGCGGTCGCGGCGATTAGCAGCCAAGGCACCAGCGCGCGGAAAGACGGATTGGAGAGCGCAAGCAGGATGAGCGAGCCGGCCAGCGCGCCGAAGGCGGAGATGACGCAAAGCAGCAGCGCCTTGCGCCAGAAATGCCTGATGTCATCGAGATAGGCGAGCGTCGAGGTGATGTAGCCGGGAAACTGCGTTACCGAGGAGGTGGCATTGGCGACGATCGGCGGCACGCCGACCAAGCTCATGGCGCCGAAGGTGACGAAGGTGCCGCCGCCGGCGACGGCATTGACCGCGCCGGAGACAAAACCTGAAAGAAAGAGCAAGGCGGCATCGAAAAAAGTCATTTCCCCGCTTAGGAAGCTTGCAAGCCGTGCGCAACCCGGCACGGCCGCAGCAAACATGGGGCCATGGACGCAAAATATGCCCCAAAGCCCTTGTTTCGGTGCATGTCGTCATTCCGGAACCGCGCACACTTCCGGGCGACATGCATTAGGGCGTGACAAAGCGGCAAAATGGCTGTATGTGCCCGCCCGAACCGGAAGAACGATCTTCTGGACCCGTCAACAAGTGCGGTGTAGCCGTCCCTGCCCGATGTTTCGACAAAGGGCATAGCCGAGCGGTCGTTGGAACTGCAAGGCGAGCTGAGGACGCTCTGACTGTCGGAAGAACAAGAAGTGGATATTTGAGATGGATATCATCCGTCAGCTCGAGGCCGAACAGGCCGCCAAGATCGAAGCCAAGCGCAAGCTGCCCGAATTCCAGCCCGGCGACACCGTGCGCGTCCAGGTGCGCGTCACCGAAGGCACCCGCACCCGCGTCCAGGCCTATGAGGGCGTCGTCATCGCCCGCGCCGGCTCGGGTTTCCAGGAGAATTTCACTGTACGCAAGATTTCCTACGGCGAAGGCGTGGAGCGTGTTTTCCCGGTCTACTCGCCGATGGTCGAGGGCGTCGAGATCGTGCGCCGCGGCAAGGTCCGCCGCGCCAAGCTCTATTATCTGCGCGACCGTCGCGGCAAGTCGGCCCGCATTTCGGAAAACACCGGCGTGCGTGCCCGCAAGCTGAACGATGAAGAGCGCGATGCGCTGAACGCCGAGCGCGCCCGCATCGAGGCCGAGAAGGTCGCCGCCGCCCAGGCGCTGGCCGCCGAGACGGCAGCCAAGGAAGCCGCCGAGAAGAAGGCTGCCGCCGAGGCCGCTTCGGCCGAATAAGGTTTTTGCCAGACAGGTGTTGGAAAGGCGGCTTCGGCCGCCTTTTTCGTTTTCACTGAGCTGTGATCGCGCGCCTCGAGAAAACCGATCCGGCGGGTTGACGGTATTATCTTGTACACTAAATAATCGTGTACAATATAAATGGAGATTGAAAATGTCTGCACTCTATACGGCCCAGGCTCACGTCAGCGGCGGCCGCAACGGTCACGGCGAGACCAGCGACGGCCTGCTCAAGGTCGATCTGGCGATGCCGAAGGAACTTGGCGGCAAGGGCGGCGCCACCAATCCCGAGCAGCTTTTCGCCGTCGGCTATGCGGCCTGCTTCGAGAGCGCGGTGCGTTTTGTCGCCCGCCAGCAGAAGCTGCCGCTGCAGGACGCTTCCGTCACCTCCACCGTCAGCCTTTATCCGAACGACCAGGGCGGCTTCAGGCTCGGCGTTTCGCTGGCGGCGGAGATCAAGGGGCTTGATCAGGCGGGCGCCGAGGCGCTTGTATCGGAAGCGCACAAGATCTGCCCTTATTCCAACGCCGTCCGGGGCAATATCGACGTGGCGCTCTCGGCAAAGGCTGCATGACAACGAAGGCCGAAACAAGGACCAAGCAAACCCCGGCGCAAGACGCCTGGGCGATCGAAGTGCCGCGCCTCGACCAGCAGCTCTGCTTCGCGCTCTATTCGGCAAGCGGGCTGATGACCAAGCTTTACCGGCCGCTGCTTGATCCGCTCGGCCTCACCTATCCGCAGTATCTGGCGATGCTGGCGCTGTGGCAGCATTCGCCGAGCACGATCGGAGAACTCGGCGCAGCGCTGGGGCTCGATTCGGCGACGCTGACGCCGCTGATCAAGCGGATGGAAGCGGGCGGCCTGGTGACGCGCCGGCGCGATAGCGCCGACGAGCGCCGCGTGCTGGTCGAGCCGACCGCGAAGGGCGAGGCGCTGCGGGCGAAGATGAAGGACGTGCAGGAGGGGCTCAACTGCGGCATGCCGCTGGAGCGGGCCGAGCTGAAAGCCCTGCACGGCACGCTGACACGATTGGTCGCCGGGTTGCGCGGGGCCACGGCCGATCGGGACTGATCGCGACAAAGGCCGTCCTCGAAACCATCCTTGAAGAGCACCGGATTGCGCATTCACGCGCCGCGGCAGTGCGGAGCGGCTTGCAAGGCGCTTGCGGCAAGCTAAAGTCGGCGCCGGATTTTTCCCGGCCGCGAGATTGTAGCGCAGCCGATCACCTTTGGAGATTTGTCATGACCAAGTCGAAACTGCTGCTGGCCGCCATGGTGGCCTGGCTTCTCGCGCCTGTCGCGGCGCTCGGCGGCAACCTGCCCGATCTCGGCGGCAAAAAGGTCGTGGTGGTGACGGAAAACGCCTATCCGCCGCTGCAGTTCATCGACAAGAAGACCGGCAAGCAGATCGGCTGGGAATATGACGCGATGGACGAGATCGCCAAGCGGCTGAATTTCAAGGTCGAGTACCAGAACACCTCCTGGGACGCGATGATCCAGGCCGTCTCCGACAACCAGTACAACATCGGCATGACCGGCATCACCATCAAGGACGACCGCAAGGAGAAGGTCGACTTTTCCGATCCCTATATGCGCTCGGAGCAGTTCATGCTGGTGCGCGGCGACGAAAGCCGCTTCACCGACGCCAAGAGCTTCGCCGCCTTCAAGGACGGGCTGATCGGCGCCCAGCCCGGTACCACGCCCTTCTACACCGCCGTCTACAGCGTGCTCGACGGCAATGAGCAGAACCCGCGGATAAAGCTGTTCGAAACGTTCGGCGCGACCGTGCAGGCGCTGAAATCGGGCGACGTCGACGTGGTGCTGACCGACGGCACCGCCGGCAAGGGCTATGTCGATGCCTCCGAAGGCAAGCTGAAGCTGATCGGCGGACCGCTCGGCACCGAGGATTTCGGCTTCATCTTCCCGAAAGGGTCGGACCTGGTAAAGCCGGTGAATGCCGCGATCGCTTCGCTCAAGGCGGACGGCACGTTGGACAAGCTCAACAAGAAGTGGTTCCTCGATTACAAGATGGGGCAGTGAGCTCGTCTTGTTGCGCGCAGTGAGTTTGCAGGAATTGCGCTGACATTGCGCCCAGGCCCCCCTCTCTGCCCTGCCGGGCATCTCCCCCTCAAGGGGGAAGATTGGCAGCTCCGCCGACGGTGCTCCTCATTCAACGTTGGTGATTGGCGAAAGCCCACGCGAAGTTCGATCTCCCCCCTTGACGGGGAGATGGCCGGCAGGCCAGAGAGGGGGCCCTGGGCGCTACCTTCTCGAGACGTCCGCTCCATCGGCATCGCCTGATGCCACCCGCGTCCACCTCCAAACCCGAATTCCCCTGGTGGCTGGCCGCTGCCCTCGTGCTTGCATTGGCCGCCGCTGTCGCCATCGCCTCCAGCGACCTCTATGCGCAAGTCTTCGCTACCGTCGCCAAGGGTATCGGCGTCACCATCTTCGTCACGGCAGTCGCGTTCGCGCTTGCCTCCGCGCTTGGGCTTGGCATGGCGCTGATGGCGCTGTCGGGATCGCAGTGGCTGCGCCAGATCGCGCGTTTCTATGTCGAGATCATCCGCGGCGTGCCGATCCTGGTGCTGTTGTTCTGGATCGCCTTTGCCGGCGCGCCGGCCTTCGTCGCCGCCTGGAATGCGCTGACCGCGCCGCTGCAGAGCGCCGGCCTGATGGGCGAGCTCCTGGTGCGCGACGTGTCGCTGCTCTGGCGCGCCATCATGGCTTTGACCATCGGCTATTCGGCCTTCATCTCGGAAGTGTTCCGCGCAGGCATCCAGTCGGTCGAGAAGGGCCAGATCGAGGCGGCCAAGGCGCTCGGGCTCAGCCGGGTTCAGCGCTTCCGGCTGATCGTCTTCCCGCAGGCGATCCGTACCATCCTGCCGCCGCTCGGCAACGACTTCGTCGCCATGGTCAAGGATTCCTCGCTGGTCTCGGTGCTCGGCGTCGCCGACATCACCCAGATGGGCAAGGTCTATGCCGCGGGCTCGTTCCGCTTCTTCGAGACCTATTCGATCGTCGCTTATATCTATCTGATCCTCACCGTCGGCCTGTCGCTGGCGCTGCGGTCGCTGGAACAGCGGTTGCGCCGCCAGCATCAGGAATAGCCGGCAGCAAAAGTCCGCGCTGCCTCTTTGTTTTTGACGCAATTCCGGACGGAAAACCGGTTCCCACTTTTCCTGGAATTGCTCTAGCTTGGGTCATGTGCATCCGGCGGAGGAGACGCCCATGAATTTCGACAAGGCCAATGCGGCGCTGGATTCCGTCTATTCGGCCGACTCGCCGGAAGGGCTCGCCAAGGCCTATGCCGACTGGGCGGCGACTTACGATAGCGAGACTGCTTCGCTCGGCTACCTTCTGCCGTTCCTCATCACCGCCTGGGTGGCCCGGCACGTGCCGGCGGGCGAAGGTACGTTGCTCGACGCCGGCTGCGGCACGGGCCTGTCGGGGCCGTCGCTGAAGGCTCTGGGCTACGGCGACATCGCCGGGCTCGACCTCTCCGACGACATGCTGAAGATCGCCGGCAGCCGCCAGGCCAATGGCAAGCCGGCCTATAGCGAGCTGAAGAAGGCGATGCTCGGCGGCCCGCTGCCCTGGCCCGACCGGCATTTCCGCGCCTTCTTCTCCACCGGCGTCTTCACCATCGGCCACGCGCCGGCGTCGGGGCTGCACGAACTGGTGCGCATCACCAAGAGCGGCGGCCACGCCATCTTCACCGTGCGCGACCAGGTTTTCGAGAGCGGCGGCTTCCAGGCAGTGTTCGACGAGCTGACACAGGCGAGGAAATGGCGGCTGGTCGAGGAAAGTCCGTGGTTCCGCTGCTATGCCATCGGCGACCCGGAAGCGCTGGTGAAGACCTTTGTGTTCGAGGTGGTTTGAATAAGCTTGGCGCCCGTTCCTCGCCCCCGCGGAAGCGGGGGAGAGGTGGCCCGGCGAAGCCGGGACGGAGCGGGGGACGACCTCCGCGACGTCAAAACCGTTATGAGATTTAAACTCGGGAGAGGGTCCTCGGACAGGGACTCCTTCCAGGCGCCGCGCAGGCCCCTCTCCGTCCCGGCTTCGCCGGGCCACCTCTCCCCACTTCGTGGGGCGAGGAACCAGGTTCCGGCCGCTAATTGCCGAAAAGCCAAAACATTGCTATCTACCCGGCCATGGAAAAGCTTTTCAGCGATCCGGCCTATAAGGGTTTCGTGCTGCAGGACAGAAAGCGCCTGCCGTCGCGTTTCTCTGCGCGCGTCTGTGGCGCGCTCACCAGCCGACTTCGCTGAACCGACCGATCGCAGTCGTCGCGCCGGATTGCCGGCGTCCTTTTCCCATTCTCATATCGACGGATTTACGCACATGAGCGCACCGCGCACCCTCTACGACAAGATCTTCGACGACCACACGGTCGATCGCCAGGACGACGGCACCTGCCTGCTCTATATCGACCGCCACCTCGTGCACGAGGTCACCAGTCCGCAGGCCTTCGAGGGCCTGCGCATGAGCAACCGCAAGGTCCGCCATCCGGAAAAGACGCTGGCCGTGGTCGACCACAACGTGCCGACCTCGCCCGAGCGCAAGTTCGGCATCAAGAACGAGGAGAGCCGCATCCAGGTCGAGGCACTGGCCAAGAACGCCAAGGATTTCGGCATCGAATATTATTCCGAGAACGATATCCGCCAGGGCATCGTCCACATCATCGGGCCCGAGCAGGGTTTTACGCTGCCGGGCATGACCATCGTCTGCGGCGATAGCCACACCTCCACGCACGGCGCGTTCGGCGCGCTTGCGCATGGCATCGGCACGTCTGAGGTCGAGCATGTGCTGGCGACGCAAACGTTGATCCAGCGCAAGGCCAAGAACATGCTGGTGCGCGTCGACGGCCAGCTGCCGGAAGGCGTCACCGCCAAGGACATCATCCTCGCCATCATCGGCGAGATCGGCACGGCGGGCGGCACCGGCTACGTCATCGAATATGCCGGCGAGGCGATCCGCTCGCTGTCGATGGAAGGCCGCATGACGATCTGCAACATGTCGATCGAGGGCGGCGCCCGCGCCGGCCTGATCGCGCCGGACGAGACGACCTTCGCCTATGTCAAGGACAAGCCACGCGCCCCGAAGGGCGCTGCCTGGGATGCCGCGCTCGCCTATTGGAAGACACTGCAGTCCGACGAGGGCGCGCATTTCGACAAGGTCGTCGTGCTCGACGCGCAGAAGCTGCCGCCGATCGTCTCCTGGGGCTCCTCGCCCGAAGACGTCGTCTCGGTTCAGGGCACCGTGCCCGATCCGCAAGAGATCGCGGATGAGAACAAGCGTACGTCGAAGATCCGCGCGCTCGACTATATGGGGCTGACGCCGGGGACCAAGATCATCGACATCGCGCTCGACCGCGTCTTCATCGGCTCCTGCACCAATGGCCGCATCGAGGACCTGCGCGCCGCCGCCAAGGTGGTCGAGGGCAAGAAGGTCAATCCGCGCGTCAACGCCATGATCGTGCCGGGTTCAGGCCTGGTCAAGGAACAGGCGGAGGCCGAGGGCCTCGACAAGATCTTCGTCGCCGCCGGCTTCGACTGGCGCGAACCAGGCTGCTCAATGTGCCTTGCCATGAATGACGACCGGCTGAAGCCGCATGAACGCTGCGCCTCGACCTCGAACCGCAATTTCGAGGGCCGGCAGGGCTTCAAGGGCCGCACCCACCTGGTGTCGCCGGCCATGGCAGCGGCAGCCGCGATTGCCGGCCATTTCGTCGACATCCGCGACTGGAAGTAACAGCCGGCTGCGTCTCTCAACGAAGGCCCGGACAGGACGTCCGGGCCTTTTGCTTTCAGCGATCTATCTGCGAACGATTTCGTGAAACTCCTCGCGCCGGCCGGGCTCGTCGGCGGCGACGACCAAGGCCAGCTCCCGCTCGTCGAAAATCCTGAACCACTCGTCCCACTCGACGAGCTCGTAGCCGCCGGCGTTGATCGGACGCTCCGGGCGGTCGGTGTCTTCATAGGCCTGCTGCCCAAAAACCAGCCGCAGCATGGGCTGCGTACCCGCCTCGGGCGAGACGTCGACGATGGCCGGGAAGCCGGCACGCGCCGCCGCCCAGGAGCGGATTTCATCGTGGTTCGTCAAAGTGATCGTGCCCGCCATCTCGATCGTCTCCTGTCTGGCGTCTCCTGTCTGGCCGGACAACGCCGCTCCGGCAGGCCGGTTCCGCGTGGCATGCGATGTATCTATCGAGACTTAACCGCTTGTTTGGGCTTGCGTCCTAATGTCTCCCCTTGGGTAAGTTGGGGAAAGTCGCAGTCCTTTGGACACCGGTCTGCTCATAGCGCTGCTCAATCCGACGATAGCGCTGGCGCTCGGCGCTGCGTTCCTCGTGCTGTGGTCCTATCAGCGCCATCGACCGTATCTGGCTGCGCTTGGCGCGAGCTACTGCCTGTCGGCGCCGGGTTTCCTGCTGCAATATTTCACGCTTCCGATCGGCGTGGCGCTGACCAAGCTCGTTTCCAACATCTGCTTCACGATTGCGGCCTGCTGCCTCTCCGGCGCGATCATCGCGCGCTACGGACGGCGCGTGCCTTATGTCGGTATCGCAATCATGACAGGAGGCGGGCTCGCATCCTTCATCTGGTTCATGTTCGTCCAGCCGGACCTCACCTGGCGCGTGCTTGTCATGAATTTCGGTTTCGGCGCGCTCAGCCTGCTGGTCGCCGCGGAACTGAGAACGGTGCGCCACAATGGTCCGACCGAAAAGATCCTGCTCGCGCTGTCGCTGCTATCGGGGCTGAATTTCATTGCCCGCACGCTGCTCGTCATCATCGCGCACGGGCCGTTCCCCGGCTATGACGGCTTCTACGGCTCCTCCTACTGGACGACGGCGCTGCTTTCGCACGCGCTTTTGTCGCTGCTGATCGCGCTTAGCCTGTTCACGGCCGCGGCGCTCGACGTGATGAAGACCTTGAAGGCTGAGACCCATACCGATCCGCTCTCCGGCATCCTCAACCGCCGCGGCTTCGAGGAGAAAGCGACCCTGTTGCTCGACCAGTGCGGCAAGGCCGGCTTTCCCGTTGCGCTGGTGCTTGCCGATCTCGATCACTTCAAGGCGCTGAACGACCAACATGGACATGAGGCCGGCGACCGTGTGATCGCCGACTTCGCTTCCAAGCTGCGCTCCGCCACCGGCGCGCGCGGGGCCGCCGGCCGCATCGGCGGCGAAGAGTTCGCCGTGCTTCTGCCGCTCAGCGACCTGGGGGCGGCAAGGCTCTTTGCCGAAGCGATCCGCGCCTTCTATTCGGCCGGCGCAATCGAGGGCCTGCCGCCCGGCGTCAGGGTGACCGCGAGCTTCGGCGTCGCCGCTCGCTCCGGCAGGGAAGGGCTGATGCCGCTGATGCGGCGCGCCGACGAGGCGCTCTACAAGGCCAAGAAGAACGGCCGCGACAGCGTGCGGCTTTCCTATGAGAGACCTGAGACCGCCTTCGCTGCCGAGCCGCTCGCCGTTGGCTGATCGCAGGCAGACGCGGACCGTCCGATGAAGGAGGATGTGGGCAGCGCCGACTTCAGCCTGATGGATCAACCTGCTTGTCGCGAGGCTGCTGGGGCGCCGCGCGGTTGCCGTCCATGACACCAAGCGCGTGTCAGGCTGTGGCGGCGCCAAACGCCGACGGCCTTCAGCGGCAAGGGTTGAGATTGGGCATCTCGCCGTCGGAAAGCCCGTACATATAGGAGCGGCCCTTGACCAGCACCGGCGGCTGGTAGCAGCCGGGCGTGCCGGCCTCGTCCGCATCGTCGTAGATCACATCCGGCTGGCCGCCGGTGTACTCGGAAAGTTTTTTCGCGAGCTTGCCCTCGCCGACAATGATGCGCTTGTAGCCGGCGGCGCTGTCGATGACGAGATTGCCGAAGGAATCGGCATAGACACGGTCATGGTGGCGCAGGCCCGCTTCGGCCGGCGCGGCGATTGCCGTCACCAGCCCCGCCAGCGCCGCGGCGGCAACGCTTGCCCGCACTGAATTCGAACGCATGTCGCTCTCCCTTGAAGGCGCAATGGATCGCGCCCGGATTCCGGTTCGAATCGGAAGTTAACCCTTTCTTAACCTTTGTTAAGAGGCGGGAGGCTTTCGGCGCGGCTTCTTAAGGGACATGGTTAATTTTCGAGGGCGGGCCTTCCCGGCGGCAGGGCGGCCTGGCGCAGGGCTGACTCCGGGTCAACTTGATCTTGCGTCGCCGCGTGGCTACAGCGGTCCACCGTTTCACGGAAAGGCAAACCGCCTCTCTCTTTGTTTCGACGCAATTCCGCGGAAGGCTACGGCGAAGGCGCCCGACCCGACCGTTCACACTTTTCCTGGAATTGCTGTAGCGTGCCGCACACGAAAGGGCAGCGCATGAGCTTTGGCCACACGGTTCGGGTGTCGATCACCATCCCGCTGCTTCTCGCGGCCGCGGCGTGCGTGCCGCAGGATGGCGCGCCGAAGGTGGCGAATGCCGCGCCGCCCGCCGCCTCGCCTGCTCCGGCCCCTCAGTCCGCCGCACCCGTGGCGCCAACGGCAGCTGCAACGCCCCCGATACCTGCACCGGCCCCGGTAGCCACAACCGCGCCGGCACCTGCAACGACCAAGACCCCCGCAACGCCCGCGCCCGCAACCAAGATCGTCACCGACCTCACCGTGCCGCGTTCCGGCATCGGCACGGCCAGCTATAGATGCGGCAATGGCGGCATGATCACCATCCAGAATCTCGGCTCGTCGTTGCGCGTGGTCCGCCCGGATGGCTCGACCGAGGAGTTCGCGGCCTCGCCGGCCAACCAGAGCAGCCGCTACCAGGAAGCCGCGACGCATGACGCAATCGTGATCGACGGACGCGAAGCGCTGGTGATGAAGAGAGGGTCCACGCCGCAGACCTGTCGGAGATAGCGCTCTTTGTTGCACTGCAACGAAACATTGCACCGACTTCGAAACAGCCGCTAATCGATTGAAGCGCGCGACGGCCAATTTGTCAGACTAAATGATGTTTCTAAAACGATTTTCCGGCTTTGACGCGGTGCAAAAAGCGCATTAGAAACCGGCTGTCCGGAGCCATATATGAGGGCGGCAAAGCCGCATTCCCATCGCGGTTCCAGGATGCCGATCTGGGGGAGCCATGAGCAAATCACCAGCCACCCGCGCAGTTGCCAGACGTGAACGGCCGCTCTCGCCGCATCTGACGATCTACCGGCCGCCGATCACGATGACGATGTCGATCATCCATCGTATCACCGGCGGCGCGCTCTATTTCGGAACGCTGCTGGTGGCGGCGTGGCTGATCGCCGCTGCGAGCTCGCAGGCCGCCTTCGACTGGGTCAACTGGGCCTTCGGCTCCTGGCTCGGCCGGCTGGTCCTGTTCGGCTACACCTGGGCGCTGATGCACCACATGCTGGGCGGGCTGCGCCATCTTATCTGGGACACCGGCGCGGGACTGGAAAAACACACCGCGTCCAGGATCGCCTGGGCGACGCTCGCCGGTTCGATCGTGCTCACGCTTCTGATCTGGATCGCCGGCTATATGGCGCGGGGAGCATTCTGATGGCCGCCAACAATTCGGACATGCGCACGCCGCTGGCGAGGGTCCGCGGCCTCGGTTCGGCCCGCGAGGGCACCGGTCATTTCTGGCGGCAGCGGCTGACCGCCATCGCCAACATTCCTTTGATCCTGTTCTTCGTCGGCTTCCTGATCGCGATCAACGGCCATGACTACGCGGATGTGCGGGCGGCGCTTGCGAACCCCTTCGTGGTGGTCATGCTCGGGCTGGTGCTGATCTCGCCGCTTTACCACATGCGCATCGGCATGCAGGTGATCATCGAGGATTACGTGCATGGCGAGGGAATGAGACTGGCGCTGATCGCGCTCAACACCTTCTTCTGCGTGGCAGTCGGCGTCGCTTCGCTGTTTGCTCTGCTCAAACTCGCATTCGGAGGCTGACGTCTTGGCCAACGCAAATACAGCCAGCACGGCTTCCGCCTACACTTTTGTCGACCACAAATTCGACGTCGTGATCGTCGGCGCCGGCGGCGCCGGGCTGCGCGCCACGCTCGGCATGGCCGAGCAGGGGCTGCGCACCGCCTGCATCACCAAGGTTTTCCCGACGCGCTCCCACACCGTCGCGGCGCAAGGCGGCATCGCCGCCTCGCTGTCGAACATGGGGCCGGACTCCTGGCAATGGCACATGTACGACACCGTCAAGGGCTCGGACTGGCTGGGCGATGTCGACGCCATGGAATATATGGTGCGCGAGGCGCCGGCCGCCGTCTACGAGCTCGAGCATTACGGCGTGCCGTTCTCCCGCACCGAGGAAGGCAAGATCTATCAGCGGCCGTTCGGCGGCCATATGATGAACTATGGCGACGGTCCGCCGGTGCAGCGCACCTGCGCGGCCGCCGACCGCACCGGCCACGCCATCCTGCACACGCTCTACGGCCAATCGCTGAAGAACAATGCGCAGTTCTTCATCGAGTATTTCGCGCTCGACCTGATCATGGAGCCGGACGGCACCTGCACCGGCGTCGTGGCCTGGAACCTCGATGACGGCACCATCCACCGCTTCTCGGCCAAGATGGTGGTGCTGGCGACCGGCGGCTATGGCCGTGCCTATTTCTCCGCCACCTCGGCGCATACCTGCACCGGCGACGGCGGCGGCATGGCGGCCAGGGCCGGGCTGCCGCTGCAGGACATGGAGTTCGTGCAGTTCCATCCGACCGGCATCTACGGCGCCGGCTGCCTGATCACCGAAGGCGCGCGCGGCGAAGGCGGCTATCTCGTCAATTCCGAGGGCGAGCGCTTCATGGAGCGCTACGCGCCGTCGGCAAAGGACCTTGCCTCGCGCGACGTGGTCTCGCGCTGCATGACGCTGGAGATCCGCGAGGGCCGCGGCGTCGGCAAGAAGAAGGACCATATCTTCCTGCATCTCGACCACCTCGATCCGGCCGTGCTGCACGAGCGGCTGCCGGGCATATCGGAATCGGCCAAGATCTTCGCCGGCGTCGACCTCACCAAGGAGCCGATCCCGGTGCTGCCGACGGTGCACTACAATATGGGCGGCGTGCCGACCAATTACTGGGGCGAGGTGCTCAACCCGACGGCCGAGAATCCCGACCGCGTGTCGCCGGGCCTGATGGCGGTCGGCGAGGCCGGCTGCGCCTCGGTGCATGGCGCCAACCGGCTCGGCTCAAATTCATTGATCGACCTCGTCGTGTTCGGCCGCGCGGCGGCCATCCGCGCCGGCCAGGTGATCGACCGCAAGTCGGCGATCCGGTCGCCCAACGAAGCTTCGGTCGAGAAGATCATGGACCGCTTCGACCGGCTGCGCCATGCCAACGGCTCGACGCCGACGGCTCTGCTCCGCGAGAAGATGCAGCGCGCCATGCAGGAAGACGCCGCCGTGTTCCGCACGCAGGAATCGCTCGAGAACGGCTGCAAGCGCATTTCGGAACTCTGGGGCGAGCTCAAGGACATCAAGGTCACCGACCGCTCGATGATCTGGAATTCCGACCTCGTCGAGACGCTGGAGCTGGAAAACCTGATGGCCAACGCCATCACCACCGTCTACGGCGCCGAGGCGCGCAAGGAGAGCCGCGGCGCACATGCGCGCGAGGATTTCGACAAGCGCGACGACGCCAACTGGCGCAAGCATACGCTTGCCCATCTGAGCGAGGACGGCAAGGTGACGCTCACCTACCGGCCGGTGCACACCGAGCCGTTGCTGGCGGAAAAGGACGGCGGCATCAGCCTGGCCAAGATCGCGCCGAAGGCGCGGGTGTACTGATCATGGCGCTCGCGGCCACCGGATATTCCGGCACGCCCCTTCCGGCCAAGCTAGGCCTGAAGGACGGCATGGTCGCCGCTTTCATTGCGTTGCCGCCGGAGCTCAATGAACTGACCGAGGCGGTATCCTTTGCCGGCATCGACCGGCTCGCCGAGTGGTCGGGGATCTCAGGTCGCCAGAAATATGACGCCGTGCACGCCTTCACCCGGCGGCGGGCCGAGATCGAGGACGGCCTGGCTGGCATCGAGACCGCGATCAAGCGCGACGGCATGGTCTGGGTCTCCTGGCCGAAGAAGGCATCGAAAGTGCCGACCGACGTCACCGAGGGCGTCATCCGCGCCGAGGCGCTGAAGCGCGACCTGGTCGACGTCAAGGTCGCCGCCGTCAACGAAATCTGGTCCGGGCTGAAGCTCGTCATCCGAAAGGACCGCAGGTAATGGTCGAACTCACGCTTCCCAGGAATTCCAAGGTCCAGCAGGGCAAGACCTGGCCAAAGCCGGAAGGCGCGACGAACCTGCGCGAATACCGCGTCTACCGCTGGTCGCCGGACGATGACGCGAATCCGCGCATGGACACCTATTTCGTCGACATGGACGATTGCGGGCCGATGGTGCTCGACGCGCTGTTGTGGATCAAGAACAAGATCGATCCGACACTGACTCTGCGCCGCTCCTGCCGCGAAGGCATTTGCGGCTCCTGCGCCATGAATATCGACGGCTCCAATACGCTGGCCTGCACCAAGGGCGCCGAGGACATTTCGGGCGCGGTGAAGATCTATCCGCTCCCGCATATGCCGGTGATCAAGGACCTGGTGCCGGACCTCACCAATTTCTATGCCCAGCACGCCTCGATCGAGCCCTGGCTGAAGACGGTCTCGCCGACGCCTGCCAAGGAATGGCTGCAGAGCCACGAGGACCGCGAGAAGCTCGACGGGCTCTACGAATGCATCCTGTGCGCCTGCTGCTCGACATCCTGCCCGAGCTATTGGTGGAACGGCGACCGCTATCTCGGCCCGGCCACCTTGCTGCAGGCCTATCGCTGGCTGATCGACAGCCGCGACGAGGCGACCGGCGAACGGCTCGACAATCTCGAAGACCCGTTCCGGCTCTATCGCTGCCACACCATCATGAACTGCGCGCAGACCTGCCCGAAGGGGCTCAATCCCGCCAAGGCGATCGCCGAGATCAAGAAGATGATGGTGGAGCGGCGCGTTTAGAGTTGGAGGGTTCGCTCGCGACGACGTCGAACGCAGGTGCTGTCCCTCCAGTGTCGAAAAGGATAGCCAACCGATGAGTGAAGATCTCCCCATCCTCTCCCCCGTCGAAGCGCGTGTGCTGGGTTCCCTGATCGAGAAGAAGGAGCTGACGCCGGACGTCTATCCGCTGACACTCAACGGCGCGCATCAGGCAGCCAACCAGAAGACGGCGCGCGAGCCGGTGATGGCGTTGGAATTGACTGAAATCCGGCGTGCCTTGGGCACGCTCGAGCAGAAAGGCCTCGTGCGCCAGGCCTTCGCTTCGCGCGTCGAGCGCTACGAGCATCTGATGGCGCAGCGCTTTTCGCTGACCACGCCGCAGATCGCGGTGATCGGGCTGCTCCTGTTGCGCGGCGCGCAGACGGCGCATGAATTGCTCGCCCGTTCGGAACGTATGGCGCGCTTTGCCTCGATCGAGGAGCTGCGCGACAATCTCGACCTTATGATCGGCCGCCGGCCGCCGCTGATCCAGCTGCTCGAACGCGCGCCCGGCCAGCGCGAGGAGCGCTATGTGCATCTCTTGAGCGGCCCGGTGGAGGCGGCTGCGACGGCGGGACCCTGGCAGCCGGCGGCGACATCTTCGGATTTCGGGCTTGAGGTTCGGGTCAAGGCACTGGAAGAAGAGGTCGCTGCGTTGCGCGCGAAAATCGAGGCGCTGGGCGGCTAGACTGGCTCTCACCAGAAACGTTGGCGCGAGGCACCCCCCTCTGTCCTACCGGACATCTCCCCTCAAGGGGGGAGATCAGATGTCACGCCGGCTTTCGCCAATCGCCGACGCCGCCGGATGAGTGAGGCGCGGAAGCTGCCAATCTCCCCCAGAGCGGGGGAGATGCCCGGTAGGGCAGAGGGGGGCGCGAAGGATCACTAGCCTCCGCGGAGAAGCTTCTCACCCCAGCCTTGCATCCAGCGACACCTTGATTGCCCCCAGCGCCTTCGACACCGGGCATTCGGCCTTGGCCTTCTCAGCGAGTTCCTTGAACTTCGCCGCGTCGATGCCCGGCACCTTGCCGACCAGGGTGATGGCGCTGCCGGTGATGCCGGTGCCGGGGACCAGCGTCACCACTGCCTTGGCGTCGAGCTCGGCGGCCGGCGTGCCGTTTTCGGCGAGGAAGTGCGACAGCTGCATGGCGTAGCAGCCCGCATGCGCCGCGGCGATAAGCTCTTCCGGATTGGTGCCGGATTTGCCGCTCTCGTCCTCGAAGCGCGCCTTGAACGAATAGGGCGTGCCCTTCAAGGTGCCGCTCTGGGTGTCCAGCGTGCCGTTGCCTTCCTTCAGATTGCCTTTCCAGACGGCGTTTGCGGTGCGGTCCATGGAGTCCTCCTGCCTTGTCGGGGTTTGCGCCGGCGGGCGCCGGCGTTCCCGAAGACTATAGCGCGGGCCGGCCGGAAGACCATCCATGGCCCGGCATGATTGTGCTCGCGCAAGCGCTTCGAAAATCTCCAAAAAAAGCGCGTGCAAAAATGTCGACTTACCGCTTGCCCGACCGTCCTGCGGGCGGCCACTCGCGGCCGATGGAGGTTAAGATGGACAATCTGTTTCTTGCGATCTGGGGAAAGCCCGAGCGAAAAGGGAGGCGACTTGAAGAGTTCTGGCTAAATCCGCCGGCGCCCGCCTTCGGCCGGCTGGCGGCGGCCATCGCCATCATCGGCGTCGCGACATGCCTGCTCGACCATGCGGCGACGGGAGGCAAAACCGACACCGTCGCCTCCTATAACGTGTCAACGAAAGGAAGCTCGAAATGAAATATGTCCTGCTGGTCTATGGCGAGGAAAAGGACCTCTACGCGATGACCCCCGAGCGGATGGCCAAGCTCGATGCCGACTCGCTCGGCTATGACCGGGAGCTCGACCGGCAAGGCAAGCTGGTCATCGCGCAGGCGCTGCAGTCGGTGAAGACGTCGAAATCGCTCCGGCGGCGCAATGGCAAGGTGCTGGTGACCGACGGTCCCTTCGCCGAGACCAAGGAGCAGTTGCTCGGCTTCGTCATGGTCGAGGCGGCGGATCTCGCCGAGGCGCTCGACATTGCGGCCAAGATCCCGCTGGCGGAACTCGGTACGGTTGAGATCAGGGCGATCTACGACGTGCCGGAGTCATAGCCGCCGGTCAGCATCGGCGCGACACCGGTTGAAGCTGTCTCTTGCGGGAAACATCTTCAGGGTTTCTTCACGGACGCAACCGTTGCTTGTTGAAGCGATGCCGCGCTTCTCTTATCGTTGCCGCGATTTCGGGGGAATTCGGCATGCCTTTCCTGATCGCTTTGCTTGGCGTGCTCGGCGCGGCCGCCATCTGGTGGTACCGGCTGAAATATATGAGCGACGCCGCGCGCGAGGTTGCCGACGTCGTCGGTCGCGTCCAGGGCAATATGCGGCGCAAGAAATTACGCAATCAGGCCGCGCTCTCGCCGCTGACGGCGATCGACGATCCGGTGGTGGCGGCGGCAACGCTGATCACCGCCATCGTTGCCGAGCATGGCCCGATCCTGCCGCGGCGCGAGGCGATAATCCGCGAGGTGATCGCGCAGATCGCGGAAAGCCAGAAGAAGACCGACGAGGCCGTGGTCTACGGCAAATGGGCTGCCGCGCAAATCGACGACACCACGATCGTCATCGACAAGCTGGCGCCGTTCCTGCGCGAGCGCCTCGATCCGCATGAGCGGGACGACCTGCTCAGGATGCTGAACCGCGTCGCGCAAGGCGGCGAGCAGAGCCTCAGGATCGCCGACCAGCGGATGCTGAGGCTGCGGCAGAAGCTCGGGTTCGAGGTGAATTAAGGTTTGCCGATGTTCAGGTGAGGCCGGCCTGCAAATGCCGGCTTCCTACGCTTCCGGTGCTCACGTACGGAAAGTACGCTCCGCTCCGGTTCTCGGAAGCCACCATTTTCGACTCGGCCTGACCTGAATCTCGACAAACCCTACCGCGTCGCGAACCAAGATCGTTAGATCGCCTCGCCCTTCAACAGCCTCGGCGTGTCGCCGGACAGGCCCGAGGCCTGGCGGATGAAGAAATCCTTGAGCCGGGGCATGCGCTCGACGAGCCCGAGGCCGAGATCGCGCGCGGCGCGCAACGGGCCGATGTCGTTGGAGAAGAGGCGGTTCAAGACGTCGGTGGTGACGCCCATCTGCAGCGTATCGAAGCGGCGCCATTGCTGGTAGCGCTCGAGCACATCGAGGGCGCCGATATCCTGGCCGAGCCGGTCGGCCTCGACCACCACTTCGGCGAGCGCCGCCACGTCCTTGAAGCCGAGATTGAGGCCTTGGCCGGCAATCGGGTGGATGCCGTGCGCGGCATCGCCGGCGAGCGCGATGCGCGGCGCAACGAAGGCGCGGGCGAGCGTCAGGCCAAGCGGCCAGGCGCGCGGCTTGTCGGCAACGCGGATCTCGCCCAGCTTCAGGCCGAAGCGCTGCTCCAGATCGTGCTCGAAGACGAACTCGTCGCCCTCGACCAGCGCCTTGGCATCTTCCGTGCGCTCCACCCAGACGATCGACGAGCGGTTGGTCCCGTCCTTGTCGGGCTTCAGCGGCAGCGTGGCGAAGGGACCCGCAGGGAGGAAATGCTCCTCGGCGCGGCCGTTATGCGGGCGCTCATGCGCCACCGTGCAGACGATGCCGGACTGGCCGTATTCCCATTTGACCGTCTTGATGCCGGCCATGTCGCGCAATTTCGAATTGACGCCATCGGCGGCGACCAGCAGTCGCGCCTTCAGCGTCGCGCCGTCCGCCAGATGCACGGTGATGCCGGCGCCATTCGCGTCGAAGGCGCTGACCGCCATGCCTTCGATGATGTCGACGCCAAGCTTTTCGGCGCGCCGGCGCAGCGCACCGTTGAGGTCGCGGTTGGCGACCATGTGGGCGAAAGGCTCGCCGGGCGCCACCTCGCCGTCGAAGGTCAAAAACACCGGACGCACCGGGTCGGCGGCGCGCGAGTCGGTGATGATCATTTCGGTGATCGCCTGCGCTTCCGGCGCGATCTCTTCCCAGACGCCGAGCAGTTGCAGCATGCGGCTGGCGGCCGCGGCAACGGCCGAGGCGCGGCCGTCTTTCTGCCAGACCCCGGCGGGGGCGGCATCGACGATGGCGATGGCGAGGCCCGGCCGCGCCTGCTTCAGCGACACGGCCGCCGTGAGGCCGACATAGCCGGCGCCGGCGATGAGCACGTCGAGCGGCGCCTCGCGGCTCCCGTTCGCCTCTGCTCCATTCGGCTTGCGGTCGACCATGGCATCATCCTTTCGCGGCTTCAGCCGGCTGCCGTTTGCGGCCTTGACTGCCTGCGCGTCCTGTCCGAAACCGGCCATGGCACATCCTTGAAGGATTTCAAACATGACCGCGGCCATGGACGAGCTTCTCGACATTCTCGACCTCGAGCAGCTCGAACACAATCTGTATCGTGGTCGCAGCCCCAAGGTCGACTGGCAGCGCGTCTTCGGCGGCCAGACCATCGCCCAGGCGCTGGTCGCCGCGCAACGCACCGTGGAGCCGGAACGCCACGTGCATTCGCTGCACGGCTACTTCATGCGGCCGGGCGACACCAAGCTGCCAATCGTCTACGAGGTCGACCGCATCCGCGACGGCGGCTCCTTCACCACGCGCCGGGTCGTGGCGATCCAGCATGGCCAAGCGATCTTTTCGCTGGAAGCGTCCTTCCAGCAGGATGAGGTCGGGCTCGAGCATCAGCTGCCGATGCCACGCGACGTGCCGGCGCCCGACACGCTGCTCACCCAGCGCGAGCTGCTCGGCAAGTTCGGCGAGGCGGTGCCGGAAGGCATCAGGCGCTACTGGGAGCGCGACCGGCCGATCGAGATGAAGCCGGTGATGCTGAAGCACTATACGAGCCGCGAGAAACTGGAGCCGCAGCAGAACATCTGGATCCGCACCACCGGCCCGGTGCCGGAAGACCGCGCCATTCAGGCGGCGGTGCTTGCCTATCTTTCGGACATGACGCTGCTCGACACCTCTACCTTCGCGCACGGCCGCGCCATCTTCGACCGCGACATTCAGGCCGCCAGCCTCGACCACGCTATGTGGTTCCACCGCAGCCATTCGCTGGACGACTGGATTCTCTACAATCAGGACAGCCCGTCGACGCAAGGGTCGCGCGGCTTCACCCGCGGCTCGCTGTTCGCGCGCGACGGTACGCTGATCGCCTCGGTCGCCCAGGAAGGCCTCATCCGGCTGAAACGCTGAGCCGGCTTCAGGCAATTGCCTGGAATACGAGCATTTTATAATTTTTGCCTATTTTATAGGCAAGTACGCCGCCATGCCTGTGCGCGAATGATGTGCACCGGTCGCCCATTCTCTTTGTTTACAACAGGTTAACACCCTGCTTCGGCAACTGGCACGGAGCTTGAATCCTGTCGGGCACTCTCCGGCTCCTCGGGATCGGTGAAGGTGTGCAAACGCGGGGGACCGCAACAGCAAAGGGTGAAACCTTATGAAAATCGTGATGGCAATCATCAAGCCGTTCAAGCTCGACGAGGTGCGCGAAGCGCTCACCGCCGTCGGCATCCAGGGCCTGACCGTCACCGAAGTCAAAGGCTACGGGCGTCAGAAGGGGCATACCGAAATCTATCGCGGCGCGGAATACGCGGTCAGCTTCCTGCCCAAGATCAAGATCGAGGTCGCGGTCGCCGCCGACATGGTCGACAAGGCCGTCGAAGCCATCACCGCGGCCGCCAAGACCGGCCAGATCGGCGACGGCAAGATTTTCGTCTTCGGCATCGACCAGGCAGTGCGCATCCGCACCGGCGAAACAGACACCGACGCGCTCTAAGCGGCGACCATCCATTCCAACGGAGAGTTCAATGAATATTCCTTCCCCCTTGAAGACGACGGGACGCGCGGCCGCTTCGCTCGCGCTCGTGGCCATGAGCACCGTCGCCGCCATCGCGCAGGAGGCCGCCCCGGCAGCCACGGCCGCGGCGCCCGCCGCGCCGGCGCCCGCGCTCGACACCGGCAACACCGCCTGGATGCTGACCTCGACGGCGCTGGTGCTGATGATGACCATCCCGGGCCTGGCGCTGTTCTACGGCGGCATGGTGCGCAAGAAGAACGTGCTCGCCACCATCATGCAGAGCTTCGCCATCACCTGCCTGGTGACGGTGCTGTGGTTCATGTTCGGCTATTCGCTCGCCTTCTCCGACGGCGGCGCCACGAACGCCTATCTCGGCGGCTTCTCGAAATTCTTCCATCACGGCATCACCGTCTCGACGCTGTGGGCGCCGGGCGTGGCGAACATTCCTGAATTCGTCTTCTCGATGTTCCAGATGACCTTCGCCATCATCACGCCGGCGCTGATCGCCGGCGCCTTCGCCGAGCGTATGAAGTTCTCGGCGCTCCTGATCTTCATGGGCCTGTGGCTGGTCTTCGTCTATGCGCCGATCGCGCATTGGGTCTGGGGCGGCGGCTTCCTCGGTTCGGCCGGCGTGCTCGACTTCGCCGGCGGCACGGTCGTCCACATCAACGCCGGTGTCGCCGGCCTGGTCTGCGCGCTGGTTCTCGGCAAGCGCGAGGGCTACGGCACCACCAACATGGCGCCGCACAACCTGGTCTACTCGGTCATCGGCGCTTCGCTGCTGTGGGTCGGCTGGTTCGGCTTCAACGCCGGTTCGGAACTGGCGGCCGACGGCCTTGCGGGCGCGGCGATGATGAACACGCAGGTCGCCACCGCCGCCGCGGCGCTGGCCTGGATGTTCGCCGAATGGATCGTCGCCAAGAAGCCTTCGGTGCTCGGCATCATCTCGGGCGCCGTCGCCGGCCTCGTCGCGGTCACGCCGGCTTCCGGCTTCGTCAATCCGACCGGCGCCTTCATCATCGGCATCATCGCCGGCGTGGTCTGCTACCTCTCGGCGGTCAAGCTCAAGCATGCTTTCGGCTATGACGACTCGCTCGACGCTTTCGGCGTCCACGGCGTCGGCGGCATCGTCGGCGCGCTGCTCACCGGCGCGCTGGCAGATCCGGCGATCAACGCGCTCGGCAAGGACGCCTCGGTCGCCAAGCAGCTCTACGGCATTGCCTTCACCATCCTGTGGACGGCGATCGCCACCTTCGTGATCCTCTACATCGTCAAGGCTCTGGTCGGCCTGCGTCCGTCGACCCAGGAAGAGGTCGAAGGCCTCGACGTCACCCAGCACGGCGAAGTTGTGCCGTAAGGCAGACTTCGCCAGGGCCGGCGGATCCTCCTCCCGCCGGCCCGGAATTCCTCCCAAGATCCCGTCGTGACGCTCTCGAAAGGGGCTCACGCCTTGAGGCCCGGAACATCCTTCCGGGCCTCCTTTTTTGTCGGGCGGCCATCCAAGCCATTTCGATCACATTCACTTGATCCGTCGGCATGAAACATCGGCCCGTCAGTTTCCGTACTGGGATAGCGAGCGTCATCAAGGCGTCCGTCAAAACAAGAGGGAAGGAAACCGCCTGATGAACATCAAGAACATCGTCCTGGGAGCAATGGCTCTTTCGATGATCAGCGGCGTTGCACTCGCCGGTGCTCTCGATGAGCCGTCCAACATGGCCCCGTTCTTCACCGACTCCAGCATGAAGACCATGAAGCCGGAAGCCGGCTTCAAGGCGGCCTGGGCTTCGATGCCCAAGGACAAGCAGGACATGATGATGAAGGAGTGCCAGGACGCGGCGATGAGCAAGCCTCACGCCGAATTCTGCGCAAACCTGAACATGTATGCCGGCCACAAGTGATCAACGGATGGGTCGGGTCGTGACGGGCCCGATCGTTTAGCCGTTTCAGGCAAAGGGTGGCGGGCCGCGAGGCCTGCCATCTTTGTCGGCGACCAAGCCGTAAAGGGCCATGGTTAATGCGGCCTTAACCTTCCCCCCGATAGTCTGACGTTCGAATCTGCCGGAATGCGCCATGCGCCCGGCCAGGCAACGATTACGGGGAAGAGCATGCGTTCAGGCGCCTCAGCACCGCTCGCGCTGACCGATACGGGGCACGGCATCCAGGCTTTCGCGCGGCGGCAGGTCGGGCGGCTGGTCGGCGCCGGGCTGTTCCTGTTCACTGCTTTCGGCATCGCCGCGTTGGCCACATGGAACGTCGCCGATCCGAGCTTCTCGCACGCCACCAGCAACGTCGTCACCAACGCCATGGGCTATGCCGGCTCGGTGTTCTCCGACCTTGCCATGCAGTTCTTCGGCCTCGCCGCCGTCGCGGGGCTGGTTCCGGCGGTGATCTGGGGCTTTCTTTTGTTTTCCGCGCGCGGCGTCGACAAATTGCCGAAGCGCGGCTTCGCCTGGTTCGGCTTCGCATTGCTTGCCGCGGCCATCGCCGGCTGCGTGACGCCGCCCAACACCTGGCCGCTGCCGACCGGCCTCGGCGGCGTCTTCGGCGACATGGTGCTGAAGATCCCGGGCATCGCGGTCGGCGGTTATCCGAAAGGCCTCTTCGCGACGATCATAGCGGTCATCCTCGCCGCGCCCACCTTGTGGCTGTTCGCCTACGGCTCGGCGCTGATCGCACGCAAGAACGGCTTTGCCGTCATGGAGCGCGCCGCCCAACCCGATCCGCGCGAGCAGGACGAGATGCTGTTCGACGAGGATGAGAACGAAGGTGACGAGGGGATACTTGCGCTCGGCGCCGTCACCCATTGGTGGCTGTCGTTCCGCGCCTTCCTGCACCGCCGCGCCGAGCGGCGCAGGCGCGAGCGCGACGAGTTCGAGCCTGCGATGGAGCCCAAGGCCAGCGCCTGGCGTCGCGCCGCCGAGCGGGTGGAATCGGCCGAGTTCGCCGAAAGCCGGATGAGCCCGGGCGGCCGCGCCCGCGTCGAGCCGGAATTCTTCGCCGCCATGGTCAATGACCGCAGCGTCTCGGTCGATCCGGCCGACCAGGATATATTCGACGACGAACAGGACGAAGACGTCGAGCTCGACGACTTCGACGACGAGGCGCCTGTCCAGCGGCGCGGCGCGCCGGCGGCCAAGGTACGGAACTTCCGCTCCGATGCCGCGACCCGCGTCGAGGCGCCGGCGGCGCGACCGGTGCCGGGCGCCCGCGTCCAGCGCGAGGCGCAGACCTCGCTGATCGGGTCCGACACGTTCGAGATGCCGTCGCTGCATTTCCTGTCCGAGCCGAAGAACATCGCAAAGGATCCAAGCCTGTCGAAGGATGCGCTGGAGCAGAACGCGCGGCTGCTCGAAGGCGTGCTGGAGGATTTCGGCGTCAAGGGCGAGATCATCCATGTCCGGCCGGGCCCCGTCGTAACGCTCTACGAGCTGGAGCCCGCGCCCGGCATCAAGTCCTCGCGCGTCATCGGCCTTTCCGACGATATCGCCCGCTCGATGAGCGCCATCGCCTGCCGCGTCGCCGTCGTGCCGGGACGCAACGCCATCGGCATCGAGCTGCCCAACGCCAAGCGCGAGACGGTCTATCTCAGGGAGATCATGGCCAGCCGCGACTTCGAGACGACCAAGGCGAAGCTGGCGCTGGCGCTCGGCAAGACGATCAATGGCGAGGCGGTTATCGTCGACATCGCCAAGATGCCGCACGTGCTGGTCGCCGGCACCACCGGCTCGGGCAAGTCGGTCGCCATCAACACCATGATCCTGTCGCTGCTCTATCGGCTGACGCCGCAGGAATGCCGGCTGATCATGATCGACCCGAAGATGCTGGAACTCTCGGTCTATGACGGCATCCCGCATCTGCTGACGCCGGTCGTCACCGATCCCAAGAAAGCGGTCGTCGCGCTGAAATGGACGGTGCGCGAGATGGAGGACCGCTACCGCAAGATGTCCAAGGTCGGCGTGCGCAACATCGATGGTTTCAACGCGCGCGTCCAACAGGCCGAGAAGAAGGGCGAAAAGATCTCGCGCACGGTGCAGACCGGCTTCGACCGCCAGACCGGCGAGGCGATCTACGAGACCGAGGATCTCGATCTCGAGCCGATGCCCTATATCGTGGTCATCATCGACGAGATGGCCGACCTGATGATGGTGGCCGGCAAGGACATCGAAGGCGCGGTGCAGCGCCTGGCGCAGATGGCGCGCGCCGCCGGCATCCATGTCATCATGGCGACGCAGCGCCCGTCGGTCGACGTCATCACCGGCACGATCAAGGCCAATTTCCCGACCCGCATTTCCTTCCAGGTGACGTCGAAGATCGACAGCCGCACCATCCTTGGCGAGCAGGGCGCCGAGCAGCTGCTCGGCATGGGCGACATGCTCTACATGGCCGGCGGCGGCCGCATCCAGCGCGTCCACGGCCCGTTCGTCTCGGACGACGAGGTCGAGAAGGTCGTCGGGCATCTGAAGCTGCAGGGCGTGCCGGAATATCTCGACGCCATCACCGAGGATGACGAGGAAGAGGACGAGGACGGCCCGTCGGGCAAGGGCGGCTCCGGCGGCGGTGGCGGCGGCAATTTCGAGGATTCCGACGACCCGTACGACCAGGCGGTGGCGGTGGTGCTTCGCGACGGCAAGGCCTCGACCAGCTACATCCAGCGCCGGCTCGGCATCGGCTACAACCGCGCCGCCTCGATCATCGAGAAGATGGAGAAGGAAGGCATTGTCGGCCCGGCCAACCATGCCGGCAAACGCGAGATTCTGGTGCCGACAGAAGAGGATAAGTTCTAGCCCGGCCAGCTTTCGGCTCCCGGCCGCAGGCAACCAGACATCGCCTGGCGCGTTTGTGCGACGGACTGTCGTCCGCGCCTTTGCGACGGGCTGTCGCCCGCGCATATCCGACGGGCCTCTCGCACCCGCCAAACTTAGGCCCTACTGGGAGTCCAGATACTGCCACCACACGAATCACAGGAAGTGACCGGCATGAAGACCCAGACCGAATTCGCCCTCACCCGCCGCCAGGTCCTTGGCCTCGGCCTGATGCTTGGCGGAGCCGCCGCTCTCAATCTCGTGCCGGGCTATCAGCTCGTGGCCGCCGCGCAAGCCGCCGTGCCGCCGGCGGCGCAGAAGATCGCCGACCATTTCTCCTCGGTGAAGTCGATGAGCGGCGAGTTCGTCCAGTTCGGGCCGAAAGGCGAGCAGACCGGCGGCAAGTTCTTCCTCGAGCGTCCGGGCAAGATCCGCTTCAACTATGACGGCTCCTCGAACTTCCGCGTCATCTCCGACGGCAAGTCGGTGGTGATCCTGAACAAGAAGCTCAACACCTCCGACCTCTACCCGCTGTCGAAGACGCCGCTGAAGCTTTTGCTCGACGACCGGATCGACCTCTCCGGCGGGCGCGTCAAGGCCGTCAAGGAAGAGGACGATCTCACCACGATCAAGCTTTCCGACAAGTCGGTCTTCGGCAATGCGACGATCACCATGATGTTCGATCCGAAGACCTACGAGCTGCGCCAGTGGACGATCACCGACGCTCAAGGGAAGGACACGACGGTGATGATCTTCAACGTCAAGGAAGGCGTCAGCTTCCCGGCCGACACTTTCGCGATCGACTATACGGCGAACAGAGAGCTGAATACGAAGACCCGGTAGGGCGGCAAGCCGGCGCCGAAGCCGCCGAAGGCGATTTGTCGAGCTTGTCTTTACCGCGCGCGGCTGGCACTAGATCGGCAATCTCTTGCCGGACCCCGCCTGAATGCCCTTCACCATCGCCACCTGGAACATCAACTCCGTGCGCCTGCGCATGCCGATCGTCGAGCGGCTGTTGAAGGAGCACGCACCCGACATGCTGTGCCTGCAGGAAACCAAGGTTCCCGACGAGCTGTTTCCGGAAAAAGTCTTCCGCAAGGCGGGCTACGAGCACATCCTGTTCCACGGCCAGAAGGGCTATCACGGCGTCGCAACGGTCGCTCGCCGCCCGATCGAGCTGGTCGAGAAGCGGCGGTTCTGCGAGATCGACGACAGCCGGCATCTGTCGGTCAGGGTGCAGGCGGGCGGCAAGTCGGTGCTGGTGCATAATTTCTACGTGCCGGCGGGCGGCGACGAGCCGGATCCGGAGATCAACCGCAAATTCCGCCACAAGCTCGATTTCGTCTACGAGATGAACTCCGTACCGGCGAGTGGGGACGAATCGTCCGCGTCAATCCTGGTCGGCGACCTGAACATCGCGCCGCAGGAGCATGACGTCTGGTCGCACAAGCAATTGCTCAACGTCGTCAGCCATACGCCGATCGAGACGACAAATTTCGAGGCGATGCGCAAGGCCGGCGGCTGGGTCGATCTGATGCGGCTCAACGTGCCGGCCGAGCAGAAACTCTACACCTGGTGGAGCTACCGCGCGAAAGACTGGCAGGCGTCGAACCGCGGCCGCCGCCTCGATCATGTCTGGTCGTCCCCCAACCTGGTGCCGGCTTTCGCCGGTTACGAGATTCTGCAGGCGGCGCGCGGCTGGGAGAAGCCGTCGGACCATGTGCCGGTCATCGCGAAATTCGAATTGGATTGAGCGCCCTCAATCGGCAGAGGGTTCATGCGGCGCTTCTATTCAGTAAACTTTGGCGCCAGTTCCTCGATGCGGGCGATCATCTGCTGGAATTCCTCCAGGATGCGCTCATGCAACAGCACCGCGATTTCCGGATATTCTTCGAGGATTCGGTGGAACATCTTGCGGCTCAATCGGATCACTTCCGAATCGACCGCGGCCGAGGCGCTGGTCAGCCGGTTAGTATCGGCGATCAGCGCCAGTTCGCTCAGCATGGTGCCTGGGCCTGCCGTACCGATCGGGACGCGTTTGCCGCCTAGCTCCCGATAGAGTGCGATCAAACCGCTGACCACGATATAGGCGGAGTCAGCGACGTCGTCCTCGCGGTAGAGCTTATGGTCGGCCTGGAGCACGGTGGTCTCAGCGCCGAAAGCGAGCAGGCGCAACTGTTCCTGCGTGAAGCCCTGGAAAAGCTTCACGCTGGACAGAATGCGGATGTCGTCATCCAGCGCCATCCTAGCTGTGTCCCCGAGCGGTCAGTCCAGTCCCTCCTTTGGAGCGGCGCGCCCTCGTGGGCTCGCGAGAAAACGCTCCACCGTGCATCGTGCGATGCGTGCAACGAGCCGATCCATCACCCTCCAGCACCAGGATCGTACCCGAAGCGGTCCCGCCCGACCGCTCTATCTCTTTGGCTCAATTCCGGACGGAAGGCTACGGCGAAGCCGCTGAGCCCAACCGTTTCACACTTTTCCTGGAATTGCTCTAGATCATGAAATGTTTAAGGAACCAGCTTGTAGCCGCCGCTTTCTGTCACAAGAATTTCGGCATTGGAAGGATCGCGCTCGATCTTCTGGCGCAACCGGTAGACATGGGTCTCCAGCGTGTGCGTGGTGACGCCGGAATTGTAGCCCCAGACCTCTTCCAACAGCACGTCGCGCGTCACCACCTTCTGGTCGGCGCGGTAGAGGTATTTAATGATCGAGGCTTCCTTTTCTGTCAGCCGCACCTTAGCGCCGCGCGGATCGATCAGCAGTTTCTGGCTGGGCTTGAACGTGTAGGGGCCGACCGAGAAGGTCGCGTCCTCGCTTTGCTCGTGCTGGCGAAGCTGGGCGCGGATGCGCGCGAGCAGCACGGCGAAACGGAAAGGTTTGGTCACATAATCATTGGCCCCGGCCTCGAGACCGAGGATCGTGTCGGAATCGGTGTCGTGGCCGGTCAGCATGATGATCGGCGCCTTGTAGCCGCCCTTGCGCAGGATCTTCACCGCCTCGCGGCCATCCATATCGGGCAGGCCGACATCCATGATGAGCAGGTCGACGACGCCGCTGCGCGCCGCGGCAACGCCTTTTGCCGCGGTCGATTCCTGCTGCACGTCGAATTCTTCGTAGAGCGCCAGCTGCTCAACCAGGGTGGCGCGCAGGTCGTCGTCGTCATCAACGATCAGAATGGTGCGTGATGTCATGGATCAATCCGTTGTTTTAAAAAGAATATTCAGTTGACCTCCCCCCATTTATGCGGAAGCTCACCGGCGCAACAGCCGATCACAGTGATTTGTTCCGTGACCCAATCATACAAGAAAAAACGTAAGCGCAATGCGGCGGGCGCATTTTTGCCGAAAGGCCTGAGCGTTTTGGTTGTGCGCGCGCGCCCCGGCAACCCCGCGCAAGGCTTCCTGCAAGCCGGCAAAACGGTGTTTCCCTGCGCGCTGGGGCGCGGCGGCATCTCCGCCAACAAGCATGAAGGGGACGGCGCGACGCCGCTGGCGTCGATGCGCATCCTGTCGGGCTATTTCCGGGGCGATCACTTTGCGGCCGGGCGCCGGACGAGGCTGCCGATGGCGCCGATCGGCCCGGATCTCGGCTGGTGCGAGGTTCCGAACGACCGCAACTACAACCGTCCGGTGAAGATCCCCTATGGCGCGAGCCATGAGCGGATGAAGCGCGACGACCGGCTCTACGATGTCTGCCTGGTGCTCGACTGGAACATCGCGCCGCGCCGTCGCGGGCGCGGCAGCGCGATCTTCTTCCATCTGGCACGGCCGGACTTCACGCCGACGCAAGGCTGCGTGGCGGTGACGGCGCGGACCATGGCGAGGCTGCTTCCGTTGCTGTCGGACAGGACGGTGGTGAAGGTGATCAGGTAGGGCAGTAGGGCAGTAGGGCAGTAGGGCAGTAGGGCAGTAGGTGTCTCCTTCGCTATTGCCTACTGCCTAATCCCTACTGCCTCTTTCCCGGTTTCTGCCACCCCGTGCCGAGCAGCCCGATCTCGCGGAGCTCCCTGTCCATCGTCTTCGCGATGTCCCGGCGTCCAGCGCCGATGTCGCGCAGCTGGCCGTCGGAAAGGTCTTCGACTGACTCGTGCGGCAGCCAGACGGCGACGCGAGCCTGGCGCAGCCAATCGCGTGCTGAACGCAGCCAAAGCGTGAAGCCGGAACGGGATTCCAGGGTGGTGCATGACTTCAGGACGATCTCAGACATGGCTCTATCCGTGTTCTCCGGACATCAAATCCGGTTTTATAGTGTTTCGATGAAGCCATGATGCCGGATTGAAAAACAAACGGGAAACGAGTAGTTCTTTTCTGATCATCAAGTTTTGTTTGGAGATCATATGTCCAAGCTGCTGCCGGGAACGCGTGCGCTGCGGACGTTCGAAGCGGCCGCCAGGCATCTCAACTTCACCCGCGCCGCCGACGAGCTCGGCCTGACGCCGGCGGCGGTCAGCCACCAGATCAAGGAAATAGAGGATCAGCTCGACCTGGTGCTGTTCACGCGCACCAGCCGCACCATCCGGCTGACGGAGGCAGGCAATGTGTTGCTGGAGGCCTCGGTCGATGCCCTCGACCTGCTGAACCGCGCCGTCAGCCGCGCCCGCAAGATGACCCGCGGCACGGCGCTGTTGAAGGTGACGCTCGACGCGCAGTTCGCGACGAAATGGCTGATGCGCCGCGTCGACGACTTCCGCCAGCAGAAGCCCGGCGTCGAGCTGCGTTTCGACATCACCTATGACGTCAGGGATTTCGAGCTCGACGATGTCGATATCGGCATCCGCTTCGGCGCCGGCAAATATCCGGGGCTCTGCGCGCATCGGCTGTTCGAGAACATCATCATCCCGGTGTGCAGCCCGGCGCTGCTGGCGTCAGGTCCGCCGCTGAAGGAGCCGCGCGACCTCTTCAACCACACGCTGGCGCATATCGACTGGTCGCGGCAGGGCGTGACCTGGCCGAATTGGAGCATGTGGATGCACGCGGCCGGCGTCGACGATTTCGACGACAGCCGCACGCTGGTCTTCGCGTCCTCGACCGATGCCACCCAGGCGGCGCTCGACGGCAACGCGGTGGCGCTCGCCGACTTTGCCATGGTGGCCAACGATCTCTCGCAAGGGCGCCTGGTGCGGCCCTTCGAGCTCGGCATCAAGGTCGCGCCGGAATTCGCCTATTTCCTGGTCTATCCCGAGGCGGCGAAGGACGACGCGCGGGTCATCGCCTTCCGCGAATGGCTGCTGGAAGAGGTGGCGAAAACGCCGACCTGAATCAGAGCATTTCGCCGTTTCATGGAAACGGTGAAATGCTCTATCTCATTGTTTTTACGCAATTCCGGACGGAAAACCGCTCACATTTTTCCTGGAATTGCGCTAAAGCGCGTCGCAATCTTTCAGATTCGCTCCATGCGCTTCAGGTTCTTGATTTTGCGCATGTCTTTATCCCGAAACCGGTTCCCACTTTCGGGAGACATGCTCTAGCCCGCCGGCGCCGCGGGCGCGCCGAACCAGCCGATGATGGCGCCGATGATCAGCGTCACCCCCAGCCAGTGGCCGGCATCGATCAGCGTCAGGGCCCAGCCGAAGCCTTCATAGCGGTGGTTGACGGTGAGCGTGGTGGCGATGAAGCCCAGCCAGAGCACGAAGCCGAACAGCAATCCCGCGATCAGATTCGGCTCGCCGCCGGTTATGGCGCCCACGACGAGCGTCAGCACGAGCGCCATGATCAGCTCGGCGATGAAGCTGACGACGAACGGAACGGCCGAGCGTTTCATGGTGGCCGGGTCGAGCTTGGCCGCTTTCAGCCAGGGCTTGCTCAGGCTCATATACCAGGCGGCGCCGAACAACCATGCGACGACGGCGGCGCCAATCACCGCCAGCCAGTTCACGACCGAAAAATCCATGCTTTTCCCCTCCAAGTCGAAAGGCGATGGAACGCTTGTTCGCCCATCGCGTCAAGCAAGGCGCCAGACGGTCGTACGCTTGACCTCGGCATCCTCCAGCACGCGCGTCACCGGAACCTGATAGACGGCAAGCGATTGCAGCCCGGTCTTGGGGAGGTAAGCGCGGCCGGGATCGCCGACGAGGATCTCGGCGCCGCGCGCCCTCAGAGACCCGAACCAGGGCAGCAGCCGGTCGGCGAAAGCCTTGTCGTAGAAGACGTCACCGGCGAGCACGACGTCCCAGCCATCGTCGGTGCCGACGCAATCCGTGCCGCGGAATTGCGCTTCAACGCCGTTGGCTTCGAGGTTGATGGCGATTGCCGTTTCGCAGAACGGGTCGATGTCGGCGGCGATTACTTGCTTCGCGCCGGCTTTCATCGCTGCGATCGCTACGAGGCCGGAACCGGAGGCGAAGTCGAGCACCCATTTGCCGAGCACGGTCCCTGGATTGTCGAGCACATAGCGGGCGAGGCCCTGGCCGCCGGCCCAGGCAAACGCCCAGAAAGGCGGCGGCAGGCCGATCTCGGCCAATTCCTCCTCGGTGCGCAGCCACAGGTCGTGCGCCTCGTCGGCGAGGTGCAGAAGCACTTCCGGCACATGTGGCGGCGCCATCAGCGCCGTGTTGTCGAGGATGAACTTTTTCGCGCTTTTCGGCGTGAGCTTCGTCACGGCGCCGGATTGAGCTCGGCCATGCGGCAGACCTCTTTCCATTCGGCCGGCGTCACCGGCTGCACGGAAAGCCGGCCGAGCCGGACCAGCGCCATATCGGCGAGCTTGGGATTGGCCTTGACCTGTTCCAGCGTCACCGGCTTCGGCACGTCCTTATAGGCGCGGATGTCGACGCATTCCCAGCGCGGATCGTCGGTCGTGGTGTCGGGATGCGCCAGCGCGCAGACCTCGGCGATGCCGACGATGTCGAGGCCCTCATTGGAATGATAGAAGAAACCGAGATCCCCGATCTGCATCGCCTTCATGTTGTTGCGGGCGGCGTAATTGCGCACGCCGTCCCACTGCGTGCCGGCCTTGCCTTTGGCCTTCAGCGCCTCGAAGGAAAAGACCGAAGGTTCGGACTTGAACAGCCAGTAGTTCATATCGCTTGTCCCGTTGCTTTGTCGCACCGCCACGCATGGCATTCCCGTCTATGCTTACTCTCTCGCCGTCATTGGGGCGAGAGCAGCCAATCATGCGCTGGTGGGCTTCTGGAAGACCCAGTTCCATGCACGGATCTCGACGCTTTTGAACAGGCCGGCCCTGGCGTAGGGATCGGCCGCGGCCAGGGCTTGGGCACCAGCCATGTCCGGCGCCTCGATCATCACCAGGCTGCCGTCCGGTTTGCCGTCGGCGTCGAGGAAGGGACCTGCAAAGGCAAGCTTGCCTTCGGCGATCAGGCCTTCCAGGAACGCCGCGTGCGCCGGCCGCGTGTCGACGCGCAGCTGCAGGCTGCCGGGCTTGTCCTTGCAAATCAACGCAAACAGCATTTTCAGCTCCGGTGGTTCATATGTCGGTTTCGGTCTTGAGCGGGCGTGTCATCAGCGCGGTCACGGCCTGGCCGATGGTCACCTTGCCGTCGAGAATGGCGGCGACGGCCGAGATGATCGGCGCCTCGATGCCGCGCTCGGCGGCGATACGGGCGGCGATGCCAGCCGTCGGCACGCCTTCGGCCAGCGGCAGGCCGGCAAGCGGCTTGCCCTGGCCGAGCGCCAAGCCATAGGCGAAGTTGCGCGATTGGGCGGAAGAGCAGGTGAGCAGCAGGTCGCCTAGGCCTGAAAGCCCCATCAGCGTCTCCGGCCTGGCGCCGAAGGCGGCGCCGATGCGGCGCAATTCGACGAAACCGCGCGTCACCATGGCGGCCTGGGCACTGGCGCCGAGACCTGCGCCGGTGACGGCGCCGGCGGCGATGGCAAAGACGTTCTTCAGCGCGCCGCCGATCTCGACGCCGATCAGGTCGTCGCTCGAATAGCAGCGCAGGTTCTCCGCCGAGAAGCGCGCGGCAAGCTCGGCCGCCAATTCCGCATCGCGGGCGGCAACCACCACGGCGGTCGGCAGGCCGCGCGCGACATCGCTGGCGAAGCTCGGGCCGGAAAGCGCCGCCACCGGATTGCCCGGCAGGCTTTCCTCGACGACCGCCGAGAGCAGCGCGCCGGTGTCGCGCTCGATGCCCTTGGCGCAGAGCACCAGCGGCACGCCTGCAGGAACGTGGTTGCGGGCATTGGCCAGGACAGCGCGCAGCGACTGCGCCGGCGTCGCGGCGAGCACGCAGTCGGCGCCGTCGAGCGCCGCGGCAATATCGCTGGTGGCCGCGATGCCGGGCGCGATCGTGATGCCGGGCAGGTAGTGCGGGTTCTCGCCGCGGGCGATGGAGGCAACGGTTTCAGCGTCGCGCGCATAGAGACGGACATCATGGCCGGCGCGCAACATGGCCAGCGCCAGCGCCGTGCCCCAGGCGCCACCGCCCAGCACCGTAACGCGCCAGTCGCTCGTGCTTCTCTTGGTCATGCCTTGGCACCACGCCGGCCAGAGCCGACCAGGGGTGCGGAAACGCTGTCGAGCGGCCAGCGCGAGCGCGGCACGAAATCGGCGGTGTTTTCGTCGGCGATGCCGGCGCGCAGCCGCTCGATGCCGGCCCAGGCGATCATCGCCGCATTGTCGGTGCAGAGTTTCTGTGGCGGCGCGACAAAGGCGAAGCTGGCCTCGGAACACAGCGCTTCGAGCGTCGCCTTGATCGTGCGGTTGGCGGCGACGCCGCCGGCAACGACCAGCGCCGGCTTTGCCTGGTCCGGGAATTCCTGGCGGAACCGGGCAAGGGCGCGGCCGACACGATCGCCAAGCGCGTCCGCCACCGCCGCCTGGAAAGAGGCGCAGATGTCGGCGACGTCCTGCTCGCTCAGCGGCGCGATCGCCGTTGCCGCCTGGCGCACCGCCGTCTTCAGTCCGGAGAAGGAGAAATCCGGCTGCGCCGAGCCTTTCATCGGGCGTGGGAAGGCAAAGCGGCTTGCATCGCCGCTGGCGGCCGCCTTCTCGACATTCGGGCCGCCGGGATAGGGCAGGCCAAGCATCTTGGCGGTCTTGTCGAAGGCTTCACCCAGCGCATCGTCGATGGTGGTCGCCCAGCGCTGGTAGTCGCCGACTCCGCGCACCGCGACGATCTGGGTGTGGCCGCCGGAAACGAGCAGAAGCAGATAAGGAAAATCGAGGCCGTCGGTCAGCCGCGCGGTCAGCGCATGGCCTTCGAGGTGATTGATGGCGATCAACGGCTTGTTGGCGGCGGCGGCGATTGCCTTGGCGGTCATCAGGCCGACGATCAATCCGCCGACCAGGCCGGGACCGGCAGTGGCGGCGATGGCATCGACCTCGTCGAGCGATACCCCCGAATCGGCGAGCGCCGCCTCGACGATACCGTCCAGCGCCTCGACATGGGCGCGCGCGGCAATCTCGGGCACGACGCCGCCGAAGGCCGCATGCTCCTCGATCTGGCTGAGCACGACGTTGGACAGGATTTCGGGCGCGGCGCCGCCGTCCAGCGCCACCACGCTGGCCGCCGTCTCGTCGCAGCTCGTCTCAATGCCCAGAACGCGGATCAATTCGTCGCTGTCCTCGAAGATTGTACAACCGGCTTTTCCCCGATAGGAGGTCTGCCGATATTGAGTGATGCCGGCCTGCAAGTGGCGGCTCTCTGCGCTTCCGGTGCTCACGTACTTTAAGTACGCTCCGCTCCGGTTCTCGCAAGCCACCACTTTCGGCTCGGCCTGACCTGAATCTCGACAAACCTCGGCCAAGGACGGGGGTTATCACGGACCGCGCGCCATGCAAACTTTGAAAATCGGAACACGCGGCAGCCCGCTGGCGCTGGCCCAGGCGCATGAGACGCGGGCGCGGCTGATGCAGGCGCATGGCCTGCCCGAGCGGGCGTTCGAGGTGGTGCCGATCTCGACCAGCGGTGACCGCATCCAGGACCGGCCGCTGTCGGAGGCCGGCGGCAAGGGCCTGTTCACCAAGGAAATCGAGGAGGCGCTGCTCGACGGCCGCATCGACATAGCCGTGCATTCGTCGAAGGACATGCCGACGGTGCTGCCCGACGGGCTGGAGCTTATCACTTTCCTGCCGCGCGAGGATGCGCGCGACGCCTTCATCGGCAAGAAGGTGAATCGGATCGCCGATCTGCCGCATGGCGCGACGGTCGGGTCGTCGTCGCTTCGCCGCCAAGCGCTGCTTCGCCGCATGCGGCCGGACCTCGACGTGGTGATGTTTCGCGGCAATGTGCAGACCAGGCTGCGCAAGCTGGACGAAGGCGTCGCCGAAGGCACCATCCTCGCTTATGCCGGGCTGAAAAGGCTCGGGCTCGAACATGTCGTCACCGACCTGATGCCGCTGGAGGTTTTTCCGCCGGCGCCGGGACAAGGCGCGATCGGCATCGAAACGCGCATCGGCGATCGCGACGTCGAGAGAATGCTGGCGGCGATCCATCATGTGCCGACCGGCCAGGCGCTCACCTGCGAGCGCGCCTTCCTCGCCGCGCTCGACGGCTCCTGCCGCACGCCGATAGCCGGCCATGCGACGGTGTCGGGCGAGAAACTGTCCTTTGCCGGGCTGATCATCTCGCCCGACGGCACGGAATCACACGAGGTCCGGCTGGAGGGCGAGGCCGCGGACGCGGCGGAGATCGGCTTGGACGCCGCGCGGACGGTTCGCGCCAGGGCCGGCGTGACATTCTTCGACGGCTGGGCCTGACATGGTCCGCGTGCTGGTGACGAGGCCGGAGCCGGGCGCGTCGCGCACGGCACGACGCCTCGAAGCCCTGGGATTTCAGCCTGTGCTGCTGCCGCTGACCGAGACGAGCGCATTGCCGGTCGAGGCGAGCATCGGCGGCGATACCGTCGCGGTCGCGGCCACCAGCGCCAATGCGGTGCGGCATGCGCCGAAAGCTCTGGTCACGGCACTTGCGGGCCTGCCTTGCCACGCGGTCGGGAAAAGGACGGCCGAAGCCTGCCGCGCGGCGGGATTTTTCGCCGTCACCGAAGGTCCGGGCGATGCCGAGGCGCTGGCCAATGCCATCGCCGGTGGCCTTGCCGGCGAGGCAATCGTCTATCTGTGCGGCCGCGTCCGCTTCTCGGGGTTCGAGCAGCGGCTGGCGGCGGGGGGCGTGCATGTCCAGGCGATCGAGACCTACGACACGACAGGTGTCGACCATGACGATGCCGATGTGGTCGCTCGCCTCTCGGACCGGCCGATCGACGCCGCGCTGCTCTATTCGGCCAAAGCCAGTTTGGCGCTGGCCAGCCTGATTGCGCGGCCGGCCTTGGGGCATCTCTTTGAAAAAACGGAATTCCTGGCGCTTTCGGCGCGTGTCGCCGAGCCGGTGGAGGAGGTTGCCGGTAACAGGGTCCGCACTGCATCCAAACCTGAGGAAGAGGCGCTGCTGGCGCTTTTGTCGCTGCCCGCCTGAGCCGCGTCATCACACCGCCCCTTTTCACCGCTTGGTGATGTGCTAGAGCATCCCCTGGACCCTTTGAACCATCCTCAAGCCAGTTCGCGGAGCCCAAAGCATGGTCAAGACGCCGAAGACGCGACATTCGAAGACCCGGCGCGAGCCGGTGACCATCGAACTCGAGCCCGGCGCTGTCTCGCGAATCACCGACGAGGATGCCGCCAAGGCCGAGGAAGGGGCAGCGCAAACCGACGAGGCGAAGGCGGAAGAGGCGGCCGCCGCTTCGCAGCCGGAGGCGCCGGAAGAGCCGATCCATGCCGAGCAGGCCGATATCGAGCCTTGGGAGCACAGCGACGTCGCCCAGGCAGCGGCCGATAAGCCCGATGCCGGCAACGACGAGCCGGAGGCGCCATATCCCGGCGGTTCCGACGCGCCGAAGAGCCAGCCCAAGGGCTTCGATTACAATTTCGAGGACGCATCCGCGCCTGGCGCCGGCGCTTCGGCATCGAAGGCAAGCGAGACACGAAGTGAGGCACGGGGCGAGGGTCGCGTGCCGCAGCCCCCACGCAGAACCGGCGTCAACGCCATCGCTGCGGGCGTTGTCGGCGGTGTGATCGCGCTTGCCGGCGCCGGCCTGCTGCAGGCGGTCGGGCTGGTCGGCTCGTCGGGATCGGGCGGAGGGCCGCTCGATAGCGTCAACGGCGAGATCGCTTCGCTGAAAAGCGAGATCGCGACGCTGAAAGCAAGTGGCGGCACCGGGACGTCGGCCAAGGTCGACGGCCTGTCCTCGGCGCTCGAGCAGGTCAAGGCCGATGTCGCGGCGCTGAAATCCTCGGCCGGCCAGGGCGGCGACGGTGCCGCGCTCAAGGCGCTCGGCGACAAGGTCGGCCAGATCGCGACAGCCGTCGCCGAACTGCAGAAGAAGGGCAATGCGGCGCCCGTCGATCTCGGTCCGCTCAACGAGAAGATCGCCGGGCTCGACGCGCTGGTGAAATCGACCGGCGACGCGGCCAAGGCCGCGGACGGCCGTGTGGCTGCGCTGGAGCAGTCCGTGTCGCAGCTTTCCGGCAAGGTCGAGGCGCAGGCCTCCCAACCCAAGATCGCGCTGGCGATCGCCGCCTCGGCGCTGAAGTCGGCGCTCGATCGCGGCGCGCCCTTCGCGACCGAGCTCGACACCTTCGCGGCGATCGCGCCCGACGCGCCCGAGCTCGCGGCGCTGCGCTCCTATGCCGAAAAGGGCGTGCCGACCCGCGCCACCATCGCTGCGGAGGCCGATGCCGCCGCCAACGCCATGGTCGAGGCGGCAAAGCCGGCCGACCAGAATGCCGGCTTCTTCCAGAGCCTGGTGTCGAGCGCTGAATCGCTGGTCAAGGTACGGCCGGTCAGCGCCGTCGAAGGCAAGGGCGTGCCGGAAACCGTGGCGCGCATGGAAGTGGCGGTCAATCAGGGCGACTACGCCAAGGCGCTCAGCGAATATGACACGCTGCCGGACGCGGCAAAGGCAGCCGGCTCAGACTTTGCCGGCAAACTGAAGGTGCGGCTCGAGGTCGAAAAGCAGCTCGAAGCGCTGATTGCCGGCGCGACGAAGGCTTAAGGAGACAAGATGATCCGCCTTCTCGTCTTCCTCGCCGTCGTCTTCGCGCTCGGGCTCGGCTTTGCCTGGCTGGCCGACCGTCCGGGCGAGATGATCGTCACCTTCAACGGCTACCAATACCAGGTCACGCTGATGGTGGCGGCGGTGGCGATCGTCGCCGTGGTCGCCGCGGTGATGATCGGCTGGTGGCTGATCAAGTCGCTGTGGAACAGCCCCTACACGATCTCGCGCTATTTCCGCGTGCGCCGCCGCGACCGCGGCTATCAGGCGCTGTCGACGGGCATGATCGCCGCCGGCGCCGGCGACGGCGCGCTGGCGCGCAAGAAGACCAAGGAGGCGGCGAAGCTGATCAGCTCCGACCGGGAGCCGCTGATCAACCTGCTCGACGCGCAGGCCTCGCTACTCGAAGGCGACCATGAGGGCGCGCGCGAGAAATTCGAGCGCATGCTCGACGATCCCGAGATGCGGCTGCTCGGCCTGCGCGGGCTTTATCTCGAGGCCGAGCGCCTCGGCGACCGCAATGCCGCGCGCCACTATGCCGGCCGCGCCGCAGCGGTGGCGCCGCAGCTTGCCTGGGCGGCGGAATCGACGCTGGAGGAACTCACCGAACGCGGTGACTGGGACGGCGCGCTGAAGCTGGTCGAGGCGCAGAAATCGACCAGGCAGATCGAGCGCGACGTCGCCAACCGCCGCCGCGCCGTGCTGCTCACCGCCAAGGCGCAGGCGCTGGTCGACAGCGACTCGAACGCGGCCCGCACCGCGGCGCTCGAAGCCAACAAGCTGGCGCCGGATTTCGCGCCGGCGGCGGTGATCGCCGCCGATCTGGTTATCCGGCAAAACGACGTGCGCAAGGGCTCCAAGATCCTCGAAGCCGCCTGGAAAGCCGAGCCGCATCCCGACATCGCCGAGCTCTATACCCATGCCAGGCCGGGAGACGCCGTGCTCGACCGCCTCAACCGGGCGAAGAAGCTGCAGGAATTGAAGAAGAACCATGCCGAGTCGGCGATGGCCGTGGCGCGCGCGGCGCTCGACGCGCAGGATTTTGCCACCGCGCGGCGCGAGGCGGAGGCCGCGATCCGCATGGATCGCCGCGAGGGCGCCTATCTTCTGCTCGCCGATATCGAGGAAGCCGAGACCGGCGACCAGGGCAAGGTGCGGCAACTGCTCTCCAAGGCGGTGCGCGCGCCGCGCGATCCGGCCTGGGTGGCGGACGGCGTCATTTCCGAGCGCTGGGCGCCGGTGTCGCCGGTCACCGGCAAGCTCGACGCCTTCACATGGCGCGCGCCGATGGAACGTCTTGGCCAGCTGATCGACAGCGACGCGGATGTCGAGGTGCCGGCGATCACGGCTGCGCCGCCTGTCCAGCCTGTCGCCGAGAAGGCGATCGACATCGTCGCCGATGCTCCGGCCGAGAAGCCGGCGCCGGTGCCGTCGAACGGCGGCGAGAAGGACGCGTCCGTTGCGGAAGCCGTCAGCGAGGCCGAAATCGGCGAGCCCGGTTCGGAGCTGCCGCCTCTGCCGGATGACCCTGGCGTCGCGCCGGAAGAAGAAGCGGAAAAATCGCAGCGCCGCTTTCGTTTGTTCTGAGGCTGTGTTCTGGGACCGAGTTGGTGGGCAGGGAAAAAACATCGATGTTCGAGCGCGTATTGTCCTTTCTGAGGGATCTGCCGGCTGGGCGCGAGGCCAAGCCGAGCGCCGACGATCCGCGCGTCGCGGCTTCGGCGCTGCTCTATCATGTGATGAACGCCGACGGCGTGCGCCAGGACGTCGAGTGGGAACGGTTCAAGCAGATCCTGGCCGAGACCTATTCGGTGAGCGGCGAGGAGCTCGATGCGCTGGCGGCGGCCGGCGAGCGCGCCGACAACGAGGCGATCGACCTCTACGCCTTCACCAGCGTCTTGAAGCGCCACCTCGACCCCGAGGCGCGCAAGGCGTTCATCGGCCTTATGTGGGAAATCGTCTATGCCGACGGCGAGCTTGACGAGCTCGAGGACAATACCGTCTGGCGGGTTGCCGAGCTGATTGGCGTCGAGCGTCGCGACCGCATCGAGGCGCGCCGCAAGGCGGCAGCAGAGGTGCCCGGCGCGCGGGGCGAATCGAGCGACGAATAGCAGGATCCTTCGCCTTCCATGCCACCCAGATCGAGGCCGAGACCAAAAATCCTGATCGTGCTGCATCAGGAGACTTCGAGCCCCGGCCGCGTCGGCCACATGCTCCTGGAAGAAGGCTTCGACCTCGACATCCGCCGGCCGCCATTGGGTGACGAATTGCCCTGCACGCTGGACGGTCACGCCGGCGCGGTCATCTTCGGCGGGCCGATGAGCGCCAATGACGAGGACGAGTTCGTCCGCCGCGAAACCGACTGGCTGGAAATCCCGCTCAAGGAGAACCGACCGTTCCTCGGCATCTGCCTCGGGGCGCAGATGCTCGCCAACCATCTCGGCGGCAAGGTCGAGGGCCACGGCGAAGGCCTGGTCGAGATCGGCTGGTATCCGCTGAAGGCGACCGAGGCCGGCAAGAAGCTGCTGCACTGGCCGGAGATGGTCTACCAGTTCCATCGCGAAGGCTTTTCGCTGCCGAAGGGAGCGACGCTGCTGGCAACCGCGGAAACCTATCCCAACCAGGCGTTCCGCTATGGCGAGAATGCCTGGGGCATCCAGTTCCATGGCGAGCTGACAAGGATGATGATGCAGCGCTGGGTGGTGCGCGGCGCGCATCGCTTCGAGTTGCCCGGCGCCCAGCCCGGCCGCGACCATCTCGGCGGCCGGCTGATCTGGGACATGCACCTCAAGCGCTGGCTGGGCGAGTTTTTGAGGCTGATTTTTGGGCGGCCGGCTGTGGGGTAGGGCGAAAGGCCATTGCTCTGAATGGTTGGGTTTGACCGAGAATGGCTTACGCCCGCCGGGGCATGGAAAGGCCGCTTTGCGCCTCCACTGGCGACATTGGGGCGAGCCGCTCAGCACCCAAAAACCAGACGTCCGATGTTCCGCGACGAGCGAGTATCGAACCGGAGCGTTTCAAGACATGATTATTGGCACGCAAGCATTCGTCTTGATCGTACAGCTCCGAGTTCAGCGGCACGGTGGCGATGATCGACATTCGTGCTTAGGCGGAATGGCTCGCCAAGTAATGACCGGCAGTTTCGTTGCGGAAATGTTCTCGCCTCGCTATATACCAATGACATCGGCGAACTCCGCGCAAGCGACGTGATTCGACCGGGTTTACCGCTCGTGAGGGTCGAATGGAGCATGTGTTTGTAGCCGATACGAATCTCTTCTTCGAGTGCAAGCGCCTGGAAGAGATTCCCTGGTTCGACCTCGCGGTGGACCCGATTGTGATCGCATTAACCAAGCCCGTTTTGGCGGAGATCGACAAGCACAAGAAGGGTGGCGGCAGAACGCGCAAGCGGGCGATCGAGATTTCGGGGCGCATACGTGGAATGCTTGCGACCCTTCCGCCGGAAGTCGTTATCCAGGAAGCTGGGCCGCGTGTCGTGCTGCGGCTCATGCCTATCATCCAGCCCGCCCCAGAGCTCGCCAGCTCACTTGACTACAGCATCAACGACGACCGGATTGTCGGGACTGTCGCCACCCTTTCGAAGGATGAGACATTCGCCTCCGTCTCATTGCTGACAGATGACAGTGTCGCGGCATCCACTGCGCAGGGCATCGGCGTCTCCTTCTTTCTGATCCCGGAGAGTTGGAAGCGACCGCCGGAAGAGACTACCGAAGCGAAGCGGATCAAGGAACTGGAAAAGGACATCTCGATCTACAGGGCGCAGGAGCCCGTCATTAGCATTGTGAACGCCTCAGGCGAGGCAACAGCGGCCAATGTGGTCCGCCGGGTCGCTTTGGCACTTAAGCCGTCCGAAATTGACCAGCTGATCGGCAAGCTGAAAGCGCGTCATCCGGCAAGGGAGAATTTTGATGCTCCGGAAGCCGAGATTCAGGCCGATGGAACCGAAATTTCCTACGAAGCGCCGGACGCTGAAGCGATCGGCAAATACTCGTCCGAAGCCTACCCGAAGTGGATCGACGCGTGTCGCTCAACCTTTGAGTCACTGCACAAGGACCGCACGGAGCCCGAGCCCGAGATAGCGCTAACATTTGGCGTTGCTAACGGCGGCACTCGACCTGCGTCAAAGATGCGCGTGTCGTTTGAGGCTATCGGCAACATCGATTTGAGTCATAACGCACATGATCCGGACGATGACGAGGATCAGAATGACGACGACCGCCAATCCGCGCTCCCCCCGATTCCCAAGCTGCCCGCACCGCCTGTTGCGCCAGCGGTCCGACGCATCGTGAAGCGGCCGCTTACTGCGTCTAAAGGGGTTGATATCGCTACACTGATGGCCGGCAGTGGTCTCAGGATCTCCGAACTGGAGAAGGCGTCGCGCGGAGTGATGAGCGGTCTTGGTCCCCAATTGGCGGCAATGCGCAGCGCGCAATCGATGTTCGACAATCTCCACGGCAAAGGAGCGCTCGCAGATCTCGCACGTGGCATAGGGCCTATGTCGGACATGATGAGAATGGCAGAGGAGCATGACCGCGTGCGCAGGTCGCTTATTCAACCCACTGGTCTTGCTAGCCCAACCTACATCGATATCCCTACTATCCGGATGCCGCCGATGCCAGAGAAGCATAATCCTGAGGGGTTTTACTACGATCGGTGGCCGAAAAGGAAACCGACCAAGCGTGGCGCTCTGACCTGCGATCTCTTCCGTCATCAGCGCGGCGAGGAATTCTTCGATGTCGACGTGCTGTTTCCCGACGATGGGGACGTCAGCGGCGCAGTGCGGTGTACCGTCGAGGCCGAGAACCTGACCAAGCCGACGGAGCTTCTGATACCCGTCAGCCGCAAGGTCGAAGCCTACAGTCTCATGGCGATCGCAGATGAGATGGTCGAACGCTGTGGCCGTTAGATCGACCCCTTAGATGTGGCGCTCGATTTCATCGAGCGCCACATCTTCTGATCGTGGATCATACAGCTGCGTGGTGCGCGTATCGGCATGGTTTGCCATGTCACGCGCTTTCTCGAAGATCTCGCCATTCTTACTGGGCTTGCGATCCGTCCCTCTATGAACGGCAGCTACCTTACAGCGGCCCCTGAAAGCCGTCGGTCCGTTCACGGCCCCGGAACTGCCGACACAAATCCTTCACATCTGGAGGTCCATAAGATTCCCGTTGGTATTGGTTTGGGTGGAAGCGAAATGGCGGCTTGCAAGCTGCACCCAGCCCAATTAGGCATTCTGCAACTTCGTTCGAGCAAAAAAGTGGCAGTCATGGACGGTTTGGGGATCACCGATCGCTGGGCTCGCGGGATCTGTGACCAGAACGATTGTTATCGACTCCGGAGAAGAACTTGAACGTCTGCCCTGATTGCTTTTCCGCAAGCGGATTGAAGAGGCGGATCCAGGAGGAGAGGCGATCTTTTCCTAACGGAGTCTCTTGCGATTTCCACTCTACGAAAAAGGGAATTCCGATTGCGGCAGTTGCCGCCATAGTTGACCCAGTATTTAGAGAGAATTTCGTGGGCGGACCGTACGACGCCTATTACGATAGATATATCGAAACTACGGGAACTGACCTTGAAGACACGCTACTCGACTTAACAGGTGCCGACGACACAAGAGTTATTGATGGTTTAATCGCCGAACTCATCGAGGCAGACAGTTATTGGCCGCCCGACGGTGAAGAAGCATTTTACGACAGTGAATATCGGTACTCGAGAGAGCAGACTGGGCTAAGCGAGCACAACCAGCTTTGGTCGGCATTTAAGACCAGTCTGATGCACCAACGCCGGTTCTTCAATACTGAAGCAGAGGACCTGCTACGGCGGATCTTTGAGGATGTGCACCAGCAGCGAGACATGAATAGTTCAGGGCCGGTCTACATGATAGTCCCTGACGGGCAAGGGTCTAGCTTCGTCCGCGCGAGGGTTGCCAACGAGCCTGCCAAGCGCGAGGAGATTAAGGCGGACCTCCCTGGGAAACTGGGGCCGCCGCCAGAGCGAATGCGAAAGCCAGGCCGCCTGAACCCGTCGGGTATTTCGGCGTTCTACGGTGCCTATGATGCCGACACCTGCATAGCAGAGCTTAGACCCAGTGTCGGCGAACTTGTAGCCGTTGCCGAATTCCGCATCACTGAGCCTATCTGCGTGTTGGACACCACGTTGTTTGGTGCCAGGCCGAAAGCATATGACCCATTTGCGGCCAAGGCCCGGAAACGAGCTGCGCAGTGGTTGTTTATGACGGGCTTCATGAACGAGATTGCTCGTCCGATCCTCCCGGACGATGTCCACTTGGACTACGTACCAACGCAAGCAGTAGCGGAGTATCTTTCGAACCGCGAATTCGAGTTCGCTCGTGGCAAGCGCACGATCGATGCGATAATTTATGGATCTGCGCAACATCCCGGTGGGCGGAACATCGCACTTCTTGGCTTGGCGTCTGTGGTAGGTTCGATAGTCGAACCGGCGAATGAGCCGCCACCATCGGGCGATTCTGACCTATGGTCGGATTGGCTTCCGCCGGAGCCTCCGCCAAGGACGCGGATCGTGCCTATTCCCGAGAGCTTTCGCGTGCATCGCGTAGACGGGGTGACTTTCAGCGCTCCGGCTCCCGAGCCTGTTAACGGCCAAGAGGAAGATGCGGACTAACTTTCGCCAATGAGGTTATCATGACTGTCTCGACTGCGATGCGCCACCAGAGGAGATGATGTCGCTCACCTGTCTGCATCGAGGACGTTTTAGGAGTAGATCAGACCGAAATAGGGCGGAAGCTGACGAGGCAAACTTTGCTTTAATGAGACAGGACGCGGAATGGCAGCTTTCCAGCGACGGCTCCCATAACCGGACCGTCCGCAACCGGCCCATCTCGGCCCTTGCCGATCCCCGGGGCCGTTGATCCTGCCGCTTATGACCGCCGCCCGATCGGTGGCGGCTGTTCAGGGGCGACCTGGCCGCAGCGCCGGGACCATAGCCCTGCAATGCCGCCGATCACCGCCGCGCGGTACCGATCAGCGGGCAGTCTCGGCGGTCTCGGCGGAGCCGCGAATCTGTGCTAAGCCGCCGCCCGATCAATTAAAGGAAGACACCTGTGAGCGAACTGACCTTGGCCGAGGCGACCGAAAATATCTATGCCTCACTGCGAGCGGACAATGCCGACCTCGATGCGCATATCGCGGCACTCAAGGCAGCGCTGGCGCGGGAGGGGAAGAAACAGGCGGTGTTCGATCCGGCCAAGCTGGTGCAGAACAACCGCGCCGGCCGCAAGTTGATGCAGGCCTATTTTCGGCAGCGGGGCGTCAGCGTGAGCTTTTCGGAGTAGAAACAGCTTCCGACCCTACCTCGCTGGTCGACGGCGCAGCGTGATTGGCCCGAACGTCGGATCCAGCGGCTTGGATTCAGAACTCAGTCAATTCCGGCTGTTGAGATGCCGCACCTGCCGCAGCGCCGGGAACAGATAGGCCCATAAGCCGGCGACGGCGATGGCGCCGATGCCGCCGATCACCACGGCGGGAACCGTGCCGATCAGCGCCGCCATGGTGCCGGCGCGGAATTCACCGACCTCGTTGGAGGCGCCGACGAAGACCTGGTTGACGGCGTTGACGCGGCCGCGCACCTCGTCCGGCGTCCAGAGCTGGATCAGCGTCTCGCGGATGTAGACGCTGAACATGTCGGTGGCGCCGAGCAGGGCAAGTGCCGCGATCGACAGCCAGGTAATGGTCGAGACGCCGAACAGCACGGTGAAGGCGCCGAACAGAGCGACGAAGCCCAGCATGATCTTGCCGGCGTGGTTGCGGATCGGGTGACCGGCAAGCCAGACGGCGACGCAGATAGCGCCGATGCCGGGCGCCGAGCGCAGCAGGCCAAGGCCCCAGGGGCCGAGCTCGAGGATATCGCGCGCATAGACCGGGAGCAGCGCCGAGGCGCCCGACAGGAGCACGGCGAACAGGTCGAGCGAGATCGCGCCGAGCACGATCTTCTCGCCCCAGATCTAGCCGAAGCCGGCAAACAGCGTCTGCATCGTCGGCTTGTCGGTGGCCGTCTGCTGGGCGGGTTTCGGGATGGTGAAGATGAGCAGCCCGGCGGCGAGCATGAGGACCGCTGCGGTGGCGTAGGCGACTTCCGCCGACACGCCGTAGAGCAGGCCGCCGGCGACCGGGCCGACGATGGTCGCCGTCTGCCAGGCCGACGAATTCCAGGCTATCGCATTGGCGAAATCTTCCTGCGGCACGAGATTGGCGAACAACGAGGACGAAGCCGGTCCGTAAAAGGCGCGGGCTATGCCGAACATGACCAGCACGAGGAAGATCGGCAGCGGGCTGGTCAGGCCGCGCAGCGTCAGAAGCAGCAGGGCCAAGGCGCAACCGGCCTCGACCAGGGTCGCGAGCGTCATGATCAGGCGGCGGCCGTAGCGGTCGGCGACGACGCCGGTGACCAGGACCAGGAGCAGCGAGGGCAGGAACTGGACGATGCCGACAATGCCGAGGTCGAACGGATCGCGGGTCAGGTCATAGACCTGCCAGCCGACGGCGACCGAGACGATCATGGTGGCGAAGGTCGTGAGGAAGCGCGCCGTCCAGTAGCTGAGGAACGGGCGGTGCCTGAACGCGGCGTAGCGCTGGTCTGGTGACGTTGCTTCGACGGTCATGGTTCGAGGGCCCCTATGCGACGATGGCCGGCGGGGCACTTCCACGGTGGGCGCTGGTCCGGCCGCAACCCTTTAGCCCAGTTCATCTTGCCATGCGCGCAAAAAATCCGGGCTGGGTCTAAGAAAAATCGAAATTCCCTGCTCTGGTGGGGGGCGTTCAGCCTCTCAATGCGGCCGAGATGGCCTTGAGCCCGCCGCGCAACTCCGCTTCCGTCGGCCAGCCGAAACCGAGGCGGAAGAAGCGCTTCGGCATCTCGAACCAGTGGCCGGGACCGACATAGGTGCTGTGCTGCTCCAGCAGCCTCGTGTAGAATTTGTCGAGGTCGAAGCCGGCATCGACGTTGAGCCGCGGGAAGCCGACGACGCCGCCTTGCGGCCGCACCCAGTCGACCAGCGGCTCGCCGTCGATCCAGTCCTGCACGATGTCGCGGCGCCTGGCCATTTCGGGGAGCAGCGAGGCGAGGAAGGCATCACGGCGTTCGAGCGTGGCGCGGGCGATCGCCTCGTCGATGACGCTGCCGCAGATGCCGATCTGCTCCTTGGCGGCGAGGAAAGTTTCCTGCAGTTGCGGATCGCGGGTCACCAGCCAGCCGATGCGGATGCCCGGAATGCCGAAGGCCTTGGACAGCGAGCAGACGCTGATGGCGGCGGGGCTGAGCGAGGCCGCCGGCGGCAACCGGGCGCCGTAGGAGAGGTCGCGATAGGTCTCGTCGACCAGCAGGCGGCATTTGCGGCTCTCGGCAAGCGCGACCAGCGTGTCGAGGTCGGCGCGTGTCATCATCGTGCCGGTCGGGTTGTGCGGGCAGGTGACGCTGATCAGTCTGGTGTTCGGCCGCAGCTCTGCGCTGACGCGCTCGATATCGAGAGCGAAGCCCTGATCGAAATCGAGATCAACATAGGAGATGGCGCAGCCGATCGCTTTCGGCGTCTCGATGTTGGTGGCGTAGTTCGGCCGCACGACCACGAGATGGTCGCCGGCCGACAGAAGCGCGGTGGCGATGATGAACAGCGCGCCGGCCGCCCCAGCGGTCACCAGCACCTCGCCGGGAGAAAGGCCCTTGTCCTGCGCGGCGATCAGCGCCCGCAGATCCTTGTCGCCGCGATGCTCGCCATAGAACAAGGTGAGGTCCGGCAGCGCGAGGCCGATGTCGGAGAGTTTCTGGTCGGCGATCGAGCTTTCGGAGAGATTGTAGCGGATGCGGCCGTAGCCATATTCCTCCGGCGCTTCCTTCTCGATCACCATCCTGGCGTAGTTCATGGCCATCTCCCCCAGTGGAGCATCTTGCCGTCTCGCGGACACGGCAAACCGCTCCATTTCTCTGTTTTTACGCAATTCCGGACGGAAGGTTACGGCGAAGGCGCCGAGCCTAACCGCTTTGCACTTTTCCTGGAATTGCTCTGGTGGCGATATCCAAGCCATAAAAGCAGGAAGCCTGCCAAGGCGGATTCCTCGGCAGGCTTGCTTAAACCATTGGTGCAGTCGCGTTATTTCAGGCCGTCGCCTTGGCCTTCCTGCCCTTGGCGGGCTTCACCGGTTCCGGTTCGGCCTTGCGGCCGAGGCCGATCGACTTAGCGAGCTGCGAGCGCGAGGCCGCATAGTTGGGAGCAACCATCGGATAGTCCACCGGCAAGCCCCATTTGGTGCGGTAGGCTTCGGGCGTCAGGCCGAAATGCACGCCGATATGGCGCTTCAGCGATTTGAACTTCTTCCCGTCCTCGAGACAGATGATGTAATCCGGTGTCACCGAGCGCCTGGGATTGACGGCGGGGACCGGCGGGGGTGCCGCGGGTTCCGCCGGCCGGCTGATCCCGCCGATCGATGAGGCGACGCTGGCGATCAGTCCGCCCAGGTCCGAAGCGGGCAGGCGGTTTTTCGCGACATAGGCCGATACGATGTGAGCGGTGAGCTCGAGCAGATCGACTTCCTTGGCTGTGCTGGTGTCCTCGTCCACGTAGTCCCTCCATTTCTGCCGCAAGGCCGCGGAACCGATCCGGTTTTCGCGGTGTGTAATATCGATGCGCTGCGAGCGTTGTTGGCGAATTCGGAATGCCGCAGGGGCCGCAGGCCGGCGAATTCCTAGTCGGCAAATCTGCCCAACGCAACGTTTTATCGCGTCAATACACGCTGTTTTGAACAATTATACTGGAATGTAACAATATCAGACGATCAGCGCCTTGTCGCGCCATAGACGAAATCCACCCTCGAAAGCGCGAGTGTTGTCGCCGCGCCGGGATTTTTCAGGCAATTCATCGAGCTTGTCGACATTGCCGCCACCGATCACGACATAATCCGGCTGCAAGGCGGCGCGAAGCCTGTCGACGACGTCGAAAACGTATTTGCGCCACTTCTTCTTCCCGTGCTTCACCAGGCCGCGTTCGCCGACGTAATCCTCGAAAGTCGCTCCCTTCTTGTAGGGCAGATGAGCGAGCTCCATGGGCTGGCCGACATTCTTGATGATCATGGCGGCGCCCAGGCCGGTTCCGAGGCCGAGGAACAGCATGCGGCCGCCGTCATAGCTGCCGATGGCCTGCATCAGCGCGTCGTTGACGAGCTTCACCGGCTTGCCGAAAGCGGCGGTGAAATCATAGCCGTTCCAGCCCTTGCCGAGATTGAAGGGATCGAGCGAGGGCTTGTTGTCGCGCACGGGGCCGGGATAACCCATCGAGATGACGTCGTAGTCCAGGCCCTCGGCCAGTTTCTTGACCGACGAGACGACCTGGTCCGGGGTCAGGCTCGGTCCGGACGCGACGCGGCGCATCTCGCCGCCTGCGCTGGTGAGGATCTTCACATGCGAGCCGCCGACATCGACGGTGAGCACGATCGGATCGCTGCTTACCGCAGCTTTCTTTGCTGCCTTCGCCATTCCGTCCTCCCCGGAAGTTACTTGGCCGGATTGATCCAGCCGTTCGGTGGACCGAAACCTTTCATGGCATCGGCCGGCCCCCAGGTCTTGGGCGCATAGATCGCCGGCGGCGTAGTGTCGCCGAGCACCGGACCGACGATGCGCCAGGCAAGCTCGGCCGCGTCCTGACGGGTGAAGAGCTGGCCATTGCCGTTCATGGCGTCGCCGATCAGCCGCTCATAGGGCGGCATGTCGCCCTTGGTGTCGTCGAGCGCGGTCAGCTCCACCTGCTCGCCGATCATGTCGTCGCCTGCGACCTTGCGCTGGGCGCCGATCGAGATCGCCACCTGCGGGTCGATGCGGAAGCGCACATAATTGGCGTCGCCCGGCTTGATCGGATCGAAGACATCGAGCGGGGGCCGCTTCAGCCGCACGATCACCTCGGTGGCGTGCACCGGCATGTTCTTGCCGGCGCGGATGAAGAAAGGCACGTCCTGCCAGCGCCAGGTGTCGACGAAGAAGCGCACTGCGGCGAAGGTCTCGACCGGCGAGTTCGGCCGCACGCCCGGCTCGGCCAGATAGCCGTCGAACTGGCCGCGCACGACATCGTCCTTGGTCAGCGTGCGGATGGCGCGCAGCACCTGCACCTTCTCGTCGATGAGGTCGTCGGCCGAGCGGCCGACCGGCGGCTCCATGGCCAGAAGCAGCAGGATGTTGAGCAGGTGGTTCTCGATCACATCGCGGATGCAGCCGACATCGTCGTAGAATTTGCCGCGGCCCTCGACGCCGAAATCCTCGGCCATGGTGATCTGCACGCTCTCGACGAAATTGCGGTTCCAGATCGGCTCGAGGAAGGAGTTGGCGAAGCGGAAATAGAGCAGGTTCTGGATCGCTTCCTTGCCGAGATAATGGTCGATGCGGAAGATCGACTGCTCGTCGAACACCAGATGCAGCACCCGGTTCAGCCAGCGCGCCGACTGCAGGTCGTGGCCGAACGGTTTTTCGATCATCAGCCGCGCGCCGCGCGCGGTGCTGGACTGCTCCAACCCTTGCACGACCGTTTCGAACATGGTCGGGGGGACGGCCATGTAATGCAGCGGCCGCTGCGCGGAGCCCAGCGCCGTCTTCAGCTTCTCGAAGGTCGCGCCGTCGCGGTAGTCGCCGCTGACATAGCGCAGCAGCGAGGCGAGCTTGGAAAAGACCTTGACGTCCACCGCGCCCAGCGCGGTGAGAATGCCGTCGCGCGCACGGTCCACCAATTTGGGGAGCTCCCAAGGATCGAAGGCGACGCCGATCACCGGCTCGCTCAGCGTGCCCTTGGCGACCATCTGGTAGAGCGCCGGGAAAATCTTCTTATGCGCAAGGTCGCCGGTGGCTCCGAAAAGCACCAGTGTGTCGGACCTCTCCTGGCTCATGCAGTCTCTCCCCTCACGCGCCGGTCTTCGGCTTCTCGACATGGCCGCCAAAGGCATAGCGCATGGCGGACAGAAGCTTGTCGGCGAATTGCGATTCGCCCTGCGAGGAGAAGCGGTCGAACAGCGCCGAGGACAGCACAGGCGCCGGGACGCCGGTGTCGATCGCCGCCTTCAGCGTCCAGCGGCCTTCGCCGGAATCGGAGACGCGGCCGCCGAACTGGGCAAGTGACGGGTCGTTCTTCAGCGCGCCGGCAGTGAGATCGAGCAGCCAGGAGCCGATGACGCTGCCGTGCCGCCAGACCTCGGCGACCTGCGGCAGGTCGATGTCGAACTGGTAGTATTGCGGGTTTTCGAGCGGACTGGTTTCGGCGTCGGCTGTGCGCTGCCTTTTGCCGGCATTGGCCGACTTCAGGATGTTCATGCCCTCGGCATAGGCGGCCATCACACCATATTCGATGCCGTTATGCACCATCTTGACGAAGTGACCGGCGCCGCTCGGTCCGCAATGGAGATAACCGAAGGGCGCCGTGCCGGCATCCTTGGGCGGATTGGCGCCCGCATCGGCGCCCGGCGCCAGCGTGGCGAAGACCGAATCAAGATGCTTCACCGCCTCGTCAGGCCCGCCGATCATCAGGCAGTAGCCCCGCTCCAGCCCCCAGACGCCGCCGCTGGTGCCGACATCGACGAAGTTGATGCCCTTAACCGCCAGCTTCGCAGCCTGGTCGACAGCGTCGTGATAATAGGAATTGCCGCCGTCTATGATGATGTCGCCCGGCTCCATCAGCGCCGCGACCTGGTCGACGATCCTGCCGGTGATCGCCGCCGGCAGCATCAGCCAGGCGCAGCGCGGCTTGGCGAGCTTGCCGACGAACTCCTCCAGCGAGGCGGCGCCCACCGCGCCGTCCTTGACCATGCCGGCGACGCTTGCCGAATTGATGTCGTAGACGACGCATTCATGGCCGTCGCGCATCAGGCGCCGCACCATATTGGCGCCCATTCTGCCCAGTCCCATCATTCCGATCTGCATGGTTTCATCCCGATTGCTTGAGGAGAGGAGAGTCCAATGGCCCTGCCGGATCACGATTGAGCGTCAATGCCGACGCTGAAGTCGACATTCTCCCAACGCATCGCCCCGGGCCAGAAAAAAGTGAAGACGATGGTGGTTCCCGGCTGCAGGCGGTCAACGGGCAAATCCACCAGATGAATGCCGAACGCATTCTCGGCCGTCTTGCTGTCCTGCACGGTCAACCATTTGTCGCTGCTCCAATGGACGACACCGGGCGCCGACAATTCGACGCGCAGCGCCTTGCCGGCCGGAATGGAGCGGATCTTGTTGTTGAAGCGCCAGATCCGCAGCGGCGAGACCGTCTTGCCCTTGATGTAGCGTTCGACGCCTTGCGGCGGCAGGTCGAAAACGGCGCCGTCGCGCAGCGAGCGCAACAGCTTGATGTGCTCGGCATGCGCCCAGACCAGCGGCATGGCGCTGCCGGACGGTTTGCCCAGCCACAGCTCGCGGTCAGGCATGTCCGGGCGATCCCAGACCTGCTCCGGCAGGAGGCCGCCCACGCCGGCCGAACGTTCGAAAGTCTCAAGCAGCTGCGCCGCTCTGTCCCTGCGGCCGGCGGCCAGCTCGTAATGGGCGCGCTCGCCGGCGAGCAGCGGCCACGGCCGGCCCCGGCCGGTGCCGCCGAAAGGCGAGCCGTCCTCGTGCTCGCCATAGCCGTCGCCGGTGTAGCGGTACCAGAGCGGGCCTTGCGGCAGGTCGCAGCGCAGCTCGGCGTCGATGGCCTTGACGGTGTTGAGGATACGCAGGTCGTCCGCGGCCCTCAGGCCAAAGCGGACCAGCGCCAGGGCGTCCGGGCTGATGATCGCCTCGGCCGGCTTGTCGCTGTCGCCCGGCGGCCGGTTCTTGATCGGCACGAAGCCGTCCTTCGGCGAGGCAACGCTGCCATCATCGGGCGGGGCGATGCGGACATAGTAGCCTTCGATTCCCGCCCTGGTGCTTGCCTGCGTGCCGGTCACATAGGTCCAGCGCTCGATCTGGTCGTTCCAGCAATCGGCGATCTCGCGCAGATAGCTTGCCGGCTCATTCTTGCCGCTGGCGTCGAGCATGTCGGCCGCCGCAAGTAAGGCGGCGATCTCGACGGCCAGTGTGAAAGGGCTGTAGCCGGCATCCTCTTCCCAGCGATCCTGGCCGGTGACGGGGCCGTTGCGCACGACATAGGCGGCCGCGTTCTCGATCATCGCCAGGAATTCGGCGAGCTTCGACTTCGGCAGATGGCCGGCGCGGCGCAAGGCATCGGCGAGCAGCAGCGGAAAGGCGCATTCATCCATCTGGATGCCGGGCCAATAGGCGGTGCCGTCGGACCAGCAATTTTGCGGCCAATGGCCGTCCGGCTGCTGGATCGAACGCAGATAGGTGAGGATCTGCAGCGCCTGCCTGCCGTCGCCGGCCGCCAGGAAGCCGCCCGCCGTCTCGACCAGGTCGCGCGGCCAGACGAGATGATAGCCGCCGAGATCGTCGTCGCCCTTGTTGAAACCCCAGGGGATCGACAGGCTGGCGACGGCGGCGCCCGGTGTCGCGATCGACAGATGCGTCGCCAGCACCGCCGTGCTGGCGCGGTAGGTGTTCAAACCGGCGGCGCCGCGGCGGTCGAGTTTTTCCAACCCTGCCTGGAATGTCCGCCAGGTCTCGACATAGGTCTTCGCGGCCGGCTCGAAACCCTGTTGCAGGCTTGCAAGCGCAAGGTCGGCGGCTTCCTCCGGCGAAGCGCCGAAGCCCAGCGCCAGCAAGGCAACCGTCCTGCCGGCCGAAAAGCCGATCTCGCCGGTCAGAGCTACATTGCCGTTTTCGGCTGTATGACAGGAAGGATCGAGGGCGCCGTTATCGTGCAGTTGCTGCCAGCCGTCGGAAAAGCCGACATAGCCGGCCGAGCAGGCGCCCCAGGGCAAGGACGAGGCGAGCGCGAGCGACACGCCGCGCCCTGTGGCGAAGAGAAAACGCTGTCCCTTGTGCTCGCCGGTCCAGGCCGTGTTGCCCATGCCGGCGTTGACGAGATGCGGCGCAAGCAGCGCGTAGACGCGATAGTCGGCCCCCGAGCCCTTGATCGCGCTGAAACGCACTTCCTGCAGCAGGACAGGTCGGTTTGAATCCGTAACGATATGCTTCTCGATCCGGTAAGTGCCGCCGGAGGCGATGTTGGTCAGCCGGTAGCCGGGCACCCCGTCCTCGAAAGGTTCGACCGTATGGGCCGCATCGCGCTTCTCTTCGGAAAAATAACCGCCGGGGCCGGTGACGATCAGCCCCAGGTCGCGCGTGCAGGCGCTGTCGAGGCGCGGATAGTAGATTTCGTTCAGGATGCCGTGGCTGGTGGTGAACCAGAGCGGGCTTTTTGCCGAGAGGGCGGTTCCGACGCCGGTCTTTGCGCTTGACTTCCAGCGCGCGGGAATTCCGGGCGCGCCTTTGGCAACGGTCGGCGTCACTGCCATGCATTGGCCTCCTGCCGCGTTCCTAGACCAGGAGTCGCCGTCTTTTCAATCGTCGCACCGCAAGTTGATCGAGCAGTGCCAATGCTTTGCAGTTGACAGCTTGCGGTTCCTCTGAGATTTGTCTGACAATAGATAAAAAACAGAGAATTCGCGGTTAGTAGCAGCAACCTCGGGAGGAACCGACATGAAGAAACTGCTCGTATTGAGTGCATTCGCGGCGATGCTCGCCTCGGGCACCGCGCTTGCCGACACCAGCGGCAAGAAGATCGCCTTCTCCAACAATTATGCCGGCAATTCCTGGCGCCAGGCGATGCTCGACAGCTATGCGATCGTCACCAAGAAAGCGGTCGACGACAAGATCGTCGCCGCGGCCGATGTCTTCACCACCGCCGACAAGGAAGTGCCGACCCAGGCCGCCCAGGTGCAGAACCTGATCCTGCAGGGCTATGACGCCATCGTCATCAACGCCGCCTCTCCGGATGCGCTCAACGGCGCCATCAAGCAGGCCTGCGATGCCGGCATCGTGGTCGTCTCCTTCGACGGTATCGTGACCGAGCCTTGTGCCTATCGCGTCGTCGTCGACTTCAAGGATATGGGCAAGCAGGAAGTCGAGCAGATGGCCAAGTTCCAGCCCAAGGGCGGCAATCTGCTGGAAATCCGCGGGCTCGCCGGCACCTCGATCGACGACGCCATCCATGCCGGCATCCTCGAAGGCGTCGCCGCCCATCCCGAGTTCAAGATCGTCGGTTCGGTGACGGGCGACTGGGACCAGACCACGGCACAGAAGGCGGTGGCGACCATCCTGCCGTCGCTGCCGGACATCGTCGGCATCGTCGACCAGGGCGGTGACGGCTATGGCGCCGCGCAGGCCTTCGCCGCCGCCGGCAAGCCGCGTCCGACCATCATCATGGGCAACCGGCAGGACGAGTTGAAGTGGTGGAAGGAGCAGAAGGAGAAGGACGGCTACAAGACCTGGTCGGCCTCGATCGCGCCCGGCGTGTCGACGCTGGCCTTCTGGGTGGCGCAGCAGGTGCTCGACGGCCGCAAGGACATCCCGCACGACCTGCTGGTGCCCTATCTCGCCTTCACCCAGGACGATTTCGAGGCCGCGCTGCCGAAGATCAAGGAAGGCGGCGTCGCCACGCACGAATACACGCAGGAAGAGGCTATCGCGGCCATCAAGGCCAACATCAAGCAATAGCGGTGGGCATATTGCGGTTCGCATTGCCAACTGGGTAAAGTTGAGGATGCTCCAGGCTATTGCGGATATCGTCAGGCTCAACGGCGCCGAAAAGCATTTCGGCGCCGTTCGGGCGCTTAACGGCGTCGACTTCCATGTCGGCGCCGGCGAATGCGTAGGGCTGGTCGGCCATAACGGCGCCGGCAAGTCGACGCTCATGCATATGGTCGCCGGCACGCTGCGGCCGGATGGCGGGCAGATCGCCGTGCGCGGCACTCAGGAGGCGAGCTACTCGGTGGCGCGCGCGCTGGAGCTCGGCATACGCTGCGTATTCCAGGAACTGTCGCTCTGCCCCAATCTCGGCGTCGCCGAGAACACGCGCATCAACCATCCCTCGCTCACTGGCTTCGGCTGGCGGCGCAGGGCCGCCGAGCTCATACGGGCCAAGCTCGACGAGATCTTCCCCGGCCACGGCATTTCGGCGGACGACATTGCCGGCGACCTCTCGATCGGGCGGCGGCAGATGGTCGAGGTGGCGCGCGCCTTCACCCTAACCCGCGAGCCGCTGCATCTGGTCATCCTCGACGAGCCCACCTCGTCGCTCGATGCGCACACCGCGGGGCAACTGCTTTCCTTCGTGCGCCGCTTCGTGGCGGCGGGAGGCAGCTGCATCCTGATCTCGCATGTGCTGGGCGAGGTGCTGCAGAACGCCGACCGTATCGTGGTGATGCGCGACGGCAAGGTGGTCGCGGCTGATGCCGCAAGCGCGTTCGACCGCGACAGGCTGGTCGCAGCCATGGGCGGCGCCGAGGGACATCAGAAGGCCGCTGCCGAAGCCCGGAAAACCGAGGGCGGCGCGCTCAGGGTTCGCGCGCGTCCGGTCAGGCAGCAGGACGACAAGGAGCTTGTCGCCCGCGCCGGCGAGATCATCGGTCTTGCCGGGCTGGCCGGCCATGGCCAGACGGATCTTTTGCTGGCGATCTTCTCGGCCGCATCCCGCGCCAAAGCCGGCATCGAGGTTGCCGCGCCGGTGGCGCTGGTCGCCGGCGACCGTCAGTCGGACGGCATCTTTTCGCAATGGTCGATCGGGCAGAATATCGGCATCCGCTCGCTGGCGCGCCTGCGCAACGGGTTGCTGATCTCGCCGCAGCGCGAGGCCGAGCTTGCCGAATTCTGGAAAAAGAAGATCGGCATCCGCACGCCGGACATGAACAACAACATCTATTCGCTGTCGGGGGGCAACCAGCAGAAGGCGCTGTTTGCCCGCGCGCTCGGCTCCGACGCCGAGATCGTGCTGATGGACGATCCGATGCGCGGCGTCGACATCGGCACCAAGCTCGAAGTCTACGACCTCGTGCGCGAGGAGGCCGCCAAGGGCCGCACCTTCCTCTGGTACACGACCGAGACCGAGGAGCTCGACAATTGCGATCATGTCTATGTCTTCAAGAACGGCCGGATCGTCGCCAATCTTGGGCGCGACGAGCTGACGGAGGAAAAGATCATCCAGTCCTCGTTCGGCGATGCGGCCTGAGATGACGGCGATCGCTCCCGGAACGCTCCCGAAAGCCTCGCCGCGCGGCAGCGCGGCCAGGGCGCGCACGCTGCGCGGTCTTTTGCCGGCCTTGTCGCTGGCGCTGGTGCTGATGGCCATCGCTTGGCTCAACCCGCGCGCCATCAGCTATTTCGGCTTCAACCTGATGCTCAACCTGGCGGTCCCGATCGCGCTGGCGACGATAGCGCAGATGTTCGTCATCGCCGGCAACGAGCTCGACCTGTCCATCGGAACGTTCGTCGGCTTCGTCGGCTGCGTCACCGCGACATGGCTGAGAGAGGCGCCGCTCATCGGCATTCTCGTGCTCATCGGCTCGATCGGCGTCTATTCATTGCTCGGCGCACTGATCCACCTGCGCAATTTGCCTTCGATCGTGGTGACGCTCGGCATGAGCTTCGTTTGGCAGGGGCTTGCCATCCTCATCCTGCCCAAGCCCGGCGGCAAGGCGCCGGACTGGCTGCTGTCGATCATGTCGTTCAAGCCGCCTTACGTCCCGTTCCCGATCCTTGCCGCGCTGCTGATCGCCGCGGTCGTGCATTTCGGCCTGATGCGCACGTCCTATGGCGTCATCCTGCGCGGCTCGGGCGGCAACGCCGCGGCACTGCGGCGCGCCGGCTGGTCGCTGCTCAAGACCAAGATCGTGCTGTTCGCGCTGACCGGCCTGTTCGGCGTGCTTTCCGGCATGGCGTTGATCGGCATCACCACGTCGGCCGATGCCAACATAGGCAATGGCTATACGCTCCTGTCGATCGCCGGCGTCATTCTCGGTGGCGGCGAGTTCGTGGGCGGGCGCGTCTCGCCGATCGGCGCGGTCATCGGCGCGCTGACGCTGGCTTTGGCCGCCTCGCCGCTTTTGACCTTCATGCACATCCCGCCCGACTGGCAGGTGGCCGCCAATGGCGCGATCCTGATCATCGTGCTGGCGGCGCGGGTGCTGATCAGCCGCAGGGAGAGGTAGGCGATGACCTCAGTGCGGACGCTGCTTGAAAAACCCTGGATCTGGTCCTTCGTCGGCGCGGTCGTCGTCTGGCTGGCAACGATTGCCTTCACCGGCGGCTACGGCGCCGGCGGCATGGTCACGGCGGCGCTGTCGCTTGCCGTCTTCACCGTCATTGTCGGCGTCGGCCAGATGTTCGTCATCACGCTGGGACCCGGCAATGTCGACCTGTCGCTGCCGGCCAATATCGGGCTGGCAAGCGCGGTCGCCATGAAGGTGATGGGCGGCAGCGATTCCATGATCCTCGTCGGGCTGCTTGCAGCACTTGCCTGCGGCGCGGCGATCGGCGCCATCAACTATCTATTGATCTGGGCGCTGCGCATCCCGCCGATCATCGCCACGTTGTCGGCGAGCTTCATCATCCAGTCGGTCGACATCAGCTACGGCCGCGGCCTGCAGATCAAGCCGCCGCCCGGCTTCGCCGACTTCACCAACTGGCAGGTGCTGGGCATTCCGGTGCTGGCGATGCTGACGGTGATCTTCACCATCGGCGCCGCGCTTGCGCTGCAGCGCATGATCTACGGCCGCTCGGTGCTGGCGATCGGCCAGAACATCCGCGCCGCCTGGCTCGCCGGCGTCCATGTCGGCCGCATCCGCTTCCTCACCTACACGCTGTGTGGCGCTCTCGGCGGCATCGACGGGGCGCTGCTTGCCGGTTATTTCCGCGGCGCCAATGTCGATATCGGCAACGAATACCTGCTCGCCTCGATCGCGGTCGTGGTCATCGGCGGCACCTCGGTCGCCGGCGGCAAGGCCAATGTGCCCGGGGTCTGGGGCGCCGGCCTGTTCCTGGTGCTCCTGCTCACCATGCTCAACACGTTCGGCGTCAGCGCCGGCGTGCGGCTGCTGCTGACCGGGCTGATCATCGTCGGGGTGATCACGGCGGCCGGCGGCGAGAAGGCGGTGCGGTAGCCTTTATTTGGCTGCCTTAGCCCGCTCGATCGCGTCGACGATCATCTTCTTGGCGTATTTGGAATCGTGCCAGCCTTCGATCTTGACCCATTTGCCGGGCTCGAGATCCTTGTAGTGCTCGAAGAAGTGCTGCACCTGCTGGCGCGTGATCTCAGGCAGATGCGTGTATTCGGTGACGTTCTCGTAGCGCAGCGTCAGCTTGGGCGAGGGGACGGCGATCACCTTCTCGTCCTGGCCGGCATTGTCTTCCATGATCAAGACGCCGATCGGCCGCACATTGATGACGCAGCCCGGCACCAGCGCGCGGGTGTTGCAGACCAGAACGTCGATCGGGTCGCCGTCGCCCGACAGCGTGTGCGGCACGAAGCCGTAATTGCCGGGATAGCGCATCGAGGTGTGCAGGAAGCGGTCGACGAACAGCGTGCCGGCCTCCTTGTCCATCTCGTATTTGATCGGCTCGCCGCCGATCGGCACCTCGATGATGACGTTGACGTCCTCAGGCGGGTTCTTTCCGGTGGCTATCGCTTCGATACGCATGGTCTATCCCTCTCTCGATTCCAAGACGGATAGCGGGCGAAGCGTCATGGTGCAATGCGGCGAATGGCACTGTACGCTGATGGAAGCGCACAGTTTGTGATGGCCTGTAACCTAGGCTGTGTTGATATTCAGGTGATGCCGGCCTGCGAACGGTGGTTTCCTGCGCTTCCGGTGCTCACGTTCTTTAAGTACGCTCCGCTCCGGCCTTCGCCGGCCGAAGCCCTCATAAGTGTCTCCGCTTTATATAGGGCTACGGCCGGCGTAGGCCGGTTCTCAGAAACCAACGTTCTCGGCTCGGCCTGACCTGAATCTCAACACATCCCTAGGCGACGTTAGTCATTCCAGACGAAAGCCACTTTCTTAAGCGCCTTCTGCTCGAAGACCTCGACGCCTTCGGCGATATCGCGGCCGCCATTGCCGGCGTAGAAGGCCAAGGCGTTGTGATTGTCTTCCAGCGCCCAGACCACGAGGCCGCGCAGGCCGTGGTCGGCGAGCCGGGCCTTGGCCGCCTTGAACAGTCGGCTGCCGAGCCCGATGCCCTGATATTCCGGACGAAGATAGAGCTCGTAGATCTCACCCTGCTGCCTGAGCTCGCGGGCGCGGTTTTTGCCGATCGTGGCATAGCCGGCGACCGTTCCGCCGATCTCGACCACCAGCACGGTGGCGGCGCGGCGAATCGCGTTGGCCCACCAGTCGACACCGCGACGATTGATCATCGAGGTCAGCGTGCGGTGCGGGATGATGCCCGAATAGGCGCCGCGCCATGCCTGCTGGTGCACCTCGGCGATGGCGCTCGCGTCGCGCGGTTCTGCCTTCCGGATGTCGATCGTCAGCGTGTTCATGATTGGTTAACCATAAACCCGCCTCGCCCGATTGCAAAGAGTCCCCCAACACGCCTCCTCGCTTTCGCACAGGCGAAAGGTGCGTCCGCCGACGAGGCGCCGTGTCAGATTTCGACGAGATGATCGTCGAGTTCGTTGGCGTCGCCTTCGGTGACCGGGAAATGCTCGGCGAGTACCGCGCCGACCGTGCCGATAGCCTTCAGGAAGCCGTCGGCCAGCCGGTCATCGCCGGCATGTTTGGTCAGGTCGCCCACCACGCCGTCCCAGACATGCTGGCCGACCTTGGCATCGATGCCTGAGTCGGCGACGACCTCGGCATAACGCTCGGCTATGGAGACGAAGATGAGCACGCCGGTACGCGCCTGCGTGCGGTGGACGTTGCGGGCCAGGAACTGCTTCATCGCATTGGCGTGCGCGGCCTGATAGCGCAGCCTTCTCGGCACGAAATGAATGCGCAAGGCGGGCAGGAGCCTAAGCAAAATGAACACCGAGGCCAGCGCCAGCAATTGCGCCAGCACGAAATGCGGCAGCCGGATCGACAGCCACCAGGCTTCCAGCCCATAGGCGACGGCGAGGCTGGCGATAAACAGGCCGATCGTGGCGGTGAAGGCGGCCGGAAAAAAGTAGCCGTCGCTGGCCCTGGCGACGACGCAATAGATCTCGCCGTCGGTCTTCAGCTCGGCCGTCCGGATCGCCTCGGCGATGCGGTCATGGTCCTCGGCGCTGATCGGTCGTGTTGCCATGGTGCCTCACCAGCTTCCCGAAGAGCCGCCGCCGCCCGACGAGCCGCCGCCGCCGGAAAACCCGCCACCGCCGCCTCCGGAGGACCAGCCACCGCCGCCCGACGACCAGCCTCCGCCACCGGACGACCAGCCGCCGGAGGAAGAGCGCCGGTTCTGATCGAAGGTCATGCCGAGCCAGCGATAGCGGCCGGGTCCGATCTTCTGGCCGAAAATCGGCGGCAGAATCGTCATCGCGATGCCGCCAAAAAAGATCAGCGCCCAGATGCTGATGAAGATGGCGAAGAACAGATCGTCGGAATTGAACGGCGCCTGCTCGTTGCGCTTGCCGCGCGCCTCGAGCTCCTCGGGATTGCCCTGCAGCACCATGATCATGTCGTCGACGGCCTTGGTGATCCCGCCGGAGAAGTCGCCGGCGCGGAAGGCCGGTACCATGTCGTTTTCGATGATCAGCTTGGTGTGCAGGTCGGTGAGCGTGCCTTCCAGCCCATAGCCGACCTCGATGCGCATCTTGCGGTCGTTGGGCGCCACCAGCAGCAGCACGCCGTTGTTTTCTTTGGCCTGGCCGAGTTTCCAGAAGCGGAACAGCCGGTTGGCGTAAGGCTCGATCTCCTCGCCGCCGAGGCTGGGTATGGTGGCGACGACGATCTGGTCCGAGCCCTTGGTTTCGAAGTCCGCGAGCTTTTGCGTCAGCGCCGCGCGCGTGCCGGCATCGATGATGCCGGCATTGTCGACGACGCGGCCGGTGAGCGCGGGAAGGTCGGCGGCGAGGGCGGCGATGGGGAGGAGGAAAAAGGCAAGAAGGCCAAGATAGACGAGGTAGCCGCGAGGCACCCCCCTCTGGCCTGCCCCCCTTCGCCAAGGCTTCGGGGGCCAAGCCGGCCATCTCCCCCGCAAGGGGGGAGATTGATAGCTTCGCCGCCGGCTTTCTCTTTCAGACGCTGAAAATTGGCGAAAGCGCGGATGACGGCTGATCTCCCCCCTTGAGGGGGAGATGTCCGGCAGGACAGAGGGGGGCGCGAAGGAACGCAAGGCTGGTAAGCTCGGTAAACTGGTTCGCCGCTTACCCGCCCTGCTTGGTGGTGCTCGTGCCGAAATCGACCTTCGGCACCTGCATCTTGTCTTCCTCGACGGTGAAGTTCGCGAAGGGCTCGTTGCCGCGGAACCAGAAGGTCGCCCACAGCACGGACGGGAAGGTCTTCAGCGTCAGATTATAGTCCCTGACTGCCTGGATGTAATCGCGCCGCGCCACCGCGATGCGGTTCTCCGTGCCTTCGAGCTGCGCCTGCAGTGCGAGAAAATTCTGGTTCGCCTTGAGGTCGGGATAGGCTTCCGACACCGCGATCAGCCGCGATAGCGCGCTGGTCAGGCCGGCCTGGGCATCCTGGAACTTCTTCAGCGCCTCGGGATCCTTCAGCGTGTCAGGCGTCACCGTGATCTGCGTTGCCTTGGCGCGCGCCTGGACGACCGCGTCGAGCGTATCCTTTTCATGCGAGGCATAGCCCTTCACCGTCTCGACCAGGTTCGGGATCAGGTCGGAACGGCGCTGATATTGGTTGAGCACCTCGCTCCAGGCCGCATGGGCGTTCTCTTCCGCCGTCGGGATGGTGTTGTAGCCGCAGCCGGCAAGCAGCGGCAGCACGAAAGCCACCATCAGGAAGGCGGGCAGACTGCGGAAGGCGGAGGGTAGTGAGAGGCGCTCGGTAGTCATGATTGGTCCCTCGACAGAAGTTGCGTGCGAAGCATTACCACAATCCACGCGTAAGAAAATGTCCGGCCGATGACGCCTGCTCCGGCTCCGGCGCGAGCCACTGTGAATAGTCGAGCGAACAGGATTTCATCTTCTTGTTTGACGCAATTCCGGTCGGAAGGCTACGGCGAAGTCGCCGAGTCTAAACGCTTCGCACTTTTCCTGGAATTGATCTAAGCTCCGGGCAGGAAAGGGCAATTGCCATGGCCGAGCGCCGGGACGACGAGACCGAATCGCGCCGCATCCTCGAACGCGTGGCGCGCGAGACGGCGCCGGGCGGCGCGTCGTTCGTAACCCGCACGGCGAAAGATGCGCGCGACCATGTCACCGCCGCTGACGCCGACCGCGCCGATCCTATCGAATATTGGGGAACCCGCATTGGCCGAACGCTCGGCGTCATGATCGCCATTGGGCTATTGGTCTGGCTGGTGTATGCCGTCACGCGTGGCGGCTAGGAACAGATTTCCATGAGTGCAGAAAAAATCGACGCGCCGCGCGCGGTCATCGTCATCTCCAGCCATGTCGCCCGCGGCTCGGTCGGCAACCGCGCGGCGGTATTCGCGCTGGAGACGCTGGGCTTCCCGGTCTGGGCGGTGCCGACCGTCATCCTGCCCTGGCATCCGGGCCACAGCCGGGCCACGCGCATCGTGCCGCCGCTCGATCAGTTCAAGGCGCTGATGGCCGATCTCGAGCGCGCGCCCTGGCTGGGCGAGGTGAGGGCCGTGCTGTCGGGCTATCTCGGCGAGGCTGGCCAGGCCGACGCGGTCGCCTCGCTGGTTGCCGCCGTCAAGGACAAGACGCCGAACGCACTTTACATCTGCGACCCGGTGATGGGCGATTCGGGCGGGCTCTACGTGCCCGAGCCGACCGCCGCCGCCATGCGCGACAAATTGATGCCGATCGCGGATATCGCCACTCCCAACCGCTATGAGCTGGAATGGATGGCGGGTGCGCCGCTGCCCGACATCAAGGCGGTGACGGCGGCGGCGCTTCATGCCGGCCCTTCGACCATGCTGGTGACTTCGGCGCCCGCGATGATGATGGGCGGCACCGGGAATTTCCTGCTCGACGGCAGCCAGGCGCTGCTTGCCGAGCACCGCGTGATCGAGAAGCCGCCGAACGGGCTTGGCGACCTGACGGCCGCGGTCTATCTGGCGCGCGTTCTCTCCGGCCAGCCGCCCCTCAAGGCGCTGCAATCGACCACCGCCGCGGTCTACGAGATCCTCGCCCGCACCGCGAAGCGCGGCGGCGACGAGCTGCAGCTCGAAACCGACGCGCAGAGTCTTTCGCACCCCATGGCCATGGTGCAACTGCGTCATCTCTTGCATCCCGGGCGGGACAAGCGGGCGTGAAGCCTGACGGCCGGCTGGCAGGCGTCGACGGCTGCAAGGCCGGCTGGATCGTCGTCCACCGCGAAGCGGACGCCGCGCCGTCGGTCTCGGTCTTCCCCAGCTTCCGGGCACTGCTCGACGCGCTGCCCAATGCCACCATCGCCGTCGACATGCCGATCGGCCTGCCGGATTTTTCGCGCAGAGGTGGTCGCGGGCCGGAAGCGCTGGTGCGGCCGCTGCTCGGGGCGCGGCAAGCGAGTGTCTTCGCCATCCCCTCGCGGGCGGCGCTCTATGCCGACACCAGCGACTTCACCACGATCGAGGGCTGGTATGCGGCGCATCGAAGGGCAAGCGCGGTGGCGATGGGGACCTCCGACCCGCCGCGCGGCGTTTCCATCCAGGCCTTTGGCATCTTTTCGAAGATCCGCGAGATCGACGCCTTGCTGATCGCAATGCCGGATTTGCGCCGCCGCGTCTTTGAATCTCACCCCGAAGTCGCGTTCTGCCGCTTGAATGGCGGCACGGCGATGGCGCTGCCGAAGAAGATTAAGGGAGCGGTCAACCCGGCCGGCATGGAGGAGCGCAAGGCGCTGCTTTGCCGGCATGGCTACGAAAAAGCATTCCTCGATCAGGCGCCGCCACGGGGCGCAGCGAGCGATGACTTCCTCGACGCGGCGGCGATGATGCTGATTGCCGGGCGTATCGCCGGCGGCGAGGCGCGGCCTTCACCCGATCCGCCGCCGGTGGACCGTTTCGGCATCCCGATCGCCATCTGGACATAGTCAAGCCACGCCCCCGCATCGCGATTGCGACGGAGCCATCCGCAATTCGGCATTGCCCGCGACCGGCTTTTGCCGTTAGAGCCTTCTTCGATCGCAACGAGCTGCCGCCTCCAACCCCCGGAAAGGCTTTAGCCGCCCATGCCCCATCTTCCCGAACATCTGCTGACCGGCTATCGCAACTTCATGACCAGCCGCTATCCGGCCGAAAGCGGACGCTATCGTTCGCTGGCGCACGAGGGCCAGGCACCGGAAACGATGATCGTCGCTTGCTGCGATTCCCGCTCCGCTCCGGAAGCGATCTTCGACGCCGGGCCGGGCGAGCTCTTCGTGCTGCGCAATGTCGGCAATCTCGTGCCGCCCTACGAGCCGGACGGCGAGTTCCATTCGACCTCGGCCGCGCTCGAATTTGCCGTACAGAGCCTGAAGGTGAGGAACATCGTGGTGATGGGCCATGGCCGCTGCGGCGGCATACGCGCCGCGCTCGACACGAACTTTGCGCCGCTGTCGCCCGGCGATTTCATCGGCAAATGGATGAGCCTGATCGCGCCTGCCGCCGAGACTGTCTCGTCCAGCACCTTCATGACGGCGACCGAGCGGCAGACGGCGTTGGAGCGTATTTCCATCCGCTACTCTATCGCCAATCTCAGGACCTTTCCCTGCGTCTCGATCCTCGAGGGCAAGGGCAAGCTCACGCTCTACGGCGCATGGTTCGATATCTCGACCGGGGAGCTGTGGGTGATGAACAAGGAAACCGGCGATTTCGAACGGCCCGAGCTCTAAGGGAGCGGTGATGCAGCGAAGCTGGTGGAGAATCTTACTGGAGCGGTTCACCGCTTCACGGAAACGCCGAGCCATTCGAGCTCCTTGGTTTTGCGCAATTCCGAGCGGAAAACCGGCACCCACTTTTCCTGGAATTGCTCTGACGGCGACGCTGCTGCTGTCCTCGCTCGTACCTGCCGCCGCCGATGACGGCGCCATCATCGACCGCTGGTACTCGGCACTGCTGGTCGCCGACCGCACAGAATTGTCCGACCTGCTTTCCGACGACGTGCGCATGAAGCTCGACGACGTCGGCATCGTGCAGACCAAGCAGGATTTCATCGCCTCGATCGATGAATGGCAGAGCGCGGTGGCGGGCGCCGCCATTCGTCACCGCATCGAGAAGAGCGAGGACGGCGAGACCACGGTGCTCGCCTGTTACGACTTCCCCAGCAACGACACGCTGATGCGCGAGACCTTCACCGTCGCAGGCGGGCGGATCGTCGCCAGCACCCAGAGGGCGGTGGCGCAGGACTGCAGCGCCTATTGAGGCGAAGCCCGAGTTGCGCGTCGCGCGGCACCGCCCTACATCGGGAACTGCCCTCCGCCTATCGAAACTCCCCGATTGGATCTGTCCATGTCAAAAACCGTCGATCTCGCCGCCCATCCGCTGACCGTCTGGCAAGGGCCGCTCGGCCTGCCGGACTTCTCGCGCATCGGCGACAATGATTTCGGCCCTGTCTTCGACGCGGCGCTTGCGGCGCATCAGGCCGAGATCGACGCGATCGCCGGCAACAGCGAGGCGCCGACTGTCGAGAACACACTTGCCGAGCTCGAGCTTGCGGGTGAAGCGCTTGACCATGTCTCGTCGATCTTCTGGTGCCGCGCCGGCGCTCATACCAACGACACGATCCAGGCGATGGAGCGCGAGGTTTCGCCAAAGATGTCACGGCATTTCTCGGCGATCTCGATGAACGAGAAGCTGTTTGCCCGCATCGACGATCTCTATCAGCGCCGTGACACCCTGCAGCTCGATGCCGAAACGCTGCGCGTCCTGGAAAAGACCTGGAAGGGCTTTGTCCGGTCGGGCGCTAAATTGGATGCCGAGGGCAAGAAGCGGCTCGCGGCCATCAATGAGGAACTTTCCTCGCTCGGCACCAAATTCGGCCAGAATGTGCTCGCCGACGAGCGCGACTGGGCGCTGTTCCTCGACGAGGCCGACCTTGCCGGCCTGCCGGACTTTTTGAAGAGCGCCATGGCCGAGGCCGCCGAAATGCGCGGCCAGAAAGGCCGTTACGCGGTGACGCTGTCGCGCTCGATCTACGAGCCGTTCTCGACCTTCTCGGAGCGCCGCGACCTGCGCGAGATCGCGTTCAAAGCCTTCATCATGCGCGGCCAGAATGGCGGCGCCTCCGACAACACCGATGTTGTGCGCGACATGCTGAAGCTGCGCGCCGAGAAAGCGAAGCTTCTGGGCTACGGCTCTTTCGCAGCGCTGAAGCTCGACGACACGATGGCGAAGACGCCGAAGGCCGTGCACGAGCTGCTCGATCCCGTGTGGGAGAAAGCACTGGAAAAAGCGGCCGCCGACCAGAAGGAGCTGGAGCGGCTGGCCGCGGAAGCCGGCAGCAACGAGAAGTTCGCGGCCTGGGACTGGCGCTTCTACCAGGAGAAGCTGCGCGCCGAGAAATTCGCCTTCGACGAAGCGGAGCTGAAACCTTACCTGCAGCTCGAACGCGTCATCGAAGCCTGCTTCGATGTGGCGACCCGCCTGTTCGGCATCACTTTCGAGGAAAAGAAGGGCATAACAGCCTGGCATCCCGACGCGCGCGTCTTCGTGGTAAAGAATGCCGACGGCAGCGAACGCGGCCTGTTCCTCGCCGATTATTTTGCGCGCCCGTCAAAACGCTCCGGCGCCTGGATGAGCGCGCTTCGGTCCGGTTACAAGCTCGGCGACGGCGCCAAACCGGTGATCTACAACATCATGAATTTCGCCAAGCCGCCGGCCGGCGAGGCGGCGCTGCTGTCGGTCGATGAGGCAAAGACGCTGTTCCACGAATTCGGCCACGCGCTGCACGGCATGCTGACCGACGTCACCTGGCCGTCGGTTTCCGGCACTTCGGTCAGCCGCGATTTCGTCGAACTGCCCTCGCAGCTTTACGAGCATTGGCTGACGGTGCCGGCGGTGCTGGAAAAGCATGCGCTGCACGTCAAGACCGGCAAGCCGATGCCGAAGGCGCTGCTCGACAAGATGCTCGCCGCCCGCACCTTCGGCGCCGGTTTCGCCACGGTCGAGTTCACCGCTTCGGCGCTGATCGACATGGCCTATCATGCGCGACCTGACGCGCCCGCCGAGCCGCTTCGATACGAGGCTGAAACGCTGGAAAAGCTGCATATGCCCGACACGATCGCGATGCGCCACCGCACCCCGCATTTCGGCCATATCTTCGCCGGGGACGGATATTCAGCCGGCTATTATTCCTACATGTGGTCGGAAGTGCTTGACGCCGATGCGTTCTCGGCCTTCGAGGAGACAGGCGATGCCTTCAATCCGGAACTTGCCGAGCGGCTTCGGAAGAACATCTATGCCGCCGGCGGATCGAAGGACCCGGAAGAGCTTTATACGGCGTTCCGCGGCAAGATGCCTTCGCCTGAAGCGATGATGGTGAAGCGGGGGCTGGTGTAGCGCGGGTGATCTCCCCCCTTGAGGGGGAGATGTCGCCGAAGGCGACAGAGGGGGTCGCCTCAACTGCTACTACGCTCCAGGGCGACGATGGGGATTGTTGGCGCTTCACGCGCGGCGACCCCCTCTGGCCGCTTCGCGGCCATCTCCCCCTCAAGGGGGGAGATCATCAGCGCCACGGATCAGCCACCCGCGGCCAGATCGGCCGGTTGAGCTTTCTGTAATCCGTCACCGCCGGATTGCTCGGATAGGAACTCGGCGCAGCCACATAGATGATCTCGGCGGCGATCGGCGCGAAGCCGGCGTAGAAATGATTCGTCGACTTGATCAAGAGGACGTCCTTCGACAGCGGATCGATGCCGATGTTGGAAAAGATATCCGGCTCGAAGGTCTGGGTGCGGTTGGTGTTCAAGATGACATCGACCTCGGTGCCTTCGATGCGCACCACCGCCGATGGCCCCAGCGTCACGCGGCTCGGCCCGAAACTCTGCCATCCTTCGTTGGTTGTCTTTAGCACCCTGACGCGGGCATCGATCGGCTCGCCGGCCTGAGGGCCGGCCTTGCCGCCGAATCGCAGGTCGATGACCGCGCCTTCGCCGGCCGCATGGCAAAAGGTCACGGCGATCGGGTCCCAGATCGTCGCCACGCCGACCTTGGTCACGCCACGCGAAAGCAGCTCGCGCAGCACGATGGTGCCGTCGCCCGGCACGCCGCCGCCCGGATTGTCCCAGATGTCGGCGATGACCGCCGGCTTGTCCTTGCGTTCGGCGCGCACTGCTAGCGCCCGCTCGATGCCGGCCGATGCAGACAGCATCGTCATGGCTGTCTTTTCGCGCAGGTCATAGAGCTCACGCCCGAGCGTTTCGGCGAGCTTGTCGCCCTTTTCCTTGGCATTGTCGGTGACGACCAGGATGCGCGTGCCCATTTCCGGCACGTCGGCGGCCATGAAGCCGTGGATGACCGAGACCGACAACACGCCGTCCTTGCCGTGCAGCGCCTTGATCCTGTCGACGAAGGAGCGCATCGGCTCGCGGCTGGTCGGCAGCACCTGGATCATGCGGCAGTCGAAGGTCGAGATCACCGGCTTGATCTCGCCGCGCGCCGCGGCGAGGCCGAGCTCGACCACATGCTCGCCGCGCTCGTAGAGATCGGTGTGCGGGAATTCCAGGAAATAGGCCATGACATTGCAGGCCGCGACGCGTTTCGGCGTCAAATGGCTGTGCGGATCGAATTCCGATGCGATTACCACTTTCGGGCCGACGATGGCGCGCACGCGCTCCAGGAGATCGCCTTCGCAATCGTCATAGCCTTGCGCCACCATGGCACCATGCAGGCCGAGGATGACGGCATCGACCGGCAATGCCTCCCTTAGCTGGCCAAGGATCTCGTCGCGCAGCGCTTCATAGGTCTGGCGTTGCACCAGACCGCCGGGCTCCGCCCAGGTGGCGGTACCTTCGATGACGGTCAACCCTTCTTTCGCGGCGCGCTTGCGCAACGCCACGATCGGCGAGGAGCAGAGCGTCGGCGTCTCCGGATGTTTTCCGGGGCCGGCATAGAAGGCCATCTCGAAGGAAGCCCGGTCTGTCGGCACCGGCGAGAAGGTGTTGGTTTCCGTCGCCAGCGAGGCGGTGAAGATGCGCATGAGGGCTCCGTGATGACCTTTTGTTTTTCGCAATTCCGGACGGAAAACCGCTGCACACTTTTCCTGGAATTGCAGGGATTGCTACTTGACCGCGCCGAGCGCCAATCCGCGGACGAGGTAGCGCTGCAGCCAAATGAAGAGGATCGCCACCGGCAGTGTCGCCAGCAGCGTGGCCGCCATGACATGGTGCCATTCGATCGTATAGCGGCCAGCGACCAGCGAGAAAACCTGGATCGGCAACGTGTAGCTTTCCTGGCTGCGCAGCATGGTGAGCGCCACGACGAACTCGTTCCAGGCATTGATGAAGGTGAAGATCGCCGTCACCGCGATCGCCGGCAGGCAAAGCGGCAGGAAGACTTTGCGCAGGGTGAGCCAGCGCCCGGCGCCTTCCATCCAGGCGGCCTCCTCCAGGTCGCGCGGGATGGTGTCGAAATAGCTCTGCAGCATCCAGACGGTGAAGGCCACGTTGAAGGCCATATAGATGAAGCCGAGCGCGGTGGTGCTCTCGACCAGGCCCCAGGCCGCCATCAGCCGGAACAGCCCAAGCACTAGCACGATCGGCGATATCATCTGCGAGATCAAAAGGAACTGGCGGAAGGCGCCATAGCCGGCAAAGCGGAAGCGCGACATGGCGTAGGCCGCCGGCACCGAGATCAGGATCGCGCCGATGGTCGCCAGCGCCGAGACATAGAGCGAGTTGACGAGCGCCTGGCCAAAACCGGTCGCCACCCACATGTCGGCGAAATTCGACCAGTGAAATTCGCTCGGCCACCAGGTGGGCGTCAGTACTTCGGTGCGCGGCTTGACGGCGGTGAGGAACATCACCGCGAACGGAAAGATCGTCACCGCGATCAATGGAGCCAGCAGCAGCCAGGCGATGATGGTGCGTTTCATCTTAGGGGTCATGCGCGCTGCTCCCGCATGGCAAGGCGCACATAGATCATGGTGAAGACGAGCAGGATCGCGAACATCACCAGCGAGACGGCGGAAGCCTCGCCCAGCTTGCCGATCCGGAAGGCGAGCTTGTAGAGATGCGTGACCAATATGTCGGTCGAGTTCGCTGGCCCCCCTTGAGTCATCACCCAGATGATCGGGAAGGAGTTGAAGACATAGATGGTGTTGAGCACGATTGCGATGTTGATGAAGGGTTTCAGCAGCGGAAAGGTGATCTCGCGGAACTGCTGCAAGGGCGTCGCGCCCTCGAGTGCCGCCGCCTCGTAGAGATCGTCGGGGATCGAGGACAGGCCGCCGAGGAAGATCGTTGTGGTGAACGGCACCGTCACCAATATGCCGATCAGCACCTGCATCGGGAAGGCGGTCTCGGCGCTCGCCAGCCACTGGATGTTCTGGCTGATCAGGCCGAGCTTCATCAGCGCCGAATTCAGCATGCCGCTTTCGCCGTTGAGCGCCCAGCGCCAGACCACCGCGGTCATGGTCAGCGACACCGCCCAGGGCAGCATGATGATGACGCGGGCGAGGCCGCGGCCGTAGAAGTCTGTATTGAGGATGATCGCTACCGGGATCGACAAAAGCAGCGCGCCGCCGACCACGAGCACGGTCCAGAGCCCGGTGCGCCAAAGCGCTGCGATGAAGTCGGGATCGGCGGCGAGCGCCGAGAAATTGGCCAGGCCGCTGAACTCGCGAAGCTGGCCAAAGCGGTTCACGTCATGCGTCGCTATCTGGATCAGGTCCCAGACCGGCCAGAAAATCACCATCGCCGCCAGGAGCAGGCTGGGCAGCGTCAGCAGATAAGGCACGAAACGATTTTGCATCGGCTCGATGGCACCATGTTGCGGGTAGGCAGCAGTGGCAGTGGCATTGGTGCTCAAGACACGTCCTTTGAATTCCTCGCCGACGTCTGCGCTGCCCCTCATCTGCCTGCTGTCGCCGGCGATTTCGTCAGTCGCGGCAGGAAAAGCGCCTGCATTGCGGACAGCTCTTTCTCCCCGTCACTATACGGGGAGAAATGCCCGGCAGGGCAATGAGGGGCGGCGCCGACGTAGAACACCTTCCAAAAAGGTGTGGCGCGCTCCGACGGGTGGAGCGCGCCACGGGCGCAGGGAGATACGCCCTATTTCTTCTTCAGGACGGCGTTCGCCTTGTCGGCGGCGTCCTTCAGGGCGGCTTCCGGCGTGGCGCTGCCGAGATAGATCTTCTGCATGGCGTCCGACGTGATCTGGGCGATCTCTTCCCAGCCCGGGATGACCGGCGCGAAGCGGGCGTCGGGCAGAAGCGCGGTGAAGGCGGCGAGGTCGGCGTTGTTGACGTAGTAGTCCATCTTGGCCTCTTCCTTGTTCACCGGCAGGAAGCCTTCGCCCTGCGTGAACTTGGCGCGCTGCTCCTTGGTGAACAGGAAGTCGAGCAGCTTCCAGGCCTCGTCCTTGTTCTTGGAGTTCTTGAACATGATGATGGAGTCTGTGACGCCATAGGTGCCGCGCGCGCCGGTCGGGCCGGCGGGGATGGCGGCGACGCCGTATTTCAGCTTCGGCGCCTCTTCCTTGATCTGGTTGGAGAGGAAAGGCGCGGTGATCATCATGCCGACCTTGCCCTGCTTGAACAGGTTCTGCACGTCCTCGCGGTTGTTGGAGGTGACGCCCGGTTCCGTCAGGCCCTCGTCGATCATCGACTTGTAGAGCTTGGCGGCCTCGAGCGCGCCCGGCGTGCTCAAGCCGGATGTGCCGTCCTTGTTGAGGATCTCGGTGCCGAAGGACCACATCGCATAGTAGTAATAGACGTCGGTCTCGATCTCCTTGCCTTGCAGGCCGTAGCCGAAGGCGCCTTGAGCCTTGATCTTGCGCGCGTCCTCCTGCAGCTCGGTCCAGGTGGCCGGCGGCTTGGCAATGCCGGCCTTTTCGAACAGCTCCTTGTTGTAATACATGGCGCGCGCGGAAGCCGCGATCGGCAGGCCGTAGGTGTGGCCGTCCATGATCGAGGGTTGCAGGAAGGTATCGATGAAGCGGTCCTTGAACTCGGGCTTGATGTAGCTGTCGAGCGGCTCGGCGACATCCTGCTGGACGAAGTCGATCAGCCAGCGCGTGCCGATGATCGAAAGGTCGGCATTGGTGCCGGCGGTGATGTCGGTTGTGAGTTTTTGCAGGAGCACGTCCCACGGCACCACTTCATATTTGATGGTGATGCCGGGATTGGCCGCCTCGAACTCCTTCTTCACCGCTTCGAAATAGGGGCCGGTCTTGGCGCTGTACTCGGCGACGGTGACGCGCACCTCTCCCGCATCGGCGGGTGCGGCAAAAGCCAGCATGCTCATTCCGGCCAACAGGCCGACTGTCCATTTCGCAAGGCTCATCTGATTTCCTCCCATGATGCCCATTCGCGCCTGGCCTTAGAAGCACAGGATTTATGTTACTTTCCTACATTATCGAGGGTTAGGCCCAATGCAAGCAGTTTATCATGTTGCTAAATTACATTTTGTTGGGTAGCGTTCCGTCGCTGTCTGGCGGGGCGGAGGAGCGCGCATCGTGGTATCAAGGGCCGATTTCGAGGGCAAAACCGTTGTCGTCACGGGCGCCGGCGGCGGCCTCGGTTCGGCGATCGTTGAGCTTATGGCCGAGCGCGGCGCGCGCATCATCGGCTGCGACCAGTCGACGGAGGCGCTGGCCGGTCCGCATATCGCCTCTCGCCACGTCTTCAACCTGCTCGATCGGGCCTCTATCGAAGCGGCGATCCCGGCACTGCTCGACAAGGACGGCGTTCCCGACATCCTGATCAACAATGCCGGCTGGACGCGCGCCGAGACCTTGAACGCGCTGACGGCGGACAAAATCGAGCAGGAGCTCGGCCTCAATCTGACCGGCGTGATGACTTTCGCCGATCCGCTCATCAAGGCGATGTCCAAGCGCGGCTCGGGCAGCGTCGTCTTCATCTCCTCGGTCAACGCCATCGCGCATTTCGGCAATCCGGCCTATGCGGCGGCCAAGGCCGGCATCAACGCCTACGCTAAATCGATCGCCGTCGAGCTTGGCCGCAGCGGCGTGCGCGCCAATGTCGTCTGTCCGGGTTCGATCCGCACCGCCGCCTGGGACCACCGCCTCGCCAAGGATCCCGAGATCCTCGGCCGGCTCAAGCGGCTCTATCCGCTTGGCCGCATCGTCAACGCTTCCGAAGTAGCGGAAGCCGTGGCTTTCCTTGCCTCGGACCGCGCTTCCGGCATAACAGGTGCCGCGGTGCCCGTGGATGCCGGGCTGACAGCTGGCTACCTGCCTTTTATCGACGACATATTGGGAACGTGACCATGACCGACGTCCAGTTCCGCAACCTGTCGAAATCCTTCGGCCAGCACAAAATCCTCGAAGACATCAATCTCGACATCCGGACCGGTGAGTTCGTCGTGCTGGTTGGCCCCTCCGGCTGCGGCAAGTCTACTTTGCTGCGCATGTTGGCCGGGCTGGAGACGATCACCTCTGGCGATCTCGTCATCGGCGGCACGCGCGCCAACGACCTGCCGCCGCAGAGGCGCAACATCGCCATGGTGTTCCAGTCCTATGCACTGTTTCCGCATTTGAAGGCCGCCGAAAATATCGGCTTCGGCCCAAAAATCCGCGGCGAGACGCGCGCCGCGATCGACGACAAGGTGAAGAAGGCCTCGGGCGTGCTCAACCTCTTCTCTTATCTCGACCGTTATCCCAGGCAGTTGTCCGGCGGCCAGCGCCAGCGCGTCGCCATGGGCCGCGCCATCGTGCGCGAGCCTTCGGTCTTCCTGTTCGACGAGCCCCTTTCCAATCTCGACGCGCAGTTGCGCGTGCAGATGCGCACCGAGATCAAGGCGCTGCACCAGCGGCTGAAATCGACCATCGTCTATGTCACCCACGACCAGATCGAGGCGATGACCATGGCCGACCGCATCGTGGTGATGGATCGCGGCCGCATCCAGCAGGTCGGGCAGCCGCTGGAGCTCTACGACCGGCCGGCCAATAAATTCGTCGCCAGCTTCATCGGCTCGCCCTCGATGAGCTTCGTCTCCGGCGCGCTGAAGACCGCCGGAGCCAAGTCCTGGTTTGAAACGACAGGCGGCGGCCGTCTGGCGCTCCCGGGCAAGGCTACGTCCGGCAGCGACACGGTCGAGGCCGGCATCCGGCCCGAGCACTTCATCGTCGGCGCCGGCGATGATGCCCTCGCAATCGAGGTGGACGTCGTCGAACCGACCGGCTCGGAAACGCATGTCTATGGCTTCGTCGGCGACGACACGGTGCGCGCTGTGTTCCGCGACCGCCTGCAGGTGAAGCCCGGCGACCGGCTGCCGGTGAGCGTCGACCCGCGCAACATCCACCTCTTCGAGAAGGCGACGGGCCTGCCGCTGTGAGAACATGATGAAGAGCCCGGCCGACATCATCACCCGCCTGCAATTGATGTCGCAGGACGGCACCAAGTCGGACCGCCGGCTGGCCGGGCTGGTGCTTTCCGACCTCGATTTTGCCTCCAAGGCCGCCATCTCGGAGATCGCCGCGCGCGTCGGCGTCAGCGAGCCGACCGTCACCCGCTTCTGCCGCAATCTCGGCTGCGAGGGCCTGCGCGATTTCAAATTCTATCTGGCGCAGGCGATCGCCATCGGCGGCCAGTATCTGTCGCCGGAGCCGCTCAGCCGCGACGCGCGCGAGCAGCGCATCGCGTCGGCAATCACCGAGGCGGCGATCGCCGCCATCCAGCGCGCCAGCGAAAATCTCGACATGACGACGCTGATGGATGTCGCCGCCCGCATCGCCGGTTCGGGCAATGTGCTGTGCATCGGCTCCGGCGGCATCTCCTCGATGATGGCGACCGAGATGCAGAACCGGCTGTTCCGGCTGGGTCTCTCGGCGCTCGCCCAGACCGACGGCCAGCTGCAGCGCATGTATGCCGCGGTGGCGACGCCGGAGACGACGCTGCTTGCCTTCTCCGTCTCGGGCTATGCGCGCTCGGTGATCGAAGCCGTCGAGGTCGCCCAGCAATATGGCGCCGCCACCGTCGCAATCACCGCGCCGGATTCGGCCTTGGCCAAAGTCGCCGACACGGTGATCCTTTTGCAGTCCGTCGAGGACGGCAACATCTACAAGCCGACCTCGTCGCGCTACGCGCTTTTGGCCATCCTCGACATGATCGCCACCACGGTGGCGGAAGCGCGGGGGCCGAAAGTGCTGGAGAATCTGCGCCGCATAAAGCAGAGCGTGAATACGCTGAAGGTCGACGATCCGAAGCTGCCGCTTGGGGATTGAGCGGTTGCAGCGGCTTGCGCCGCCGAGATTGGCGATCCTTCGCGCCCCCCGCTGCCCTGCCGGGCATCTTCCCGATTGGCAGCTTCCGCGCCCCTCATGTAGCGCTGGTCGACCCCCACTCCGTCTCGGCTTCGCCGAGCCACCTCTCCCCCGATCGACGGGGTAGAGGAAGGCGTGCCAAGCTTTTTGCCGTCAACGCCCGTCCAGCAACGCTCCCTTCCTTTCCCTCCGGAGGGGGGAAAGGTGGCGCTGCGAAGCAGCGACGGATTGGGGGAACCACCTGGCAATCAAGCCTCGGCCTGATCAGTCGCGCCAGTCACAGAAGATGTGTGCATAGCGTAGCCAAGCGAGGGAGATGTCCGGCAGGACAGAGGGGGGCGCCGTCCCGCCTGCGTCTCAGATCTTCGATTGCTTAGAAAGAGCCTCGACGCTTTTCGCCAGCTCGGCCCCATCACCCATGACCCGCAGCGTCTTCAGCCGCGATGTGCCGCCGGCGGCCACCGAAACGGCCGACACCGGCACACCCAGCGCCTTGGCCATCAGCCGTTCCAGCGCTGTATTGGCGGCGCCGTTCTCCGGCACGGCGCGCACGCGCGCCTTGAGATGACTGCGACCGTCGGCGGCGGTCTCGACGCCGTCGATCCGGTCGAGCGCCGCTTTCGGCGTCAGCCGCACGTAAAGGTCGATGCCGTTCTCGCGAAGCCGAAACGGCGGGCTCATCAGCCGCCGGTCACGACCCAGGACCAGACGGTGGTGACCAGAAACTGCCGGATGAAGAAGATGATTAGCAAAAGAATGATCGGCGAAATGTCGATGCCGCCGAGATCGGGCATGAAGCGGCGGATCGGGCGCAGCGCCGGATCGGTTAGCCGATAGAGCATATTGCCGACGCTGCCGACGAACTGGTTGCGCGAGTTGACGACATTGAAGGCGTAGAGCCAGGAAAAGATCGCCGAGGCGATGATGATCCACCAGTAGATATCAAGCGCCATGACGATGGTCTGAATAAGGGCGATCATGCCGGTCTCCAAAATTGTCGCCGACATGTAGCCATTGCTTGGCGAGCGGGCAAGGCCCGCGGGCTTGGCGTGCGGGCAAGGCCCGCCCCACCACGGCGCTTGTGCCGGCCCGGTCTTTCGCCTTGACATCAAACGGCCGCGACCGATACAAGCCCATCCGCTGGAACGGGGCTGTAGCTCAGCTGGGAGAGCGCATCGTTCGCAATGATGAGGTCAGGGGTTCGATCCCCCTCAGCTCCACCAGCCAGCACACGCATATACTTCTCATCGGCTTTTGCTTTCCTCGCTCAGCATTTTGTGACAGCCGGATTTCGGGCCGCGTGCTTGGAACAAATGGCGGGGCAAGACGGTTCAGCTATACTTTTGAAGCTGATATTCCCCGGCCGGCTGGGTAAGCGGCGATGCTTGAGGAGTTCTCCATCATGAAGATTTCGTCCAGGTTCCGTTCAGTCGCGGTTGCGGCCATTGCTGCCGCCAGCGTTAGCATTGCCAGCGCCGCGCATGCCGACAGCGGTACGATCCGCTTCTCCGTCTACAAGGCGGCCTTCTTCATCGGCGGCTCCGGCGGGGAAGGCACGCTGACCTTCCACGGCAAACGGTATCCGATCTCGATCGGCGGCATCTCGGGCGGCCTGGCCTTCGGCGCATCCAAGACCTATTTTCAGGGCAGGGTGCGCCACATCCGACGCGCCAGCGATGTGACGGGCGTCTACGGCGCGGCCGGCGGTGGCGGCGCGCTCGGCAGAGGCGCCCAGGTGATCGTGATGACCAATGACAAGGGCGCCCAGCTCGAGCTCACCGGCCGGCAGGTCGGCCTGCAGGTCAACGCCGACCTCAGCGGCATGAGCATCGCGCTGAAGAGGTAGGAGCCCCAGCTCCATCCGTTATTCCCGGATGGGCCGGTTCAGGCGTGCCCGGGCGCGCAATGTCAACGACAAGGTCGCGCCGGGCAGGCCAGACGGCGAGTTTCATCGACCTCTCCGCCGACCTGCCAGACCAATGGCGGGGGTGTCCGCCCTGATGAATAGCGGGCCTGCAGGCGTCCCGCTTGCCAATGAAGGGCGGCTCGCCTCAATCGTCCCAATCATCCCAATTGTCTTCGTCCGGCGGCGGGTAGTCGGGAACGACCCGGATAATCGGCCGTGCACGCTGATAGCGCCAGTAATCCTCGTCCGGTAGCTGACGCTCATAGGTGCGGTAGGCAGGCCGGTCGTAGTGGTGGCGCTTCCAGTATTTGTGCTTCTTGTGCGGCCGCACGCAGTAGCCGTCCTCGGTCAGGTAGGCGCATGTGACATGCGCCTGCTGCACCAGGCCATTCCTGGCCGGCATGCCAATCATCGGCGCCGCATGGACTGCTGGCATCACCGCCAGCATGGTTCCGGCAAGGGCAAGAACAGACAATTTCATCGGCCTCTCCAATCTGTGCAGATTAAGGCCGGAAGAACGTCCTGATTGGGGACGACTTGCGGCGGCCGAGATCACTTTGATTTGCGGCCGCACATATGAGCGTTAGATCATGTATTGCGCCGGTATGCCCAAACCCGCCTTCAGGCTTGAAGTCCACGGAGCCGCCGGTGTCCTTCACGCAATCCTTGGCGACCCGACGCATCCCATAACGCTAATTCGCCAGCTGATCGAGAAGCGTGTCGATTTCCCCTTTCTTTGGCGCTTCAGGCGAAGCAGGGGCGGCCTGCGGGTCGGCGGAAGCGGGTTCGGCCGCCGGCGCGGTGATCTCTGCTTCGGCCTCGCCACCGGCGTTCGAACCTGGCGGTGGCGCCGCATTATCCGTCTTGCCGGCGTCTGGCGCCACGGCGGGTTCCGGAGCCGCGGGCGGGGCTTTGGGCCGGGGCGCGGCTTTGCCCAGAAGGTCGCCGATCAGATCCGCCGCTCCCTTGCCGGAACCGTCGCCGTTCGAGCCCGTTTGACCCGGGATCAGCTCGTCGAGATTCAGCTTCCCGGTTGGCAGCCCAAGGCGGCTCAATATGTCCAGCGCGCCCTGCGGGTCCTTGGCCAACGCGCTCAGGTCCGGATAGGCACGGGGCGCAAACAGCGGGCCTTGGACCACGATCGGCACCCCAATGCCCTTCACGGCAACGTCGCCTCCCTGCCCGGCAAGCGAGGCAACGACGCGGGGGTTGAGACGGATGTCGAGCGTCTGGTCGGCGAAGTCGATCTTGCCCGAGCCGTCCATTCGCACCAGCGGACCCAGCAGGCTGATATCCGTCGTCTGCGCGACGCCGCTCTCGATTGCAAAAGAGGCGCCGAGTTCGGTGAACGTCGTCTTCTTGGTCTGATCCTGCTTGAAGCCGCTGGAAAGCAGCCCGACCAGATTGTTGTAGACCTCCGCTATGTCGATGCCGCGGAAGGCGCCGTCGCCGAATTTTGCCGCCGCCTTGCCGCCAAGGGAGCGGGCAAGCGATTTCGTGGTCTTTCCCGAGCCTGAAACCGCGACCGTCGCATTGAGCGATCCTTCGATGCGGTCGAAATCCGCCGCATCATGGAGCAGGGAAGCCGCCGCCGCGCCGGCGATCGCAGTGTTCAGGTTCAGGGAAGCGGCGTCGTGGGAGCCGTCGGCTGTCATTTCCGCGGCAATCGTGCCGCCGTAGAAGGGACTTTGCGGCACGTTCAGGTGAGCCTTCCCATCCGCCACCGTCAGGGTGGTGGCCACCGGCCCGGCGAAGACCTTTCCATAGCCGAGCTTGTCGGCTTGGATATCCACCTTGGCATCAAGTCCCTTGAGGAAGGAGAGATCGATTGGCGCGTCGGTGGCGCCGTTCGGCTTCTGCGTTCCTCCCGTGGCGGCCTCGCCGCCGCCGGCGAACGCCGCGAAGTCAAGTTTCGCGAAATTGAGCGACGTCCGGATGTTGAGGGGCTCCCCAAATTTCATCGAGCCCTGGCCCGACGCCTTGACCCCGTTCAAGGCAACAGAGGCTTTCTGAAAGGAAAGCTGTCCTGGCCCGGCGTCCACGTCACCTTTGAAGGCAAAGTCCCGCAGACCGTGGGAAGCACTCTGCCCCAGCCATTGCATGAGCTTGTCGACCGAGGCCGATGTGACTGAAACCTGACCCTTGAACGTGCCGCCACCCCCGGCAGCGCCGCTTATGCTGCCTTCGAGGTATTTGGAGGAAACCGAAAGGCTGATCGGCCCGGAGGCATCGGCAACGGAGCCGCTGGCCAGAAAGGATGCAGGTGCGAGCTGGGACTTGAACGTCACGGCCTGTCCCCGCCAGACGAGCTTGCCCGTCAAATCGACCGGCTTGCCGACATCGTGAACCTTCGCGTCAAGATTGAGCCCGGTGACGTCGTCGGCCGTTCGGGCATCGGCAAGTGCTGCAAGCGGAAGCTTGCCTTCCCGAATTCCGACCGTTCCCTGCAGATTGACGCTGCTGCGTATGCGCTCCGCGGTGAGTCCGCGAAAAGCGAACCCCATATCGGCGGTCAGCTTTCCGGACAACGGCACGGATTGTCCTGCCAGCTTCGCTATAGAGCCGATGTCCAGCCCTGAACTGGCAATATTGCCCCGTATGGTCGGAGGCGTTTCACCGACATTCATCGAGGCTTTCGCGGTGACGCTTCCCGCATCGAGGCCGAAGTGCTCCAGCTTTGCCTCGAGATGTCCGTCGCGCAGCGTCGCGGCGAGCTGGACATGGGAAGCCCGTATCTTGCCGCCGACCAATTCATCGATGGCGACGCTGATGTCGGCGTCGAACGCAGAGAGCATCGCGAGGTCGGGCTCGCCGGAGCCGGCCGAAGCCTTGCCCGCGCTGGAGCCACCCTTTCCAATATCGCTCAAGGCGTCGATATCGACGCGCTTTGCCGCCAGGTCGGCGAAGAAGCGATGCCGCGCCCCGGGCTGAAAGAGCGCGTCCATCTGGAAGCTCTGGTCGCCGATCTCGAACTTTCCGCCCTTGATCTGATAGCTGCCGTTGCCGTTGAGCTGGATCTCTCCACTGGCATGCACTGAAGAGAATTTGGCAGCCGGCGCCGGGTCGAGTCGCGCCTCGATGGCGATCTGGGCCGGCAGCCGTTTCAGGATAGGCCTCAAGGCGGAAAGGCTCCCGCTCATTCCAACGCGGCGGCCGCCGCTGGTGCCGGCCAACGAAAACGAGACCTCCCGGTCGAGGTCCGGAATCCTCAGATCGGCGTCGATTGCCGTCACCTTAGCGGCATCGCCGGTCGACGCGCCTGAGGTAAGGGTACCATTCGTTATCGTCAGTTGATTGATCGCCAGCCGCTCGAGCGTATCGACAATCGCCGCAAACGGATCGGCCTGAACATCATTCGGTTCCGGAGGTGACGTCGCGTTTGCCGAAGCCTTGAGCGCGATTGTCGGATCCGCCAGCGCGACGGACTGTATCTCAAGCTTTTTCGACCATAGGGACGACAGCGTTATCGAAGTCGAGAACCGCGGAGCGGATATCGCGATGTCGCCCGTGCCGGTCGAGAGCGAGATATCGTCCGCAACCACCGCCAGCTTGGGCAGCAGCGATAGTCTGACAGGCCCGCTCAGCCGAATTGTCATTCCGGTTGCGGATGACAGTTGCCGGCTCAATTCGGCACGCACCCAGTCGATTGAAACAAGAGCGGGCACAAGGAAGAGCAGCCCGACGGAAAGAACTACAGCTACGGTGAGTGCAGCGACGATTTTTCTCACATCGACCCGCCAAAATGATCGGAAGAATCAGTATCGTTAAACATACATGCTTCTGGCGCTCGACTGAATCCTACCGAAGCACGGGCTTCGCGCCGGACGAATTTCCCACTGCTCCACGGATCCGTCGGCTCTTTCGCCCAGGGCCCTCGCGATCGAAGCCATTTGCACGCAAGTGTTTCCAGACCATAGGGTTTGGAAACGATCAGCCGGTTTCCGAGCCATTCCCGTGAAACAGACCAGGCGCATTTTCCGGCATCCGCCGCCGACATATCAGCCATTTCAATGGAGGAAGTGCCAATGTCAGTGCTCGGAACCCTGCTCCGTTTCAGCCGCGCCATCATCCACGCGCACAACAATGCCAAGGTCAGAAACCTGATGGATGTCCCGCCGCCCGAAACTCGCAGGGACATGAGCCGGCATGTTTCGCCCGATGCCTCCGAAAAAGGGCCCGGCGCCATTCACTCCGGAGGACGCTGACACAAGCGGAGTCTCGGACCGGCCTCGTCCCACTCACCGGGAGACTGGTGTTGCTTTGTGATTGCGTTGGCGCGCATAGGCCACACAGGCGTCTACCGTGCTGACGCAGAGCGCATCGACGCTGTTCGGCAGATTGTTGTCGCCGGCATAGGCAACCTCGGCGACACGACCGCCGATCATGCGGATCTGCGTGTTGCAGTAGCCGCCGGGAGCGACGTTGACCGACCCTCCAACCGCCGGGATCGCGCCCACGGCCATCGTCGGCACTGCGATGCTGAGGTTGCCGCGTTGCACTGTGCGCTGGTAGGTCCAGATCTGGCCGGATGAACCCACGTCGGCCGTCGCGGTCGGAAAGCCGGCGCACATGCGGACATCGGCCTCGCTGAGACCGACCATCTCCTTGCGGGCAGCGGCCGTGGTGGCGTCGACCTTGGCGATGCTCGACGTATCGTCGGGGATGACGCAGGACGACAGGATGGAGATGCCTGCCGCAACAAAGGCAAGTTTTCGAATATGCAAGGATGTCATGCCGTCGGTCGGAGTTGTGTGCCGCCCCAGCGCCCTCCTGCCTACCTAGGCAATCGGCCAAACGCGTCAACCCGCTGAATGCCGACGCATTCCGCGCCAATGCGCTCATACCACCCGGAAGTAGCTCGTCATGCCGGTCTTCTGGTGCTCGATGATGTGGCAATGCAGCAGCCAGTCGCCGGGATTGTCGGCGACGAAGCCCAACTGCACCTTCTCGTCGGGCTGGATGAGATAAGTGTCGGAGATAAGGGGCTGGACTGCCCTGGTCGAAGACCACAGCACCTTGAAGCTCATGCCGTGCAAATGGATCGGGTGCGCGTGCGGAGTCAGGTTCGCCATGTCAATGATGTAGCTCCGGCCGAGCTTCAGTTCGGCGAGCGGCGCCGTCGGGTCCGGTGTGTCGCCCGGCCACGGCACCTTGTTGATCGCCCAGAAACTGTAGCCGAGCGAGCCGCAAATGCCGTCGGCCGCGACGTTTTCCGCCGTAGCGCTCAGCGCCAGCGGAATACGCTTGGCGCTGGTCAGGTCCACCTCCGGCACCGGATTGGCTTCAAGCGGGCCGAGATCGCGCAGATCGTGCTTCAGCGATCTGCCGGCCGAACGCAGCGTCGCCAGGATTTTCGGCTTGGTGCCTCTGACGTCGCGAAGGCTAACGATCGCGCCCTCCTCGTCGGGCATGCGGATGGCAAGCTCCAGCCGCTGGCCAGGCCCCAGCTGCAAGGCATCCGGCGCAAACCGCTGCGGCACCGGATTGCCGTCGAGCGCGATGACCGTCGCCTCGGCGCCATCGACGCGAAAGGCATAGATGCGGGTGACGTCGGTGATGGCCGCCCGCAGCCGCACCAATCCGCCGGCCGGTGCATCGAATTGTGGCTGGTCGAGCCAATTGGCGGTGCGCACCGTGCCGAAAGTACCGGTCCTGGCCGCGTCGCGCGGCCGGAACGGCTCGATGAACTGGCCGTCGTCGCCGAGCCGCCAGTCGCGCAGGTTGACGACCATCTCGAGGTCGAAGACCGGATCGTTCGGGTTCTCGACCACGATCACGCCGGTCAGGCCGTGGCCCATCTGGATCAGCGTGTTGCAATGCGGGTGGTACCAGAAGGTGCCGGCGTCGGGCGGCGTGAAGGCATAGTCGAAATTGTCGCCCTGATAGACATAGGGCTGCACCAGGAACGGCACGCCGTCCATCTTGTTGGGAACGCGGATACCATGCCAGTGGATGGTCGTCGGATCGTCGATGCCGTTGATCAAGTGTGCGGCAAACGGCTCGCCCTTCCTCATCCTGACGACCGGCGGCGGACCTGCTTCACCATAGGTCAGCACATTCTTCGTCGGCGCACCCTCCATCAGCCGCGCCTCGATGCTCGCGGTCTTCAGGATCAGCGGGGCCGGCGTGGCGGCTGCAAAGCCGGCCAATCTGCCGAGAGTCGCAGCGCCGATGCCGGCTAGGCCTGCGGCAGCTGTGGTTTTGAGAAGGGCGCGGCGCGTGAACGTCGTCATATGGTTTTCGTCGGCAGGATGCCTCGGCCGTTGGAATTGAGCTGAACCAGTGAGCCGCCTACCACCATCCGGCGCGCTGGCCTAGTCGCGCAAGCTGAAGACGAAGGGCGCGGTGCGGGTGACGCGGGCGCCGAGCTCCGCCGGCGGCGCCGGTACCGAGGCGCCCTGCAGCGCGCCGAGCGCCGCTCGGTCGAGGTCGCCGTCACCCGAGGATCGCGCCAGCCGGGCCGAGACCACCCTGCCGGAGGTGTCGACAGTGAAGGTGACGCTCGGCGTCCCCTCGGCCCGCCTGGAGCGCGCCGCGCTCGGATAGCGGGTGTGCCGCCTGATCCACGCCGCCAGGCTGGAATTCCAGCGCGACGGGCCGACGCTCGAGCGCGGCGCCGCATCCGAGGACCGGGGTGCTGCCGCCTTCGCCGCCGCCTTGGCGTCGATGCTGCCGCCTTCGCCGCCGCCTTGGCGTCGATGCTGGCGGTGATCGTCACCTTTGGCGGTGGCGCCTTTTCCTTTTTTCACCCGTTCTTTCGGCTTTTCGACCGGTTTCTTCTCGGCCTTCTTCTTGGGCTCGACCGGCTTTTGCGACCTCACCTCCGCTTCCACGGGTTTCGGTTGCGGCAGCGGAATGACGACGTCCGGCGCGATCGCCTCGACGGGGTCGGGCACGACGTCGTCCAGCGGCGGCTGCTCGCTCAGGGCAGCAATTGCTGTCGGAGGGGCCTGCTTAGACTCTTGCATGTCATCGGTATCGGGTGGCTGTTCAGTGACGGGCTCGGTCTGCTCGGCCGCCGACGCCGGATAGGTCACCGGTTTCGCGTCGATGGGCTTTTCCGTCTCCTCCGCCGCATCGGGCGGCTCCGGTGTCACCATGTCCAGCATCGCCGTCTGGTCCGGCACGGCGGGCGCGACGAGCAGCGGCGCCATCTCGACAGCCAGCGCCGGCGGCGGGCCGCCGTCCGGCAGGTCGGCGAAACTCAAATTCTGCACCGCATAGGTGACCGCCACATGCGCAGCCAGAATGATCGCGGCCGCGCTCGTCCACAGACTGGCTTCGCGCACACTGAAGCGCGGCCGGGAAATGCGGGAAAGGGCGGCGACCGTCATGGCGCCGAACCGCCATCCGGGGCTGGCGCCGAATTTGCACCAGTTGCCGGAGTTCCAGACTCGACCGGTCCGCCAGCACTGCCCGACATAGTTTCGAGCCCCACCAGCGCGACTTTGAGATAGCCGGCGGCGCGCAAAAGGTTCATGACTTCCATCAGGTCGCCGTAGCCGACCGTCTTGTCGGCGCGCAGGAAGATGCGCGTCTGCTTGTCGCCCTTGGTGCGGCTGTCGAGCGCCCCGGCAAAGGCAGGACGCGGCACGCTGTCATTGCCGATCGCCAGCGTGAGGTCGCTTTTCAACGTCAGGAACAGCGGTGTCTCGGGCCGCGGCGCGGGCGTCGCCGTCGATCCGGGCAGGTCGACATTGACCTCGACGGTCGCCAGAGGTGCTGCGACCATGAAGATGATCAGCAGCACCAGGATGACGTCGATGAACGGCGTGACATTGATGTCGTGGCTTTCCGCGAGATCGTCGCCGGAGGTCTCGCGAATCCGCGCCGCCATCGCCGCTACTCCGCCGCGATCGCCGTTGCCGGCGGCACCATGCGGAAATCGAGGTCGCGGCTGACCAGCCGCTCGACACCAGCGGAAGCGTCGGCGAGGATCTGCCTGTAGCCGGCTATCGAGCGTGCGAAGACGTTGTAGATGACGACCGCTGGAATGGCCGCGACAAGGCCCATCGCAGTCGCGAGCAGCGCCTCGGCGATGCCGGGCGCCACCACGGCCAGGTTGGTGGTCTGCGCCTGCGAGATGCCGATGAAGGCGTTCATGATGCCCCATACGGTGCCGAACAGGCCGACGAAGGGCGCCGTCGAGCCGATGGTGGCGAGCAGGCCGGTGCCGCGCGACATGCGCCGGGACGCCGCCGCCTCGATGCGCGCAAGCCTGGAGGCGACGCGCTCCTTCAGGCCGTTGCCGGAAGCATGGTCGAGCGCGCCGGCCGAAAGCGCCCGTTCTTCTTCGGCCGCACGCACCAGAAGCGCGCCCGGACCGCCGCTGTGGCCAAGTTCCCGGCCGGCCTGCATCAGCGTCGCGGCATTGCTGATCGCATCGGCGGCGCGGCGGGCCCGCAGCTTGCCGCCGAAGATCTCCAGCGACTTGGCGAGCCAGATCGTCCAGGTGACGAGTGAAGCAAAAGCCAGCCCGACCATGACCGCCTTCACGACGATGTCGGCATTCATGAACATGCCCCAGGGCGACTGGTCATGCGGCAGCGTCAGCGAGATGGACGGTTCTTCGCCGGCTACGCCGTTCGCAGCTGGCTGGAGGCCCGGTTCCACCGACGTGGGAGCGGGCGCCTGCGCCGTAGGCGTCTGCAGGGTTGGAGGGGCCGGCGCCTGCTTGACTGGCGCAGGCGTCGCCGATCGTTCCTGCGCCGCGGCGACACCAGCCGAAAGAAGGAGCGACGCGGCCAGGGCCGCCAAAAGACTGTTTCGGGACAAGGCTCGTCCTCGCTTCATCATTGCATTGCGGCGGCCGCCATACAGACAGGTGTAGGGCGAGCCATGCCGGTTGACTATGAAACATGAGTTTACGAGTCAACTATAAAGATGACTATGCTGCTTAACAGTCTCCGATCTGCCGATGCCACTTGCGCGGGCCTGGACCGCGGGGCGGTTGCCGGGCACGATGCGCATGGAGAAACAAGTCTTTATTTTTGCGCAATTCCGGACGGAAAACCGCTACGCACTTTTCGTGGAATTGCTCCAAGGCAGGCGACCGATGATCACGGCGATACCCTTCGACTTTCCCTATGACGGCAGGCTGGAGCCGCAGCATACGGCGCTGCTGGTGATCGACTTGCAGGAGGATTTCCTGTCGCCGACTGGCTACTTCGCCAGGAAGGGCTATGATCCATCGCCGCTGAGAGCCATCCTGCCGGCGGTCACCCGGCTGATTGCCGCGGCCCGCGCCGCCGGCCTCACCATCATCCATACCAGGCAAGGCTACCGCGCCGACATGGCCGACATGACGCCTTACGAAAAATGGCGCCGCAAGCGGGCCGGCCTCGACGGCACCGATGTCCTGCTGCGCTCCGGCCCGGGCTTCCAGATCGTTTCCGACATCGAGGTGGCACCTGGAGACGTCATTATCAACAAGACCTGCAACAGCGCCTTCACCTATACGGATCTGGAGCTCGTTTTGCGGGCGCGCGGCATCACGCATCTGATGTTCACTGGCTGCACGACGGATGTCTGCGTGCACACCACATTGCGCGAGGCCTGCGACCGCAACTTCCAGTGCCTGACGATTTCGGACGCCTGCGCCAGCGGCGACCGGTATGCGCATGAAGCCGCGCTGCATATGGTGACGGTCGAGGACGGCGTCTTCGGCGCGCTGGCGGACTCGGAGGCCGTCATCGCCGTGTTGCGGCAGCTCGCGGGTCCGGCGTGCTGAAGGTTTCGGGATCGCGGGGATCGCCGGGTTCCGGCCAGCCGATATCCTTGCGGATGTCGAGCGGCAGCAGATAAAGCGTCCGCGCTGCCCGATAGCGGGCACGGGTCGCAGTGTATTCGGCCGCGATGCGAGCGATGGATGACAGGATCGACATTTGCTTCTCCCTTGGTTGATGCCGGGGTCGCAGCCCGGCACTCACCAGGACGAAACGGGGATGGCTGTTGGAACGGCGAGGACAAATTTTTCTGAACTCACGGGCGCGGCGGCCGCTCGATAGGTCCATGGCAGCGTCCGGATCGTGAACTTGATTGATTGCCGAAAAAACTTTTGCATGTACCGTTCCGTTTTCGGTTCGGGCTTCGTCTTGAGAGTCGTAACGGGCGGGAGAGCCAAGACGGTCTCCGCCATCAGGACAAACGGAGCTGAGCCATGTCGACCACAGTGACCTTGATCAACGTCTTTACCGCCAAGCCGGGCAAGCAGCAGGAACTCGCCAAGACGCTTGCCGAGGGCACGAGAAACTTCTTCAGCAAGCAGCCCGGCTCGCTGTCTTCGTCCGTGGTCGTCGGCGGCGACGGCAGCAAGGTTGCCAACATCTCACAATGGCGTTCGGCGGAAGACATCGCTGCCTTCCGCAGCGATCCGCGCTTCGGCGAGTACATGAAGAGCATCGTTGAGTTGGCCGCCGGCGAGAGCATGATGGGTCACACGACCTATTCCCATACGGGCGGCGTGGAAAACTAGGAGGCTGCTTGACCGGTTCGCAGGATCAGTTAGTCGCGGCGACCGAAACCAGGCTTCGCGCCTTCGAGCGCGAGGCCGCTTCGCTGAGAGCCAAACTGCACCGCTACGCTTCGCGGATGGTCGGATCGGTCATCGACGGCGAAGACATCGTCCAGGAAGCCTTGGCCAAAGGCTTCGTGGCGATCAGGAATGGCGACATGCCCGACAAGACCGAACCCTGGCTGTTTCGCATCGCGCACAACGCGGCCCTTGATTCCCTGCGCAAGCGGGCCCGCTTGCGGGGACGCGAAAGCGAGGTCAATCTCGACACGATCGCCGACGAGAATTCGGCGTTGGATGCGCGCATTGCCGCTGAGGCGAGCCTTGCGGAGCTGATGCAACTGCCGCCGGCGCAACGATGCACGGTCGTGCTGAAGGATGTGCTCGGCCATAGCCTGGAAGAGATCGGCGAAATCCTCGAAACCTCCGAGACCGCGATCAAGGGTGCGCTGCAGCGGGGTCGCGAGAGCCTGCGCAAGCTGGCAGCCGCGCCGCGTATCGCGCCCGCCCGCCCGGCGCTCGACCAACAGGACATGCGGCGCCTTGGCGACTATGTGGTCGCCTTCAACGCCAGGGACTTCGATGCCTTGCGCGGCCTGCTGGCCGAGGACGTCAAGCTGGAGCTGGTCAACCGCCTGCGCGCCGACGGCAAGGAATATGTCGGCAACTATTTCGGCCGCTATGCCGACGAGATGCATTGGCATTTCACGACCGGGCTTGTCGAAGGCCGGCCAGCTATCCTGGTCACCAGTCCCGAACGTCCGGACGGACCGCCGCGCTACTTCATCCTCATCGATTGGGAGAACGGCCGGATTGCCGGCATCCGCGACTTCCTGTTCGCGGATTATGTGATGGACGGCCTGGACTATTCCGACGCGGAGCGACCTTAGTCTAGGACGCGCAGCGTTGCGCAAAAGGGTGCGAGGCAAACGCGCCCGGCTGCGGGACCTCCGTCTCGCGTCGCGCCAGCGAATTCGCGATCAACGCGATCGTCTCGCGCCCGATGCGGGCGATCTCGCCTAGGCGGTCGATGCCGCCGATCATGAACTCCTCGACGCCCAGCGCCGCATAGGGCAACAGCGCCAAGGCGAGCCGCGCCGGCGGCCCGACAATCTCGACCGCCTTGTGATCCGAGGCGCCCGTCCATCCGTCCGGATGGATGCGCACCGGCAGCGCGAAGCGCAGCCTTCCGCCGCGGCCGTGCTCGGCGGCGGCGCTGCGCGCGCGCTCCATCAATTGCCTCACCTCGTCGGGCGAACCGGCGGCCAGCTCGAAGACATCGGCATGCTTGCCGGCGACCTTCAGCGAGGTGCCCGACTGGCCGCCGAGCCGGATGACGAGATCGGCGCCATGCGGACCTTTGCGCGGCACGAAGCCGCTCCGGACGCTGTAGAAGGCGCCTTCGTGGTCGAACGGCCTGTCGTTCGACCACAAGCGCTTCAGCAGCACCAGATATTCGTCGATGCGCTGCCACACGACGCCGTGGCCGCCCGGCCGCGCCTCGGCATCGCTGTCTTCCAGCGGCTCGCTCAACATGCGAAGCGACAGGCGGCCGCCGCCTCGACGGTCGAGCGACGCGAGCTGCCTTGCCGCCACTGTCGGTTCGATCACGCCGGCCCAGTGCGTCAGCACCACCTCCAGCGAGCCGGTGCGGTCGAGCGTCTGCGCGGCGATGTCCATATTGGCGAGCAGGCCGGCCGGATCGTCCACCACCAGCTTGCGAAAACCGGCGTCCTCGATCAGCGACAATTTGGTCGCGGTCTCGGCGAAATCATAAAAAAAGCTGCCATTGGCAGGCTTGCCTGGAACATGCGTGAACTCGATCGGCATTGCCATCTCCTCCATCACGTTGGGCCGCCCGCTCCGAACCCGAGTAAATCCATCTCGTCGGCGCGCGTCAGCGCGCCAGCCTTTTCAGCTCCGATTACTCAACTCAGAATTTTGGACGGCGGGGCCTGTGTTTTTACGCAATTCCGGACGGAAAACGCTCACACTTTCCTGAATTGCCCTGACCCCGGCTCAGTCAGGGGATGATCCCGAAAACGACGGCGCCAGTGAACACGAAGGCAAGCGCAAAGACGAGGTAGGCGAACGTGCCGCCATAAGCTGGCCTCCAGCTCTGGTCGGCGGCAAGCCTCTGGCCTTTGCGTTGGGCATTCTGAATGTAGGACATGGTCGATCCTCCGTCGCGACCATTAATCTATAAAGTTAGTAGACTTTGTCGATTGCTATTTTCGCGCAATTTCTGGAACAGCATTTTTGAAAACTGGCAATTTGTGGTTTTTCGTACTCGCCGCATCTCCGGTGTAGCCGATTTCGGAAACTAGGCGATCCGGCCAAACGGCTTGAAAATCGAGCGCTTCCGGGCGCTCGTACGCACAATGTCCAATCGCGCGAACGGCCTTGGCCACCTCACGCATGGCGGATAGCATCGCTTGAGCCGATATCGGCGGCACTGAGGAGAGAAAAGAATGGGTGGAAGGCTGGCGGGCAAGGTCGCGATCGTTTCGGGCGGCGCGACAGGCATGGGCGGGGCGGCTTCGGAGCTGTTTGCCGCAGAAGGCGCAAAGGTGGCGATCATCGACCTCAATGGCGAGGCGGCCGGAAAGACCGCCGCGGCGATCCGGGCGCGAGGCCACGTCGCCGAGCATTTCGTGGCCGACGTTTCGGACGAGCCGCAGGTCGAGGCGGCCGTGAAGGCGGCGACGGTGAAGCTCGGTCCGGTCACGGTGCTGTTCAACCATGCCGGCACGATCGTCATCAAACCGTTCCTGGAGACGACGCTGCAGGAGTGGGACTGGCTGCATGCCGTCAATGTCCGCTCGATGTTCCTGATGACCCGCGCGGTGCTGCCGGGCATGATCGCCGCCGGCGGCGGCTCGATCGTCTGCACCTCATCGATCTCGGCGGTCGCGGCAACTCCGAACGAAGTGCTCTACGACACCACTAAGGGCGCCTGCCACATGTTCGCGCGGGCGATCGCGGTGGAGTTCCGCGACCGCAACATCCGCTGCAACGCCGTCTGCCCGGGCTTCATCCGCACGCCGCACGGCCTGCGTGAAGTGGCCGATCTCGGCAAGCTCGGCGTCGACGTCTCGGACGCGGCCATGGCCGCGCAGCAAGGCCGCATCGGCGAACCGGAAGAGGTGGCGAAGGCGGCGCTGTTCCTGGCCAGCGACGAATCGAGCTTCGTCAACGGCGCGCATCTGTTCGTCGACAATGGATTTACGGCGATTTGAGGCCAGCTTGGCGCCTTTCCTCGCCCTCCGGAGGGGGGAGAGGTGGCGCTGCGAAGCAGCGACGGAGTGGGGAAACCACCTGGCAATCGTCGCCAACGAAGAATCTTCCTCCACCGCGCCAAGGGTCGACCCCCACTCCGTCGAGCTGCGCTCGACACCTCTCCCCCGATCGACGGGGGAGAGGAAGGAGCGTTCCTCGTCTACCGCTCCTCCCGTCGGAACGGCTTCAGCAGCGCCGAAGGCGCGACCGCGTTGCGGGACATGAAAGCCATGGCGACGATGGTGAAAATGAAGGGCAGCATCAGGAAGGCTTCGTAGGGGATGTGGCCGAGGCCGCTGGCCTGCATCCTGAGCTGTAGCGCGTCGACGAAGGCGAAGAGCAACGCCGCGCCCGCCGAGCGCCAGGGATCCCAGCGGCCGAACACGACCAGCGCAATCGCCACCCAACCGCGCCCGGATACGACACCGAAGGTGAAGGCGTTGAACTGCGCCATGGTGAGGAAGGCGCCGGCAACGCCCATCAGAGCGCCGCCGAGGATCACCGCTTGGAAGCGCGTGGCGATGACGCTGACGCCGGCTGAGTCCGCCGCGCGCGGGTTCTCGCCCACCATGCGCACCGACAGCCCCCAGGGCGTGCGGTAGAGCACGAAGGCGGCGAGCGGGATGGCGATGATGGCGAGATAGACGAGCGTGAACTGGTTGAACACCGCCGGGCCGAGGATCGGGATATCCGAAAGCAGCGGGATCGGCACCGTCTTGAAGCCGTCAATGCTCGGCGGCACCGATTGCTGACCGAAGATCAGCCGGTAGAGGAAATAGGCGAGGCCCGAACAGAACAAAGTCACCCCGATGCCGCAGACATGTTGGCTCAGCCCCAGCGCCACGGTGAACAGCGCATGCAGCGCGCCCATCAGCGCCCCGACCAGCACGGCCACCAGCACGCCCAGCCACAGGCTGCCGCTGAGGCTTGCGGCGGTGAAGCCGGCCATCGCCGACAGCAGCATGATGCCTTCGATGCCGAGATTGAGCACGCCTGCCCGCTCGGAGAACATTTCGCCGAGCGTGGCGAAGGCGAGCGGCGTGGCGATGCGGATGATGGCGGCGAGAAAGCCGACCTGGAAGATCTGCTCGAACACCGCGCTCATATTTGCGCTCCCACGCGGCGGATGCGGTAGCCGGTGAAGAGCAGCGCCACCAGCATGGCCAGCAGCGCCGTGCCCTGGATGACATCGCTCAAGAAAGCCGGCACGCCGGTCGCGCGCGACATCGCCTCGGCGCCGGTCATGACCACGGCCAGGAAGATCGCCGCCGGCACCACGCCGAGCGGGTTGAGCCGGGCAAGCATGGCGACGACGATGCCCGAATAACCATAGCCCGGCGAGATGTCACTCATCACCTGGAAGTGGACGCCGCCGACCTCGCCAACGCCGGCAAGCCCGGCCAGCGCGCCGGAGAGCAGAGCGGTGGAGAGCAGCACGCGCTGCACATTGATGCCGCCATAGCGGGCGGCTTCCGGGTTCTCGCCAGTGACGCGGATCCTAAAGCCGAGCGTGGTGCGGGCGATCAGGAACCAGCAAAGGGGTGCTGCGATCAGCGCCACGACGACGCCGAGATGCAGCCTTGTGCCCTCGATCAGCACCGGGAAATTGGCCGAGTCCTCGATCGGCGGGGAGATCGGGTAGCCGGAAAAAGTGTCCTTCCACGGCCCCTCGATCAGCGCCATCAGCGCATAATAGATGACCGAGTTGAGCAGCAGCGAGCTGACCACATCGTCGACCTTGAATTTGACGCGCAATGTCGCCGGCACCAGCGCGACGAGAGCGCCCGCAGCCGCGCCTACAAGCGCCATCAGCAGCATGGCGAGATAGCCCGGCATCGGGATGGCGCCGACGAAGCAGCTTGCCACCGCGCCGGCGAGCAGCTGGCCCTCGGCGCCGATGTTCCAGAATTTGGCGCGGAAGGCGATCGCCACAGCCAGGCCGGTGAAGATCATCGGGGCGGCGCGCACCAGGGTCTCGGTGATGGCGTAGCTGTCGCCAAGCGAAGCCGACAGCATCACGCCATAGGCTTCGACGACGCCGGCGCCGGCTACAGCAATGAGCCCACTGCAGAGCACCAGCGTCGCGGCGATCGCGATGAGCGGGAGGGCCAGGTTGAACCAGGCGGGCGTCGACGTGCGGGCTTCGAGGCGAAACATCAGGCGTGGCCCTCCGCGCCGGTCATCATCAGGCCGAGCCTGGCGACGCTAGCTTCCGCACTGGAAAGCGTGCCCGCGATGCGACCCTCATACATCACCGCGATGCGGTCCGAGAGCATCAGCAATTCCTCGAGGTCCTCGCCGATGACGATGATGCCGCAGCCCTTGGCGCGCATGGCGAGGAATTTTTCATGGATGAAGCGCGCGGCGCCGATGTCGAGGCCGCGCGTCGGCTGCGAGACGATCAGCACCTTGGGGTCGAAAGCGAGCTCGCGCGCAAGAAGCGCCTTCTGCAGATTGCCGCCGGACAGCGCACCGGCGCGCACCATCGGTCCGGGACAGCGTATGTCATAGGCCTTGATCTGCGCCTCTGCGAAGGCACGGATGGCGGCCGGGTTGAGCAGGCCCTTGCGGCTGAAGGCCTCGGTGCCGACGCGCGGCAGCACCATGGAGTCGGCTAAAGGCAAATTGGTGAGCAGGCCGGTCGTCATCCGGTCTTCCGGGATGCGGCCGAGGCCGAGCGCCTGCAATTTGCGCGGCGAAAATTGCGCAACCGCTTTGCCGGCTATCGTCATCACGCCGGCGTTGGGCGGCAGCATGCCGGAAATGACGTCGGCCAGCGCACGCTGGCCGTTGCCGGAAACGCCGGCGACGCCCAGGATCTCGCCCGCGCGGACGAAAAGCGAGACCTCGCGCAGCGGCGTGCCGGCGTGAGCGGAAGTGGATATGCCGTCGAGTGTCAGCACGGAAGCGCCGGGCGTCGAAGACTGTTTGACCGGCGGGACGATTTCATGGCCGCACATCAGCTTCGCCATTTCTGCCGATGTGGTGCTTGCCGGATGGTCGACGCGGCCGGCCACCTTGCCGTGGCGCAGGACGACGCAGCGGTGGGTGAGGGCCCTGACTTCGTTGAGCTTGTGGGAGATGAAGATGATGCCGAGCCCTTGCGCAGCCATCGAGCGCAGGGCGCCGAACAGGCCATCGACTTCGCTCGGCGCCAACACCGCCGTCGGCTCGTCGAGGATCAAAAGCCTGGCGCCGCGAAACAGCGCCTTGATGATCTCCAATCGCTGCTGTTCTCCGACCGACAGCGTTGAGACCGGCAGGTTCGGATCGAGGCTTAGCCCATATTGCCGGCTGATTTCGTCCAGGCGGGCAAGTCCGCGAGCACGGTCGACGCGGCCGGACTTGCCGGGAATGCCGATCAGGAGGTTCTCCAGAACCGTGAGACGCGGCGCGAGGTGAAAATGCTGGTGCACCATGCCGATGCCGGCAGCCAAGGCGTCGGCGGAATTGTGGATGGCAACCGGCCTGCCCTCGACCAGGATCTCGCCGGCGTCCGGCGCATAGGCGCCGAACAGCACGTTCATCAGCGTCGTCTTGCCGGCGCCGTTCTCACCCAAAAGGCCGAGGATCTCGCCGGGCGCGACGCTGAGGTCGACGGCCTCGTTCGCCTTGACGGCGCCGAAGCTCTTGGTGATGCCGCGCATTTCGATGAGTGGGGCGGACAAGGGTGCTCCTGCGCTGGTATCCCTCCCCCCTGAGGTGAGGGTGCCGAGCGAAGCGAGGCGGGAGGGGTCGCCTCAACCGCCTCGACGTTGATGAAAAGGATGGAGCGCGTCGCGGGCGACCCCTCCCGGCCCTGCGGGCCACCCTCCCCTCAAGGGGGAGGGGAACGCCGGCTCTAATCCGAAACCGGCGTGTTCTCGTCGACGTCGACGCGGAAATTGCCTTCGAGGATCTCGGCCTTCTTCTTCTCGACCAGGTCCTTGACGTCGGCGGGCAGCGTCTTGTCGAATTTGTGGTAGGGTGCCAGATACGAGCCGCCCTTGGCCATGCGCGAGAAATCGCCATAGTCCTGCGCGGTGAAGACGCCGGCCTTGACCAGCTTGATCGCCTGCTCGACGGTCGGAAACATGTCCCACACCGGGCCGGTGATGACCGTATCCGGCCCGAGGCTGGACTGATCGGACATGTTGGAGATTGCAAAAATCTTCTTCTCCACGGCCGCCTCGATGACGCCGAAGCGCTCGGCATAGATGACATCGACGCCGGCATCGATCTGCGCCACGGCCGCTTCCTTGGCCTTGGGCGGATCGAAGAAAGAGCCGATGAAGGCGACCTTCTTCTTGACGTTCGGGTTGACCTCCTTGGCGCCGGCGAAGAAAGCATTGACCAGCCGGTTCACTTCCGGAATGCCCATCGCCGCGACGGCGCCGACCGTGCCCGATTTCGACATCTTTCCGGCGATCATGCCGGAGAGATAGGCGGGCTCATGGATCCAGTTGTCGAAGACGCCGAAATTGGGTTCGGCCGGGCCGGCGCCGGAGCCGAACAGCCAGGCCGTCTTCGGGAACTGCTTGGCCGTGCGGCGCGACTCGCGCTCGGCGGCGAAGGCATCGCCCAGCACCAGCTGGTAGCCGCCCTGCGCATATTCGCGCATCACGCGGCTGAAGTCGGCGGTCTGCACCTTTTCCGACCATTTGTATTCGATGCCCAGCTCCTTCTCGGCCTTCTGCAGGGCAACATGGATCTGATTGTCCCACGGCTCCTCGATCGGGGTGGCGAAGATCGCCGCCACCTTCAGCTTCTTGTCCTTGGCGAAGGCCGCGCCGGGCAGCACGGTGGCCGCGAGGCCGAGCGCGCCGAGTTCCAGCACGTTGCGCCGCGATAGGCCGGCGCGTTGCGTTTTGCTACGTTCGTTTTCCATTGAAGTGCCCCTCTGTTCGACAGCCGTGTCGAGCCGGCCGTTCCAAATGTCAGACACCCGGGACTATGGAACGGCGCCTGAGATTTGTCCACATGGTCAAATTTGGTGGGGACGCCTGTGCGTTCGTCATCCACGGGCGGAGCAAGGAGCGTAGCGACGTAGCGCAGACCCGAGGATCCATGGTGTGACCTCGACGCTGCTCAACTGCGCAGAACCAGCGACGGCTGCGCCAATGCCTGTTCCGGACCGTGGCATTCTTCGTCTGATGGAACGGCATGGATTCCAGGGTCTACGCTTCGCTTCGCCCTGGAATGACGAATTACCGGGCGTCGCTCACTTCTTCCCAAGCCCCGGTCTCGGCAAACCGCCTCAACGCCGGCGCCGGCTCGAAGATCGCCCGGCCGGTCTGCCAGTGCCAGAACTCCAGCCGCTCGACGATCTTCGCAGCGCCTGCAAGGGCGGCCCAGAACATCGGTCCGCCCTTGCCGATCGGGAACCCGTAGCCATTGACCCAGACGACATCGATATCGGACGCGCGCGCGGCGATGCCTTCCTCGAGGATCTTGGCGCCCTCGTTGACCAGCGGATAGAGCGTGCGCTCGATGATCTCGTCGGCGCCGATCTCGCGCCGCGCAATTCCAAGCTCCGCCGCCTTCGCCCGGATCAGCGCCTCGACTTCCGGATCGGCAATCGGCTCACGCGAGCCGGTCTCGTAACCGTACCAGCCGCGCCCGGTCTTCTGGCCGAAATGGCCCTGCTCGCACAGCGTATCGGCAATCACCGCCGTCTGGCCTCGCGCCTTGCGGTTGCGCCAGCCAATGTCGAGGCCGGCGAGGTCGCCCATCTGGAACGGCCCCATCGGCCAGCCGAAATCGGTGAACGCCTTGTCGACCTGGCTCGGCGTCGCGCCTTCCAGCAACAGCGCCTCGTTCTCGGCGCCTCGCGCCGAAAGCATCCGGTTGCCGACGAAACCGTGGCAGACGCCGACGACGACCGCCACCTTGCCGATGCGCCGCGCGAGATCGGTCACCGTCGCCAGCACCTCGGGTGCCGTCCTCTCGGCGCGCACGATCTCCAGGAGCTTCATGACATTTGCCGGCGAAAAGAAATGCATGCCGAGCACATCTTGTGGCCGCGAGGTCGAGGCGGCGATTTCGTTCACATCGAGATAGGAGGTGTTGGTGGCGAGGATGGCGCCGGGCTTGGCGATGGCGTCGACTTTGCCGAACACCTCCTTTTTGACCGCCATGTCCTCGAACACGGCCTCAATGACCAAATCGCAATCGGCGAGATCGGCGTAATCGGTGCTGCCCTTGAACAGGCCGAGCCGCTGCTGCTTCGCCTCTTCGCTCAACGAGCCGCGGCTGACGGAGACGGCATAGTTCTTCTCGATCGTCGCCAGGCCGCGCCGCAGCGCCTCCCCGCCGGTCTCGAGCAAAGTCACCGGGAGACCGCCATTGGCAAAGGCCATGGCGATGCCGCCGCCCATCGTGCCGGCGCCGATGATGCCGACGCGTTCGATCCGGCGCTTCTGCAGATCCTTGCCGGGCAGCTTCGCCGCCTCGCGCTCGGCAAAGAACAAATGCCGCTGCGCGCGCGACTGATCGCCGGAAACGAGTTTCAGGAAAAGTTGCCGCTCGGCCGCCAGGGCCGCGTCGAACGGCAAGGTGATCGCGTTGCGCACGGCTTCGGCACAGGCCAGCGGCGCTTCCAGTCCGCGGGCTTTTCTGGCCAGATCGGCGGCTAGGCTGTCGAAGGCTGCAAGATCGGTCCCGGCAAGGCGGTCATTGCGGTCACGCACCGGCACGAAAGGTCCGCCTCGATCAGCCATTTCGTGGGCGATACGAACCGCCTCTCTCAACAGATCTCCATCGACAACCGCATCGGCAAGACCGGCGGCCTTCGCCTCGCCGGCCGAGATCGGCGTGCCCGAGACGATCATGCCGAGCGCTTTCGCGGCACCGACCAAGCGTGGCAAACGGACGGTCCCGCCGCCGCCCGGCAAAAGGCCGAGCTTTACCTCCGGCAGGCCGAGCTTGGCTCCGGCGTCCGCGACGCGAAAATGGCAGCCGAGCGCCAGCTCCAGACCGCCGCCCAGCGCCGTGCCGTGAATGGCGGCGACCGTCGGCTTGGCGATGGTTTCCAGCAGGGCGATGATGGCGCGCAATTCCGGTTGCTGGACCGGCTTGCCGAATTCGGTGATGTCAGCGCCGGCGACAAAGGTGCGCCCGGCGCAGGCAATGACGATCGCGCTCGCGGCGGGATCATCGCGCAGCGCGGCGAGCGCCTCGTAAAGCGGCTTGCGGACATGAAAACTCAGCGCATTGACCGGCGGGTTGTCGATGGTAACCACCGCCACGCCGTTCTCGTTCGCAAGGCTGACAGAACTGGGCAAGCGGAACCTCCCAAGACCGGCTGCAATCGGAACACGGGTTTACTAGGCAAGTCCGCCGATGGAAACCTGATCCGGCGCTGGCCCAATGTTTGGCTAGGCTCCGCTAGTTATCCACTCTCCCGAAGGGCGGCACGTCGCCGATCACTTCGCGCTTGTCCTTGCCGCAGGTGAAGGTTTTCGCCTTATCGTCGGCGAGCTTGCGCGCCTGGTCGTTGGCCTGCGCATTGCCGGTGGCTAAGACCAGGCCGATCGTGCAGCCTTGGTGTTCTTCCGGCTGCGCCACCTTGGCGACGACGAGCACCTCGATCGACTTGTTCTCGTCCTCGGGATTGCTGACCGAGCGGCGGTGGATGGCGGCGAAGGGGATGGCGACCTCGCCATTGGTCTCGATGCGCCATTCCACCTTCGGGCCGGAGCCGTTGAAGGCGGTGAAGCTCTCCCAGACCGCGGTCATGTCGTCGGACGGAAAGCCGTAATAGATGGATTCGCGCGCGTCCTCGCAGCCGATCAGCACCGGGTAGCCGCGATAGCCCGAGCAGGCAAGGCTCGCCCAGTCGCCGTCGCCTTCCGCGGCCTGCGCATAGGTCACGCAGTCCTTCTTCCAGTCGAGATCGGTATAGGCGCTGGAGATGTCGCCGGCCTGGGCCGTCTGGCAGAAACCGGCGAGGGCAAGCGGGATCAGAAGAGCGCGCATTACGGACAACTCCGTTCGAGTTGTCGAAAGCGTAGCTTCAATTGCTATTTCTTCAAGCTGGCTTCGATCAAGAGATCGGCGTTGCGGGCAACTGCCGCCGCCGGTCCGCCCAGGCCGAAGAGCTGGCCGCTGATATAGGCGCCCTCAATGAGCAGCAGCAGGCCGTCGCCCAGCGTGTCGGAATCGGCGGCGCCCATCGCGGCGGCCATGGCGCGCAGGCGGCGGCGCAATTCGACCTTATTGTTCTCGCTCACCACCCGCGCGGGATGGCCGCGCTCGGGATATTCCACCGCAGCGTTGGTCATGCCGCAGCCGCGATAGTCAGGCTTTTGCGTGCGTTTGCCGACGCGGGTGAGGAAAGCGATGATTTGCGCGCGCGGATCGCCCGGATGCGCGTCGACCGCTTCGTCGAAGCGCTCCCAGAATTCGAGGTCGTATTTGCGCAGATAAGAGGCGGCGAGCTCGTCCTTGGACGGGAAGCTGCGATAGAGGCTCGGCTTGGTGACGCCGGCGCGCTTGACGATCTCGTCGACGCCGATCGCCCTGATGCCTTCGCGATAAAAAAGGTCGCGCGCCACGTCCAGGATCTTGTCCGCCGCCCTTGGGGCCGGGGCCTCGCTCAACAACGCTTCAATTTTATTGTCCGATGGCATGCAAACAACTCGCTTGACAATGTTACTGACCGGTACGTATGTATGGCCTCGTCCCATTGCAACGTACCGGTCAGTAACATGATAATCCAGTCCCGTCCGTTTGGCCAGCGCTACGCTTTCGTCGTCGTTGGCGTCATTTTCCTGTGCCTGCTGATAGCGGCCGGGCTTCGCTCGGCACCCTCGGTGATGATGGTTCCGCTGGAGGAAAGCTTCGGTTGGCATCGCGACGTGACGTCCTGGGCCGCCAGCGTCGGCATCCTGCTTTACGGCTTGACCGGACCGTTCGCCGCCGCGCTGATGGAACGCATCGGGCTCCGCCGCACGCTGCTTGGCGCGCTGCTGGTGATGTCGGGATCGACGGCGCTCAGCCTGTTGATGACCGAGCCCTGGCATCTTTTCCTCACCTGGGGCGTGTTTTCCGGCATCGGTTCGGGCGCGGTGGCGAGCGTGCTGGGCGCCACCATTGTCAATCGCTGGTTCAAGACCAATCGCGGCCTGATGATGGGCCTGATGTCGGCCTCCAGCGCCACGGGCATGCTGGTGTTCCTGCCGCTGATCGCCTCGCTGGCACAAAGCGGCGGCTGGAAGCCGGTGGCGATTGCCGTAGCGCTGGCCACCGCCGCGCTGATCCCGCTCGTTCTGCTGCTCGTGCCGGAACGCCCCGCTTCGATCGGCCAGGTTCGCTTCGGCGCCGATGCGAATGACGTGCCACCGGTGTCGCCGGCCTCGCAAGGCAATTTCCTGGCGCATACGCTGAACACGCTGCGCCGCGCGGCCGGTACCCGGGTGTTCTGGTACCTGTTCGCCACCTTCTTCGTCTGCGGCTTCACCACCAATGGTCTCGTCGGCACGCATCTCATCGCCTTCTGCGGCGATATGGGCATTGGCGAGGTGCAGGCGGCCGGGCTCTTGTCGATGATGGGCATTTTCGACCTGATCGGCACGACGCTGTCCGGCTGGCTCACCGACCGTTTCGATCCGCGCAAGCTGCTCGGCGTCTATTACGCCGTGCGTGGGCTGTCGCTGATCTACCTGCCCTATTCCGGCTTCTCGGCGACCAGCCTGATCATTTTCGCCGTGCTCTACGGGCTCGACTGGATCGCCACCGTGCCGCCGACGTTGCGGCTCGCCAACGAGGCTTTCGGCGATCGCAGCGGGCCGATCGTGTTCGGCTGGATCGTCGCCGGACACCAGATCGGCGCCGCAGCCGCCGCCGCCTTCGGCGGCACGATGCGCGAGCTGCAGGGCAATTACGAGCTGGCCTTCCTGATCGCCGGCATGACGGGCATCGCGGCGGCGTGTATCTCGCTCTTGATCAACACCGACAGGCCGGCCTTCGGGCCGGAGCCGCAGGCGGCTTGAGGCATGTCGATATTCGGGTGAGGCCGGCCTGCAAACAGCAGTCTCCTGCGCTTCCGGTGCTCACGTACTTTAAGTACGCTCCGCTCCGGTTCTCGGAGACCGCCGTTTTCGGCTCGTCCTGACCCGAATCTCGGCACGCCTCCCGGCGCGGGTTTCACGTTTCCCCTTTGGGAGAAGGAAAGCCTGTTCATTGTTATCAAAACTTCATGGTTCCGATATGCGCCTGAAACATTCAGGCGAGAGCTTGGCGGTCCCGTTCAAAGCCCATCCGGAGACAGCCATGAACAAGATCTCATTGACCCGCCGCGCTTTCGTCACCTCGGCCAGCGCCTTTGGCCTTGTCGGCGCCTCCGGACTTGCGCTGCCCTATTATTCCCGCGCCAACCAGCGCCCGGCGTTCACGCATGGCGTCCAGTCCGGCGATGTCGACGCCACGTCGGGCATGGTCTGGACCCGCACCGATCGGCCGGCGCGCGTGATGTATGAAGTGTCGACCACCGAAAGCTTCGCCAATGCCACAAGGCTGGCTGCGCTCGATACCTCGCCGGCCAGCGACTACACGGTGAAGCGGCTGCTCACCGACCTCGCCTCGGAGCAGGACATCTTCTACCGCATGGTCGCCGCCGACCTCTCCGACATCAATGCCGTGTCCGAGCCGATCGTCGGCCGCTTCCGCACGGCGCCGTCCTCGAAGCGCGATGTGCGCTTCGCCTGGTCGGGCGACACCGCCGGCCAGGGGTGGGGCATCGACGAGACCGGCATGAAGACCTATTCGACCATCGCCAAGCACACGCCGGATTTCTTCCTGCATTCCGGCGACACGATCTATGCCGACGGCGCCTTGAAGGACGAGGTCGACCTGCCCGGCGGCGGCAAGTGGAAGAACGTCGTCATGATCGACGGCAAACGCAAGGTCGCCGAGACGCTGGACGAGTACCGCGATCAGTGGAAATACAACATGATGGACAAGCATGTGCTTGCCCTCTCCGCCATCTGCCCGACCTTCTACCAGTGGGACGACCATGAGGTGCTCAACAACTGGTCGGACTCGAAGGACCTGACCGCCGACGACCGCTACAAGGAAAAATCGATCCATGTGCTGGCGGCCAGGGCCGCGCGCGCCTTTCATGAGATGACGACCATCCGCTACGAGCCGTCGGAGCCGGGCCGCGTCTACCGCAAGGTCTCCCATGGGCCGCTGCTCGACGTGTTCTTCCTCGACATGCGCTCCTATCGCGGCCCGAACGGTCCCAATCTGCAGGAAACGCTGACGCCGAAGTCGCGCATGATCGGCGAAGAGCAGTCCAAGTGGCTGAAGCGCGAGGTGGCGAATTCCAAGGCGACGTGGAAGGTCATCGCCGCCGACATGCCGCTTAGCCTCGTCGTCTGGAACGACGCGGCGAAGAAGGTCGGCTTCGAGGCTGTCAGCAACAACGACAATGGCGCGCCGAAGGGCCGCGAACTCGAATTCGCCGACGTGCTGCGCTTCATCAAGAATGCCGGCATCACCAACACCGTGTGGCTCACCGCCGACGTCCACTACACCGCGGCGCACTACTACAACCCCGACAAGGCGCAGTTCCAGGATTTCAATCCGTTCTGGGAATTCGTCTCCGGCCCGATCCATGCCGGCACCTTCGGCCCCAACGACCTCGACATGACCTTCGGGCCGGAGCTGAAGTTCATCAAGGCGCCGACCGCCGAGCAGGGCCAGAACCTGCCGCCGTCGGCCGGCCTGCAGTTCTTCGGGCTGGTCGATATTTCAGGCGCGACGGAGCAGCTCACGGTGCGGCTGATGGATCGCGACGACAACGAGCTTTACAAGGTGACGCTCGATCCGGTGCGGTCGGCTTAGGCTGCGTTGAGATTCAGGTGATGCCGGCCTGCGAACAATGGTTTCCTGCGCTTCCGGTGCTCACGTACTTTAAGTACGCTCCGCTCCGGTTCTCGGAAACCACCGTTCTCGACTCGGCCTAACCTGAATCTCAACACACCCTAGGCCCAGCAGCCGCTCGATCTATTGCCGCGACGTTAAAGCGCCGTGGCAGTCCAGAACTGAACTCTGAAATGCCGTGAAGAGCGTCAATCCGGATAGCAAGCCGCGGGAATGTTCGGCCAGACTGCGGTGTCGCAGTTGGCATCCTTCTGGCGTTGCTTGAAGGCGGCGCTGACCGGGCCGGTGACGATCGGGTCGACGCCGTCAGGGGCGTCGGCGAACATCTGCTGCGCGGTCCTGGCGTCGGGCGGCGTGATCGGATCGACTTCCCTGAGGGCTGCCGCCGATTGCGCTGCGCCCGCCGCGACAAGCACGCCAAGCGCTGCCCACGCGAAAACCGGACGCAATCTGGACATCTGATCGGTCATGAACATGGAACTGTCCGGCCCCTCAAAGGTTCCGCCTTGGTTAACGGAATCATTTCACCCCAAGACGTTTAAGAATCAGTGACCATGTATTTGGGGTCCGGCCTCCCCTTTCGCAATTGCGAAAAACCTTGTATGAGCCGCGCAACCGAAAAAGGCGGCGCTTTTGGGCCTGCTGCCTGCAACATTCCCGAGACCAGACACATGAACCTCCGCAATATCGCGATCATCGCGCACGTCGACCATGGCAAAACCACGCTTGTCGACCAGCTCCTGAAACAGTCCGGCGCCTTCCGCGACAACCAGCGCGTCGCCGAGCGCGCAATGGATTCCAACGACCTCGAAAAAGAGCGCGGCATCACCATCCTGGCCAAGGCGACCTCGGTCGACTGGCACGGCACCCGCATCAACATCGTCGACACGCCCGGACACGCCGATTTCGGCGGCGAGGTCGAGCGCATTCTGTCGATGGTGGATTCGGCGATCGTGCTCGTCGACGCCGCCGAAGGCCCGATGCCGCAGACCAAATTCGTCGTCGGCAAGGCCCTCAAGGTCGGCCTGCGCCCCATCGTCGTCATCAACAAGATCGACCGTCCGGACGCCCGCCATATCGAAGTGGTCAACGAGGTGTTCGACCTCTTCGCCGCGCTCGACGCCACCGACGAGCAGCTCGATTTCCCGATCCTCTACGGTTCGGGCCGCGACGGCTGGGTCTCGGAAAATCCGGAAGGTCCGAAAGACCAGGGTCTCGCCCCGCTATTCGATCTTGTCGTCAAGCATGTGCCGGCGCCGACGGTGCATCCCGGCCCGTTCCGCATGATCGGCACCATCCTCGAGGCTAATCCGTTCCTCGGCCGCATCATCACAGGCCGCATCGAGTCCGGCACGCTGAAGGCCAACCAGGCTGTCAAGGTGCTGCACCATGATGGCACGCAGATCGAGACCGGCCGCATCTCGAAGATCCTCGCCTTCCGCGGCCTCGAGCGCCAGCCGATCGACGAAGCCCAGGCGGGCGACATCGTGGCCATCGCCGGCCTGTCCAAGGGTACGGTCGCCGATACGTTCTGCGATCCGGCGGTGAGCGAGCCGCTGCATGCGCAGCCAATCGACCCGCCTACCGTGACCATGTCCTTCCTGGTCAATGACAGCCCGCTTGCGGGTACCGAGGGCGACAAGGTGACCAGCCGCGTCATCCGCGACCGCCTGCTGCGCGAGGCCGAGGGCAATGTCGCGTTGAAGATCGAGGAATCGGCCGAAAAGGACTCCTTCTTCGTCTCCGGCCGCGGCGAATTGCAGCTCGCGGTGCTGATCGAGACGATGCGCCGCGAAGGTTTCGAGCTCGCCGTGTCGCGTCCGCGCGTCGTCATGCAGAAGGGCGATGACGGCCAGCTGCTCGAGCCGGTCGAGGAAGTCGTCATCGACGTCGACGAGGAGCATGCCGGCGTCGTCGTGCAGAAGATGTCGGAGCGCAAGGCCGAGATGGTCGAGCTGCGCCCGTCCGGCGGCAACCGCCAGCGCCTGGTCTTCCACGCGCCGACGCGGGGCCTGATCGGCTATCAGTCGGAACTGTTGACCGACACGCGCGGCACCGCCGTGATGAACCGCCTGTTCTTCGCCTATGAGCCCTATAAGGGCGAGCTGCCCGGCCGCACCAATGGCGTGCTGATCTCCAACGAGCAGGGCGAGTCGGTCGCTTACGCCATGTGGAACCTGGAAGACCGCGGCCCGATGATCATCGATCCGGGCGTCAAGGTCTATCAGGGCATGATCATCGGCATCCACAGCCGTGACAACGACCTCGAAGTGAACGTGCTCAAGGGCAAGAAGCTCACCAACATCCGCGCCGCCGGCAAGGACGAAGCGGTGAAGCTGACCCCGCCGATCCGCATGACGCTGGAGCGGGCGCTTGCCTGGATTCAGGACGACGAGCTGGTCGAGGTGACGCCGAAGACCATCCGTCTGCGCAAGCTCTATCTCGACCCGAACGAGCGCAAGCGCTTCGAGAAGGCGTCCAAGGTGATGGGCGCGGCGTAAGGTTTTCAGCCAAGGGCTCAAAAGAGGGAGCGGTCGCTCTCTCTTTTCGCTTCAGCGGCAGGCAGCCGAGACGATCGCCGTGCAATCGGACTCCTCGGCCAGATCGATGCGCACGGCCAGGCCGTTGCGAAGCGGTTTCCGCAATGCCTTAGCGCCGTCCGGTTCGAAAGTCAGCCGCCTTCGGTTATCCAGAGCCTGAAGTCTTGACCGCGAGAGGCCGAGCTCGCCGGCAAGCAGGCGGTCCAGCCGCAAAGGCGTCGTGCCCTCGAGCCGAAGCTCGAGCTCGAGCGCGGTCGCGCGTCCCGGCTCGCCGTCCAGAAGCTCCTTTCGGGCCGTGACGCCGGGAGATTCCTCGATCCGGCCAGCCCGGCCGCGCAGCATCGCGCCATCGAAGGCGTGGCGGCGGACAAGGTCCGGATCGTTGCTTTCAAACGCGGCGAGCAGCGCCGGCTCGATGTCGCGGCGGTTTCGCCGTTCCAGGATGGCGAAATTCCAGGAATTGTCGCAGTCGACGCAGCGATAGATCAGCCAGACGTCAATGCGCTTGCCATTGGCATTGACGCGGAATTTCCCGCCGCATCGATAAGGCTTGAGGCCGCCGCAGCGATTGCAATTGATGAGAGGTCGAGGCGCGATTGCGGGCGCAATCGTCCAGCGGACACACAAAGTTCGAGAGATGCCGGTTGGCCCTTCCCGTCGGGAAGTCCGTCAGGCCGGCGATGTCCGAGCTGCCCCTCATGGGCCACGGCGTGGCGAAGACTGTATGTTTGAAAGTCAGGCGTCGGCGCGGATTGCATGCGACGGCGGCTCAGCAATGCCAAACCGGTCTCGAACCGCCGCCTGAAGAACACGTGAAATAGAGCAGGCGCGCCAATGACTGGGCCTGCGGTGCATTCAGAAGAGTTGGCGAGACCGGCGGTTACTGAGGCAAAGCGATGCTCGAAAATGGGTAAAGGGACGGGTCTTCTAGCGGCAGGGTGACGAAGGGGCAAGTGCCCTCGGCCGGACTCGGCTCAACGCCAGTTCTCGGGCGCTGGCGCTGCCCCCTCTCCGTCCGCTACGCGGACACCTCTCCCCCATTTCATGGGGGCGAGGAAACGCCAACCGCCAATGTCGCGACCTGGGAAAGCTTGGGTTCCTCGCCCCCACAAAGTGGGGGAGAGGTGGCTCGGCCTAGCCGAGACGGAGAGGGGGAGCACCGTGTGCGATTGCCCTGCCCTTTCCACGAAAGCCTGCGGCGGCCTGATGCGGGCGGCGCCGGCATCAGCGATTGACCATCTTTGCCAATGCTGCTTCCGCTGGTTAGTATGGCAGCCAATCCCAGTCCAAGAGGTTCGCCATGCATCTCGCCTCGCTGCTGATCTTCGCCGCCGCGCTGTTCGTTGCCGCCGGCTCGCCTGGCCCGTCGATCGCAGCACTTGTGGCGCGGGTGATCTCGAAGGGGTTCCGCGACGTCTTCCCCTTCCTGCTGGCGATGTGGATCGGCGAGGCCATCTGGCTGTCGCTGGCGGTGTTCGGGCTCGCCGTCGTGGCGCAGACCTTCCATTACGCCTTCGTCGTCGTGAAATGGGTGGGTGTCGCCTACCTTGCTTATCTCGCTTTCAAGATGTGGACGGCGCCGGTCGAGGCCAAGGAGGGCGAGATGCCGCGCGAGGACTCGCCCGTGAAACTGTTCATTGCCGGCATGGCGGTGACGCTCGGCAACCCCAAGATCATGATGTTCTATCTGGCGCTGCTGCCGACCATCATCGATCTTGCCTCGGTCAGCGTTATCGGCTGGGTCGAGCTGACGCTGACCATGGCTATCGTGCTGGTGGTCATCGACTTTTCCTGGGTACTGGCCGCTTCGCAGGCGCGCCGGCTCTTGAAGAGCAAGCACGCCATGAAGATCGCCAACCGCGTCAGCGCCACGACAATGGCAGGCGCGGCCGCGGCGATCGCCGCGCGATAGAGCGCCGGCCTCACATCATTTCAATGATCGGCGCGACCTCGACGCTGAAGCCAGGATCCATCAGGATCGGGCAGTCCTTGGCTTTGGCGACGGCATCGTCGATGTTCTTGGCTTCAACGATTGTGTAGCCGGCAGTCGGATTGCTGCCGCCATTGTTCTCGATCTTGCCGCTCGGCAGCACCGTCTTCGACATGCCGACCGGATTGCCGCCGTCGACCACGGCCGAGCCGAGCCTGTCGTACCAGCCGGTCCAGGCATCCATAGCCGCTTTCCGTTCGGCGTCGTCGGTCGGCATCTTGCCGGAGCCGTGATAGACATAGAGAAATTTCGCCATGTTCTCCTCCCTTGTCGGCGGCGTCGAACCGGCATGCGGCCACGCCGCTTGCGATATGCAGCGATGCTGCAATCCGATATGCAGCTACGCTGCAATCGTTGATATGCGGCTTGTGCCGCAGTCCGATATGCAGCGATGCTGCGATCCGATATGCAGCGATGCTGCAATCCTGATATGCGGCTACGCCGCAATCGTGATATGCGGCTTTGCCGCAATCCTGATCATCGGACCAAACAGCGCCGCGGGCAACGAAAAATTCGAGGTTGCTAATGTAAAGTCCGCCGCCTTTACCTTGCCATGGCGTGGTATTCGGGGTTGGGCCGCATGTCGACCGCGGCGGCCACCCGGTTCGACATGTTGAAGAAGGCGGCGGTCGAGGCGATGTCCCAGATGTCGCGGTCGGAGAAGCCGGCCTGGCGCAAGGCGGTGCGGTCGGCTTCGACGATCCTGGCCGGCTCTTCGGTCAGCTTCACGGCGAATTCGAGCACGGCGCGCTGGCGGTCCGACAGATCGGCGGCGCGGAAATTCATCACCATCATCTCGCCAAGCGCCGGCTCACCCGACAGCTGACGCACCGCCGCGCCATGAGCGGTCAAGCAGTAGAAGCAGTGATTCAGCGAGGAGACGGCCACGGCGATCATCTCGCGCTCCAGCTTCGACAAGCCGGACTCGCCCAGCATCAGGTCGTTGTACATGTCGGTGAAGGCACGCAGCTTCTTCTCGTCGAAGGCGTAGGCGAGAAGCACGTTGGGCACGAGGCCGAGCTTCTCCCGACATTTGTCGAAATAGGCTTTCGTCGCCTCGCCGAGTTCCGCCTGGACAAGGTCAAGCGCGGTTATTTTGCCGGTCATCTGGTTTCTCCTCGCGAGCCGATGGCGTCGGTTCGAATTTTTTAAAGCGTCGTCAAACCTTTGTCGCCAAACAGCGCTCATCTGGCTACCATAGTCGCAAAAGCATATAACGGGAGGGACTAAGCGTCATGGCCAGCGTGAAATCCAAGCCGAGGAAGAAAGCCGCCGCGAAAGCGGAGGAGAAACCTGCAAGGCTTGCCGACTATCTGCTGGCGCGGGCGCCTGCCGAGGACATCGCGGCCTATGACGTGGCCGACCTCGAGCGCGCCGGCGAGCTCGCCGCCCAAGCGGTCGCCAGCCACAGGAAAGGCGAAAGCGTCGTCTCCGTCGAAGCCGATTCAGGCGTTGCGTGCGACGGCCGGCCGGTCACGGTCATCACCGTCGTCAACGACAATATGCCGTTCCTGTTCGATTCCATTCTCGGCGAAATCACCGAGACAAGCGGCGAGCCGACCCTGGTCACCCATCCGATCGTCACTGTCCGCCACGGCAAGACCGGTGTGGTCGAGGTGCTTAGCGACGGCGGCAAGGAGGATGATGACCGGCTGAGCGTCGTCCATGTGCATATCCCGCGGCTGACAGCCGAGCAGGCGAAAAACCTTACCGAGCGGCTGCGCAAGGTGCTTTCCCAGGTCCGCGCCGCCGTCGTCGACTGGAAGCGAATGCTCGCCCGCCTCGACCAGGCGATTTCCGAATTCCGCTATTCGGCCGTGCCGCTCGACAAGAAGAGCGTTGCCGAGGCGATCGCCTTTCTCGAATGGCTGCGCGACGACAATTTCACCTTCCTCGGCATGCGTGAGTTCAAATATGTCGGCGGCGAGGAGAGCGGCAATCTTGAGCGCGCCGAGAAGCCCGGCCTCGGCATCCTGTCCGATCCCGACGTGCTGGTGCTGAGGCGCGGCACCGAGGCGGTGACGACGACGCCCGAAATCCGCGCCTTCCTGCACGGGCCGGAGCCGCTGATCGTCACCAAGGCCAACGCCAAATCGTCGGTGCATAGGCGCATCTATCTCGATTACATCGGCATCAAGACCTACACCTCGAAAGGCGCTCTGGCGGGCGAATTGCGCATCGTCGGCCTGTTCACCTCGACCGCCTACACGCGCTCGGTGATGAAGATCCCCTATCTGCGCTCGAAGGCCGAGGCCGTCATCTCGAAATCCGGCTTCGATCCGCACGATCATTCCGGCAAGGCGCTGATCAACATCCTGGAAAGCTATCCGCGCGACGAGCTGTTCCAGGTTCCCATTCCCGTCCTGCGCAAGCATGCCAGCGCAATCCTCGGGCTGATCGAGCGCCCGCGGGTGCGGGCGCTGGTGCGGGCCGACCAGTTCGACCGCTTCGTGTCGGTCATCGTCTTCGTGCCGCGCGACCGCTATGACAGCGTCGTGCGCGAGAAGGTCGGCACCTATCTGAAAACCGTGTTCGAGGGCCGGCTGTCGGCCTATTACCCGGCCTTTCCGGAAGGCGGATTGGCGCGGGTGCATTTCATCATCGGCCGTTCCGGCGGCAAGACGCCAAAGGTCGAGCAGTCGACGATCGAGGCGGCGATCCGCGACATCGTGCGCACCTGGGAGGACGCGCTGTCCGAAGCCGCGGAGGCGGCCGACAGCGATCCGGGCTTGAAGGCGATCGCGGCGCGTTTCCCCGAGAGTTATCGCGATAGCTTCTCGGCCGCCGTGGCGCTGGTCGATGCCGGACGCATCGCGAAGATCGGCGCCGACAATCCGATCGCCATCGATTATTACCGCCATGCCGGCCAGAAGCCGCACCAGGCGGCTTTGAAGATCCACCATTTCGGCAGCCCGGTGGCGCTGTCGCGGCGCGTGCCGGTGCTGGAAAATATCGGTTTCCGCGTCATCAGCGAACGCACCTTCGAGGTCGCCGACACCGGCTCCGGCAAGGTCTTCATCCACGACATGGAGCTGGAGAACCGCTACGGCAAGCCGATCGATCTTACGGATGGCGGCGCTATGTTCGAGGACGCCTTCCTGTCGGTCTGGCGCGGCGATGTCGACAATGACGGCTATAACGGCCTGGCGCAGACGGCCGGCCTATGGTCCGGCGAGATCACCATCCTGCGCGCCTATGGCCGCTATCTGCAGCAGGCCGGCATTCCGCAGAGCCAGGACTTCATCGCCGCCGCGCTCAACCGCTACCCGGAGATCGCGCGGGGCCTGCACGCGCTGTTCGTCGCCCGGCTCGGGCCGACGGCGGAGGGCGACGGCGTGGTCGCGGCCAAGCACCTCAGAGCCAAGATCAAGGATGCGCTGGAGGAGGTGCCCAATATCGATGACGACACCATCATTCGCCGCTATCTCAACCTCATCGAAGCCTCGCTGCGCACCAATCATTTCGTAGCCGATACGAAATCGAAAGGGCAGTCGCTGGCGATCAAGCTCGACTCGCAGGCGATCGAAGGACTGCCGGCGCCGCGGCCATGGCGCGAGATCTTCGTCTACGGCTCCGAGGTCGAAGGCGTGCATCTGCGCTTCGGCCCGGTGGCGCGCGGCGGCCTGCGCTGGTCGGACCGCGCCCAGGACTACCGCACCGAGGTGCTTGGGTTGGTCAAGGCGCAGCAGGTCAAGAATGCAGTCATCGTGCCGGTCGGCGCCAAGGGCGGCTTCTATCCGAAGAAACTGCCGATGAGCGCCGGGCGGGACGCCATCTTCGAAGCCGGCACATCGGCCTATAAGAACTTCGTCTCCAGCCTGCTTTCGATCACCGACAATATCGGCGTCGACGGCGTCATTCCGCCGGCGGGCGTGGTGCGGCGCGACAAGGACGATCCCTATTTCGTCGTCGCCGCCGACAAGGGTACGGCGACCTTTTCCGACATCGCCAACGCGATTTCCGAGCAGCACCACTTCTGGCTGGACGACGCCTTCGCCAGCGGCGGCTCGGCCGGCTACGACCACAAGAAGATGGGCATCACCGCCAAGGGCGCCTGGGAAGCGGTGAAGCGGCATTTCCGCGAGATGAACCGCGACATCCAGACCTCGCCCTTCACCGTTGTCGGCGTCGGCGACATGTCGGGCGACGTGTTCGGCAACGGCATGCTGTTGTCGCCGGCCACCAGGCTGATCGCCGCCTTCGACCATCGCGACATCTTCATCGATCCCGATCCGGATATGGCGGCCTCGATGGCAGAGCGCCAGCGCATGTTCGCCCTGCCGCGCTCGTCTTGGCAGGACTATGACAAGTCGAAGCTGTCGGAAGGCGGCGTCATCGTCTCGCGCAACCAGAAATCGATCACGCTGCCGCCGGCGGCGGCCGCCGCGATCGGCCTCACCAAGACCACGGCGACGCCGGTCGAGATCATGAACGCCATCCTCAAGGCGCCTGTCGACCTTCTGTGGTTCGGCGGCATCGGCACCTATGTGCGGGCTTCCGGCGAAAGCAATCAGGATGTCGGCGACCGCGCCAACGACGCCATCCGCGTCACCGCGCTCGATGTCCGGGCGAAAGTCATCGGCGAGGGCGCCAACCTCGGCGTCACACAGCGGGCGCGCATCGAGTTCGGCATGAATGGCGGCCGCTGCAACTCCGACGCCATCGACAATTCGGGCGGCGTCAACTGTTCCGACGTCGAGGTCAACATCAAGATCGCGCTAGCGTCGGCCATGCGCAAAGGCTCGCTGGCGCGGCCGGCGCGCAACAAGCTGCTCGCCGAAATGACCGACGAGGTGAGTGCGCTGGTGCTCGCCAACAACTACCAACAGACGCTGGCACTGTCGCTCGCGCGCAAGCGCGGGCTCGCCGACATAGCGCACCAGGCGCGCTTCATGACGGCGCTGGAAGCGCGCGGCCTGCTCGACCGCGCGGTCGAGACGCTGCCTTCGCCGGCGGCGCTCGCTGAACGCGAGGCGCGCGGCGAGCCGCTGACCAGGGCCGAGCTCGGCGTGCTGCTGGCCTATGCCAAGATCGTGCTGTTTTCCGACATCGTCGCCAGCGACGTGCCGGACGATCAGCATTTCGACCGTGACCTGATGGGCTATTTTCCGGAGCGCATGACCAAGAAATTCGCCGGCGAGATCCGCGACCACAGGCTGCGGCGCGAGATCATCGCGCGGGTCGTCGCCAACGACCTGGTCAATCGCGGCGGCCCGTCCTTCGTCAACCGGCTGCAGGAATCGACCGGCCGCACGGCGGCCGATGTCGTGCGCACCTTCGCCGTGGTCCGCGACGGCTTCGCGCTGCCCGCGCTATATAAGGAGATCGACGCGCTCGACAACCAGATCGACGGCCAGATCCAGCTCGATCTCTATCAGGCGGTTAGCCGGCTAATCTTCATGACCAGCGGCTGGTATCTGAAGACCGAAGCGAGCTCCGCGCCGCTCGGGCAGCGCATCGCCGAATTGCAGGAAGCCCGCAAGGCGCTTGAACCGAAGCTTCTCTCGCTGCTGCCCGCATTCTCGCGCGAGCGCATCGAGGATCGGCGGCACGGCCTGTTCAAGGGCGGCGCACCGGAAAAGCTCGCCGGGCAGCTCGCTCTGACCGAGGTGGCCGAACTGATCCCGGATGTCGCGCTCACCGCACGCACCGCCAATGCCGACATCGTCAGCGCGGCCAAGGCGTTCTTCGCCGTCAGCGATGCCTTCCGCATCCCGCGCGTCGAGGAAGCCGCGCGTTCGATCATGCCGGCGGATTATTATGACCAGCTGGCGCTGTCGCGCGCGACCGACACGATCGGCGTGGCGCGTCGCGGCATCACGGTGGCGGCGCTCACCGGTTACGGTACGGCGGCGGATCCGGTCGCGGCCTGGCTGGAGGCCGGCGGCGAGCGCGTCGCGCGCATCCGCGAACGGCTGCAGGCGTTGACCGAAGGCGGCGACATCACCGTGTCGCGGCTGTCGGTGGCGTCCGGCCTGATGAGCGACCTGACGGGGATGTGAAGTTCCTCGCCGCTGCCAAAGCGGCTGGTCTTTGGCGATAGCGTGCATGGCAGCTTGGCGCGTGCATTGTCTTATGTAGCGCTGGTCGACCCCCACTCCGTCTCGGCTTCGCCCAGCCACCTCTCCCCCGATCGACGGGGTAGAGGAAAGGCGCCAAGCTTTTCGCCGTCAACGCCCGTCCAGCAACGCTCCCTTCCTTTCCCTCCGGAGGAAAGGTGGCGCTGCGAAGCAGCGACGGATTGGGGGAACCACGTGGCAATCAAGCCTCAGGTCGATCAGTCGCGCCAGTCACAGAAGATGTATGCATAGCGTAGCCCACTGCGTGGGGCGAGGAACCGGCGCTTGTTCATTTGCATCGCTGCTTGAAAACATGCAGACATGGCGCCCGGCGCGGGCGATGCCAGGGGAATCAGCATGGCGGCAGTAGAGACAGTGCAGCGGGCATCGGGGCGCGGCATCTGGGGCTGGATGTTCTTCGACTGGGCGGCGCAGCCTTTCTTCACCGTCGTCACCACCTTCATCTTCGGGCCCTATTTCGTCTCGCGCATGGCGAGCGACCCGACCGCCGGGCAGGCCGCCTGGGGCTACGGCATTGCCGCCGCCGGCCTGATCATCGCGGTGCTATCGCCAGTGCTCGGCTCGATCGCCGACCAGACCGGGCCGCGCAAGCCCTGGATCGCCTTTTTCGCGGCGATCAAGATCGTCAGCCTTACGTTGCTGTGGTTCGCTGCACCGGGCTCGAACCTGTTCCTGGTCGTGCTGTTGTTCTCGCTGGCCTCGGTGGCAGCCGAATTCTCGACCGTGTTCAACGATTCCATGATGCCGCGGCTGGTGCCGAAGGAAGAGATCGGCCGGATTTCCAACGTCGCCTGGGGGCTCGGCTATCTCGGCGGCATGGTGGCGCTGATCTTCGTGGTGCTGTTTCTGGCCGGCAATCTCGAAACGGGAAAGACGATCATCGGCCTCGACCCGCTGTTCGGGCTCGATCCGAAGCTCGGCGAAGACGCGCGCTTCACCGGGCCGATGTCGGCCGGCTGGTATTTCCTGTTCATCCTGCCGATGTTCTTCTTCACGCCCGACGCAATCAAAGGAATCCCGATCGGGCCGGCGGTGCGCGAGGGCCTGTCTGAATTGAAGTCGACGCTTGCCGAAGTGCGCCAGCGCAGCGGCATCCTGCGCTTCCTCCTGGCCCGCATGGTCTATCAGGACGGCGTCAATGCGCTGCTCGCGCTCGGCGGCACGTTCGCGGCCGGCATGTTCCACTGGTCGATCACCGAGATCGGCATGTTCGGCATCATCCTCAACATCGTCGCCATCTTCGGCTGCTGGATCGCGGCGCGGCTCGATACCGCGCTCGGCTCCAAGGCCGTGGTGATGATCGCGCTGGTGATGCTGTCGGTCGCTACGATCGGCGTCGTCTCGACCGGGCCTGGCTTCACGCTGCTCGGCCTGATCCCGCTGTCGACCGCCGATTCCGGCGGCCTGTTCGGCACTGCGGCCGAGAAAGCCTATATCCTCTACGGCCTGCTGATCGGGCTTGCCTTCGGTCCCGTGCAGGCTTCGTCGCGATCCTACATGGCGCGCAGCGTGACCGCCGCCGAGTCCGGCCGCTATTTCGGCATCTATGCGCTGGCCGGCCGGGCTACCAGCTTCCTGGCGCCCTTCATGGTGGCGACCATCACCACCATGAGCGATTCACCACGGCTCGGCATGGCCGTTATCATCCTGTTCCTGGGCATCGGCATGGCGATACTGGCGGGGACGCCCTATCCGGCGGATAAGCCGAAGGGGTAGCTTCTTTCCCTTCTCCCCTTCTTGTGGGAGAAGGTGTCGCCGAAGGCGACGGATGAGGGGTGCTCCAGACGACACCAGCCTCTCACTCCGCTGGAACATCCCTCATCCGTCTCGGCGCTACGCGCCGATCCACCTTCTCCCGCAGGGGGAGAAGGAAGAAGCGCATCAATGCCGGAAGTGCCTTACCCCGGTGAACACCATGGCGATGCCGTGCTCGTCGGCGGCGGCGATCACGTCCTCGTCGCGCATCGAGCCGCCGGGCTGGATCACCGCAGTGGCGCCGGCCTCGATTGCCGACAATAGTCCGTCGGCGAAGGGGAAGAAGGCGTCCGAGGCGACGACCGAACCTTTGGTCAGCGGCTCGGCGAGGCCCGCAGCCTCCGCTGCGTCCAGCGCCTTGCGGGCGGCGATGCGCGAGGAATCGACGCGGCTCATCTGGCCGGCGCCGATGCCGACCGTCGCCCCGTCCTTCGCATAGACGATGGCGTTGGACTTGACGTGCTTGGCGACACGGAAGGCGAATTTGAGGTCGGCCAGTTCAGCCGGTGTCGGCGCGCGCTTCGTCACCACTCTCAGCTCGAGGTCGTCGACAACGGCATTGTCGCGGCCTTGCACCAGCAGCCCGCCGGCGACGGATTTCACCGTCGTGCCGGCGGCGCGCGGGTCTGGCAGGCCGCCGGTGACCAGCAGGCGCAAATTCTTCTTCGCAGCGACAATGGCGGCGGCCTCGTCAGTGGCGTCGGGCGCGATGATGACCTCGGTGAAGGTCTTGACGATCTCTTCCGCCGCTTCGGCGTCGAGGATGCGGTTCATGGCGACGATGCCGCCGAAGGCCGAGACCGGGTCGCAGGCAAGCGCCTTGGCGTAGGCCGCTTTCAGCGTTTCACCCTCCGCCACGCCGCAGGGGTTGGCGTGCTTGATGATGGCGATCACCGCCGAGCGGGCGGGATCGAACTCGCCCACCAGCTCGAAGGCGGCGTCGGTGTCGTTGATGTTGTTGTAGGACAGCTGCTTGCCCTGCAGCTGTCTGGCGGTCGCGACCCCCGGCCGCTTGTCGCCCGAGAGATAGAAGCCTGCGTCCTGGTGCGGGTTCTCGCCATAGCGCATCACTTGGTCGAGCCGGCCGCCGAAAGCGCGCCATGTCGGGTGCTCGATCTCCAGCGCCTCGGCAAACCAGCCGGAGATCGCCGCATCATAGGTGGCGGTGCGGGCGAAGGCCTTGGCCGCCAGCATCTTGCGGAAATCGAGCGAGAGCGAGCCGAGATTCATCTCCAGCGCGTTGACGACGGAGGCATAGTCGACCGGGTCGGTGACGATGGCGACATAGGCGTGGTTCTTGGCCGAGGCGCGGATCATCGCCGGGCCGCCGATATCGATGTTCTCGACGATCGAGGCGTAGCCTGCGCCGGAGCGGCGGACCTCCTCGAACGGATAGAGATTAGAGACGACGAGGTCGATCGGCTCGATGTTGTGGTCGTGCATGGCCTTGGCATGCTCGGCGTCGTCGCGGATGCCGAGCAGCGCGCCATGCACCGACGGATGCAAGGTCTTCACCCGCCCGTCCATGATCTCGGGAAAGCCGGTGAGATCGGAGACGTCGCGGACCGCCATGCCCGCCGCGGCGAGGGCCGTTGCCGTGCCGCCGGTCGAAACCAGCTCGACGCCGGCGGCGGCGAGCGCCTTGGCGAAATCGACCAAGCCGGTCTTGTCGAAGACGGAAAGCAGCGCGCGGCGCACCGGAACGAGGTCGGGTGCCGGAATGTTTTTTGTGGGCACGGCCATGGCGGGCGGCCTTTCAGAGCTGTTGGAAGGGGACGTTGGCCGGCCCTAGCATATGAGTCCCGGAAATCAAGTGAGTCTCGGAAATCGAGCACGCAGCCGGATTTGTCCGGAATTCAGTTGTTCTCGGGATAGCCGGCGATATCGGTACGGGTCAGCTGCCAATGAACCTCGGCAATTTCCGAGGCCTTGAAGGCGAGCACGATCTGCCGGCTGCGGCGAGGGCCGCCCAATCCGGCGAAGTAGATAGATTCCTCGACCTCCGGCGCCACTTCGGTGCAAGTGAAAACCCAGCTGTCGCCCTGGGTGGCAGCCAGGGTCAGGCGGTCGTGGCCGTCCTGCAGCAGGCTGATATCGGGGTGGACGTGAAAGCGCACCGTGACGAAGTCGCGGCCATTGTTGCGGATCGCCGCATTGCCCGGGCGCAGGAAACGGTCGCGGCCGGTAAGCACGTTGCCGTTGCTGGTCAGCTTCAGCTCGCGCTCATGCAGGAAGCCGAATTGCTGGACATAGCCGTCATGGCGGGCGACGAAGCCGTGCATGCCCTTCTGGTCGAGGCGTTTGCAGGGCACATGCTGCGGGCCGCCGATCAGCGGCGAACCCAAAAGGTCGCTGACGCGCAGCGAGTGGCTGACGCGCGCCGACGAGGTGTCGTTGATAGTGGCAGTCGAATGCGCGGCGGTGGCGCGGGCCAGCGGCCGGAATTCCGGGGCGCCGTAGGTGTCGATGCCGGCATTGACGATGAAGTGGTGGCGCCCGGAGGAGAGCTCGAAGGCGAGACAGCCGGCATGTGCTGCGTTGGAGACGTCGACCGGCGGCGGCAGGCCGGTGTCGGCGATCACCGTCACACCGCCCATCGAAAGGCGCTCGTAGCCGGAATGCGGCGCATGCAGCAGCGGTGCGCCCGCCGTGTCGTCATGGCGCATGATGGTGGCGATGCGGTCGTGGATGGTAGCGCCCATGCCGTTGAAGCGGGCGAGGCTGCCGTTCTGGTGACGGAAGAAACGCAGCGCCGGCAGCATGCGGTCGATGGCGCCGATCAGCGCCGATGGCGGCGCCTCGGCCTGGTTGGCATAGGTCTGGCGCAGCGGCAGGAGATCGGCCAGCAGCTCCAGCACCGCCATCGGGTTGCGCGAGATGTGGCCGCCGTCCGGCAGGATCTGGCGGTCGAGTTCCTCGGCCAGATTGCGCGTCGCTGCGCGCAGCGCCGAGGCCGGCGCCGGCAGCGACAACGCCGCGAAGGCGAGCGCTATGCGGGCGCGCAGCCTGCCTTCGCCATCCGGCATTTCGCGCGCCATCGAACGCAGGTAACGGATCTGCACGGCGAGCGATTTGAGGAAGGCGCGATAGAAGGGAAATTCGGCGCCTTGCAGCACCACCGTGGAATGCTGCAGCCAGGCGATGACGCGCTTGGCCGTCGTTCCCGGCTCCCAGGCGATGCCCGAAATCTGGTTGCCGTGCATGGCGATCCAGTCGGTCACGAGCGCTCTGGCATTGGCCGCGGCAAGCTCGGTGCCGGTGGCGCGCATGTGGCGCAGCCAGCGAAAGCCGTGCAGCGATTTCTGCCAGCCGCGATTGGGCACGTCGACCTGGAAGGGCGACCTGCCGCCGGTCTCGACCAGATGGCCGGACAGCGGGTAGCGGCCGTAATAGATCTCCAGGGCGATCTGCGGATCGGCAAGCCGCAGGTCAGGCGGGGCGATCAGGACGCGTTCGGGCGTGCGGCCGGAATAGCGCCAACGATAGATCGGCCCGGCGCGGAGGCGCTGGCGCGTTTTGCGCCAGAACTCCCTCGCGACAAGCGTCCAAAGACGCGTCGTGCTGCCGGCAACAAGTGCCAATAGCCCTCCTGATGTCCCCATAACCCAAGCACAAGCTTATGCGATTCAAGAACTTATGCGAAGGCGGATTTCGCCGAAGTGAACCACTTCACGCCGCCTTGCCCGGGCCGTTCCTAAAAAAGTCAGCAAATTTTATGAGATAACGTTTCAATCGGTCCGTCTCATCCGCGCGGCAAAGAAGCCGTCCAAGCCTGAAATCCCGGGCGTTTCCAGCGCGAGGTCGGCCGGCGTGGTGCGCAGCATACCCTCCGGGGTCAGGAACGGATCGACGCCGGCAAATTCGCCGGGCCGGATCGGATCGGCGGCGACGCCAGACTCGCCGGCAAGGAAGCCGCCATAAAGCTCCTCCCCCTCGATGGGGTCCAGCGAGCAGTTGGAGAACACGATCCGTCCTCCGGGTCTGACCAGGCCAACGGCATGCGCAAGCAGCCGGCGCTGGAGATCGGCGAGCTTTTCGACATCCGCCATGGTCTTGGTCCACGGCACGTCGGGGTGGCGGCGCACCGTGCCGGTCGAGGAGCAGGGCGCATCGAGCAGCACGGCGTCGAACAAGTGCCCCGGCCGGTAATCCAGGAGGTCGGTCTGGACGAGATCGGCCGTCAGACCGAGACGGTCGAGATTCTGCTTGAGCCGCGCCAGCCGGTTCTTCGAGGCGTCGACAGCGGTGACCTGCGCGCCGGCCAGGATAAGCTGCGCCGTCTTTCCGCCGGGCGCGGCGCACAGATCGGCAACGCGCTGGCCCCTGATGTCGCCGAACAGGCGAGCCGGCAGGCTTGCGGCGGCATCCTGCACCCACCAGGCGCCGTCGGCGAAACCGGGGAGATCGGCGACATTGGCGGCGAGTTTTTCGACACGCACCGTGCCGGTCGGCAGCACAATACCGCCCAGCCGCTCGGCCCAGAGCGCCGGATCGGCCTTGACTGTGAAATCGACCGGCGCCTCGTGGCGATGCGCGGCAAGGATGGCGCGCGCCTTGTCGGTTCCGTAAGCGGCAGTCAGCCGCTTCGAAAACCATTGCGGCGCCTCGCTGGTGGCGGCAAGCGCCGGGGCAAGCTCGGTCCCCTTGGCGCGGGCCAGCGAGCGCAGCACACCGTTGACGAGGCCTGAGAAGCGCAGCGTTCGCGGATCGGACTTGGCGTGAGTGACGGCAAGGTCGACGGCGGCGCTGTCCGGAACATCGAGGAACAGGATCTGCGCGGCGGCGACATGGAGGATATGCGAGAGCGCCGTGGCATTGGGCGGCAGCGGCTTTTCCAGGCGCTTGGACAAAAGCCCGGCAATGGTCATGCGGTGACGCAGCGCGGTCACCAGGATGGCTCGCACCAGCGCGCGGTCGCGGCTGTCCAGCGCCTTGTACTGCGGGTGGCCGTGCTCGTTGTCGGTCAACCCGTCCAACGGCGTGCGGGCGTCGATGACGGCGGCCAGCAGCCGCGCCGCCGCTTTGCGCGCTGCAAGGCCGGCGACGCTCTCGTCACCGGCATTGCGTTGCGGATTGCCTGGCTTTCCGCGCCTTGGCGGCGTCACGACCAGGGACCCTTCGACCGGACATTGCGCGGTCCGGTCGGGTTGCGGCCCCAGTGATTGGGCTTTGGTGGCGGCGGTTCGGCCTCCCGGACCGGGTCTGCCGGCTTCCCCCATGGCCCCGCTGATGGCTCCTCGGGCTGGATGGGTGGCGGAGAAGCCTCACGCCGACCGGCCGGCGCTGCGCCGCCCATCGCGCGCGCCATCTCCTGCAGCGCGGCGATGCGGTTCTCGGTGCTCGGATGGGTCGAGAACAGATTGTCCATGCGCTCGCCATGCAAGGGGTTGATGATAAAAAGATGCGCCATCGCCGGATTGCGCTCGGCATCCTCATTGGGGATCCGTTCGGCGCCGCGCGCGATCTTGTTGAGCGCCGAGGCCAGCCATAGCGGGTGGCCGCAGATCTCGGCGCCGCGCCGGTCGGCCTCGTATTCGCGGGTGCGGCTCACCGCCATCTGCACGATCATTGCGGCAAGGGGTGCGACCAGCATAGCCACCAGCACGCCGACAAAGCCGAACGGATTGTTGTTCTCCCGGCTGCCGCCGAAGAAGAAGGCGAAATTGCCGAGCATCGAGATGGCGCCGGCAAGCGTCGCCACGATCGTCATGGTCAGCGTGTCGCGATGCTGCACATGGGCAAGCTCATGCGCCATCACCGCCGCGACTTCTTCATGGGAGAGCCGCTCGAGCAGGCCCGTGGACGCGGCCACGGCGGCATTTTCCGGATTGCGGCCGGTGGCGAAGGCGTTGGGCTGCGGGTTGTCGATCAGATAGGTCTTCGGCATCGGCAGGCCGGCCTGCTTGGCCAGCGACTGGACGATCGCGTAATATTCGGGCGCATTCTTCTCGTCGACCTCGACGGCATGGTTCATAGACAGCACCATCTTGTCGGCGTTCCAATAGCTGAACAGATTGGTGCCGGCGGCGATCAGAAGCGCGATGACCATGCCGCCCGAGCCGCCGATCAGATAGCCGACGCCCATGAACAGCGCCGTCATCGCGGCAAGAAGCATGGCGGTACGAAGTGTGTTCATCGTTTCATCCGTCTGACGTTGTGGCGGAGGAGGGGGCGAATAGGGGTCGATCCTTCTGGCGTCATGGCTATATGATGGGAGGCGCCGGTCTTCGTTTCAATCGGCGGGAGTATCGCATGACCGAAGAACCCAGCAAAACCGAAGCAGTTGCAACGACCAAAGAGCCGCAAGAAACGCTGACCCCAGCGGCGCAGCGCGCATTGGCCGAAGCCGAAGCGCGTCGACGGAACTACCGAGCGGCGGAAGCGCAATTGCCGAAGGAAATCGGCGGCCGCGGCGGCAAGGAGCCCGGCCGCTACGGTGACTGGGAGGTGAAGGGGCTTGCCACCGACTTCTAAGCGACCGCACGCTCGGGCGCGAGCGCGATCCAGCCACTGACGTCCGTCGCAATGCCGATTTCGTCATAGGAACGGATTGCCGGATGCGGCGTGACCAGCGGGTGGACATGCGTGGCGCTGATCACCATCACCGACGCGCCGGAAGCCTCGCCCGCCGCGATGCCCGCCGGTGCATCCTCGAAGACCAAGCAGTCGCGCGCCTCGACGCCGAGACGGCTTGCTGCCAAAAGGAAGCAGTCCGGCGCCGGCTTGCCGTGGGTGACATCTTCGGCCGTGACCATCATGGCTGGAACCGGAATGCCGGCCGCCTTGATGCGCAGCAGCGCCAGTTCGCGCGGCGCCGAAGTGACGATCGCCCAGCGCTCCGGTGGCAGCGATTCCAGAAATGCGACGGCGCCGGGGATAGGGACAATGCCTTCGAGATCGTCGGCTTCGGCCTTGAGCAGCAAATCCGCCTCGACCATCGGATCGACGCCCGGAAGCTTCAACGCGGCGATCGTCTCTCGCGCGCGCCTGCCATGGATCGTCGGCAGGAAGGCCGTGACATCGAGCCCGTGACGCTCCGCCCATTTCGTCCACACCCGTTCCGCCGCGGCGATCGAGTTGAGCACCGTGCCGTCCATGTCGAACAGGAAGGCGGCGAATTTTCTGCCTGCAAACATTGGATGTCCTGGAGAATCGTTTTCGGGAGGGGCGAACGCAAACCCAGTTTAGACCGGCCAGCACGAGCTGAGAAGGCGAGACGCCACCAATTCGACCCGACCCTGGAACAAGCTCCGGCTCGCAGCGTTGAACGGGCAGTCTTTCCAAAATCACCAAGGGGCGAAATGCGATGCTGATCCGGCTCGGCTACGAAATCGCCATCGAATGCGCGGCGGTGACGCCGATCATCTCGCTTCTCGACATCCATCCCGACCGTCATGCCGATATCAAGCGGCAGACGCGGGTTCTGACCTCGCCCTCGGTGCCGACCCGGACCTATCGTGACCGCCACGGCAATATCTGCCGTCGTTTCACGGCGCCGGCAGGCAACTTCCGCATCCTCTACGACGCGGCGGTCGAGGACAGCGGCGAGACCGACGAGGTGAACACGCTGGCGCACGAAACGCCGGTCGCGGAACTGCCGGACGATGTGCTGGTCTATCTGCTCGGCAGCCGCTATTGCGAGACCGACCACCTCAGCGACACCGCCTGGCAGCTTTTCGGCCAGCTGCCGCCAGGCTGGGCACGCGTCCAGGCGATCGTCGATTATGTCAACAGCCGGCTTTCCTTCGGCTACGGCTATGCGCGCGCCACCCGCACGGCGGCCCAGGCGCATGAAGAGCGTGTCGGGGTGTGCCGCGATTTCGCGCATCTGGCGATCGCGCTTTGCCGCTGCATGAACATTCCGGCACGCTATGTGAACGGCTATCTCGGCGATATCGGCGTGCCAGCCGACCCGGCGCCAATGGATTTCTCGGCCTGGATGGAAGTCTTCCTCGACGGCAAATGGTACACGTTCGATCCGCGCCACAACCGGCCCCGCATCGGCCGCGTCGTCATCGCCCGCGGCCGCGACGCCACCGACGTGCCGCTGCTGCACAGTTTCGGCCCGCACCGGCTCACCCTGTTCAAGGTCTGGACCTATGAGCAGGAGGGCCATATCTTCAACCCGCCGCATCACGGCGTCGATCGGACGGTCAGCGCGCAGATGCTGGCATAGACGTTGGTTGATGTTCAGGTGATGCCGGCCCGAGAATGGCTGCTGCGCTTTCCTCGCCCCAAGACTCTCCGCCGCGCCCTGTTCCATCACGGCTCATGGCAGCCGCTAGCCCGCTTCGGCACAGTTCGATTGTGCCGAAGAGAGAACGACCGCGACTGCCCTCGAGATCATGGTAAGCGCTTCATGAAGGTCGCCTCGCCAAGGCATTTTCGTTTACTTCGCGTTCACCTTCAAATTTACCGACAGCCAACAAAAACAATTGCTTAACTGCCTGTTAAGCGTCTTTCGGCGGCTGCCGGCCGGGTCCGGCCGAATTCCTGCAAAACCTTTGCCGAGCGGCACGAAGCCGCAGACGATGGGGGCGGAAGGGATGCGGCAGTTCGGAGCTGCCGCATCTGTCCTGGCGCTGGGGGTGGGATTCACGGTCAATGTCTCGCAACTCTACAATGCGAGGTCGAGCTTGCAGGGCGTCGTCGACGCCGCTGTGACCTCGACGGCCCGCGATCTCACCCTCGGCGTCATTACCGAAACCGATGCCAACCAAACGGTACAGGCGTTTCTCGACGCCAACAGCACGGCCGGCATACTGCAGGCCAACCAGATCGTGCTCGACAAGCTTACGGTCAACAGGACGGCCAACACCGTACAGGCGGATGCGCATGTCGATGTTGGCCTCTTTTTCCCGCTGTTCAGCACCAGCAACATGCGACGCGTGACCGCCTCGACTATGGCGCTTTATTCAGACAAGACCGTCGAGGTGGCGATGATGCTCGACGTCACCGGCTCGATGGCTCCCGACAGGCGGGCCAAGACAAACAAGATCGGCGACTTGAAGGCCGCCGCATCACCGACGGTCAAGGATCTCCTGGACCAGAATCGGGACCCCAACGATCCCCGGATTCGGGTGTCGATCATCCCTTACGCCGAAGCCGTCAACACCGGCGGCCTGGCCGACACCGTCTTCGTCGAGGCCGAGACGGGGCCGAAAGTGCCGCCGCCGATCGATGCTGCGGTGTCGGTTTCCGCTACGGTATCCGACAATTGCGCAACCGAGCGCAAGGACAAGGATGGCTACGCCGATTATTCGTCGGACGGACCCTACACGCAGCGCCGGGATAACCGGGGCAAGATTTATCTCGCCAAAGTCAACCGCGACTACCGCATGAAGATATGCCCTACGGCTGCGCTGGTTCCGCTGACTGCCGATGAGGACAAGCTGCTGACGGCAATCGATGATTTCCAGGCCGGGGGCGTCACCGCAGGCGGCATTGCCGCGCAATGGGGCTACTACATGCTCTCGCCATCCTGGCGCACCGCAATCTCAAGCGCCCGCCTGGGTGCCGGCCCCGCCAACTTCGATCGGAACAGGGTGGCCAAGATCGCCATCCTGATGACGGATGGCCAGTTCAACACCGCCTTTGCCGGCGGACGCGGCGCGTCGCGGTCGCAGGATCAAGGTCAGAAGTCGCGCGCCAATGCCGAAAACATCTGCGATAACATGCAACGCGACGGCATCGAGATATTCACCATCGGCTTCGATCTCAACGACCCGGCGATGTCCGCGAACGAACGCGATCAGGCCAAGTCCCTTTTGAAGGACTGCGCGACTGACGATACCTCGTCGCTCAAGCATTACTACGAGGCCGCCAACGGCGCCGAATTGTCATCTGCCTTCGGCGAAATCAGCCGCAATATCGAGAAGCTCACAATCAGCCGCTGACCTGCAGCGCCGACCCTAAACGGAAAAGGCCGCCGCTTCTTGACGAAGCCGGCGGCCTTCCGTGTTTCCGTCCATGACGCGGCTCCTGGCGGCAGCCCCTCCGGGCTACCTGCCGCGCGTCTCGCGCCTTAACGGGAAGACTGCTTCCCGGAAGTGCAATCCGCAGAGCTCACGTTATGGAAAACGAAATCACTCGACATCGGATCACCTCCTTTCAGTTCGTTGAACACGCTGAGATGATGGGGTGCGCCGCGGCAAAAGACAAGATGACGCAACGGAATGGTGGTGCCACGAGCCGGTAAACCTGCTCTTGCGATGCTTTTGCGCAACAGATCGGGATTGCGGTCCGCAGGCCGGTGGACGACAGTGCGGCTGGGGGCGACATATCGGGAGGTGGGAATGGACGCCGCCGACAGAGCCGCGCGGATCGTACGCAAGGTCGTCGAAACGCTGAAACCGGGTTTTGCGGTCCGGCTGTGGACCGGCGAGCGGATCGGACCCGCCGGCGGTCCGGTGCTTGCCATCAACGATCAGGATATCGTCTGGCAACTGGTTCGCCGGCCGACCTTCTCGACGCTGGTGGAGATGTGGATCTCCAAGACGGTCGATATCGAAGAAGGCACGCTGTTCGATTTCTATGCCCTGCCTTCGCAAGGCAAGCTCAAGACGAAGCTCAAATCCCTGCCCAAGCTGGCGATCCTGCGCGACCTGCCAATGGTGTTGTTTTCGCGCAAGCAGATGACGGCGCGCAGCGACCTTTCCGGCCGCAAGCCTTTCGTCAGCGGATCGAACAAGGAGGCGATCCAGCACCATTACGACATTTCGAATGATTTCTACCGGCTCTTCCTCGACGAGCGCATGGTCTACAGTTGCGGCTATTTCCACGATTTCGCCAATGGCATCGACCAGGCGCAAGTCGACAAGCTCGACCACATCTGCCGCAAGCTCAGGCTCAAGCCCGGCGAAAGGCTGCTCGACATCGGTTGCGGCTGGGGTGCGATGCTTATCCATGCGGCGAAGAATTACGGCGTCTTCGGCCATGGCGTCTCGCTGTCGCAAGCCCAGACCGACCTTGCCCGCGAGCGCATTCGCGCCGCGGGGCTGGAGGATCGCATCACCATCGAGATAAAATCCTATGCCGAACTTTCAGGCACGTTCGACAAGATCTCGTCGATCGGCATGTTCGAGCATCTGGGGCTCGCCAATCACGACGCCTACTTCTCCGCCGTCCATCGCCTGCTCAAGCCCGGCGGGATCTATCTGCATCACGCCATCACCAGGCGCAGCAAGGGCGACATACGCAAGACGTTGCGCAAGGGGCCGGAATACAAGGCCCTGATCAAATACATCTTTCCCGGCGGCGAGCTCGACACGATCGGCATGACGCTCGGCAATCTCGAGGCGCACGGCTTCCTCGTCTATGACGTGGAGAACCTGCGCGAGCATTATGCGCAAACTTGCCGCCTGTGGGCGGAGCGTCTGCATGCGCGCTTCGACGAGGCGGTCGCCGAGGTCGGCGAGCCCAAGGCGCGGCTGTGGCTGCTCTATCTGACGGGTTGCTCGATCACCTTCGAGCGCGCCTCGGCGCAGATTTTCCAGACTGTCGCCACCAGGCGCGCCCGCGGCCCGAGCGGCCTGCCGCCGACACGGGCGGATTTGTACCGGTAGACCCGACCCGCTTCAGTCCATCAAGCGCATCGGCGCGCCGATCTCGATCCGCGCGGGCCGGTCGACCGTGCAGTAGACACCGAGATTGTGAGCATTATGGCGTACCAAATTGCGCAGGATGCCGGGGTCGGTGTCGAAGCCGTCCTGGGCGATAATGGTGAAGCCGCAGCGGCGGCAGGGTTCGGAGACGGTGAGCAGCAGATCGCCGACCGCGAGCTTCCTGCCGATCCATTGCGTCTCCGGGAAGGCGCCTTCGACCGGGTCCATCTCGACGACGATGTTGGGCCGGAAGCGGCGCGGATCGGGCGTGCCTTCGGGATGCAGCGCCTTCAGCCTGGCCAGCGAGGCGGTGGTGAGCAGATGGATCGGTGCCTTGGCATAGCGGCCCTCGGTCAGCGGGCCGGCGTAGCCGGACGTCGCGTTCTGCGCGCCGAACGGCCGGATCGAGGCCTCGAAGCCGAGAAAGGCTGATACCGAGCGGTCGCTTTCAGAATCCGGAGCCGGCAGCCATTCGCCGCCGGGCACCGCCACTTCGAGCCGCCATTCCTTGTTCACCGGGGCCTCGCTCAACCTGGTGCGGATCAGCGGCACCTTGTGCCATTTGGCTTCGCGGTCGGGCCTGGCGATCTCGCCGTCGGAAGCATCGACCAGTCCGAACAGCCGGTCGCCATCGACGGTCTTCAGCCCGACGACGATGGCATCAAGCTGCTCGCCGGCGAGCGAGCTCGCCGGATAGCGCCAGAGCTGGCTGACGGTGCCGAGGATTGCCTCGCCGGCCATCAGCCCTTCTTGTTCTGCCGGTTGGCGACGAGATCGTCGACCACGGCCGGATCGGCCAGCGTCGAGGTGTCGCCGAGCGCGCCGAAATCGTCCTCGGCAATCTTGCGCAGGATGCGGCGCATGATCTTGCCCGAACGGGTTTTCGGCAGGCCGGGCGCGAACTGGATCTTGTCGGGCGTGGCGATGGCGCCGATCTCCTTGCGGACATGCGCGATCAGATCCTTGCGCAATTCCTCGCTCGATTGGGTGCCGGCCATCAGCGTGACATAGCAGTAGATGCCCTGGCCCTTGATGTCATGCGGGTAGCCGACGACGGCAGCCTCGGATACCTTGTCATGGCTGACCAGTGCCGATTCCACCTCGGCCGTCCCCATGCGGTGGCCCGAAACGTTGATGACGTCATCGACGCGGCCGGTGATCCAGTAATAGCCGTCGGCGTCGCGGCGGCAGCCGTCGCCGGTGAAGTATTTGCCTTTGTAGGTCGAGAAATAGGTCTGCACGAAGCGGTCGTGGTCGCCATAGACGGTGCGCATCTGGCCGGGCCAAGAATCGGTGATGCAGAGATTGCCGTCGGTGGCGCCTTCCAGCACTTTGCCGTCGCCGTCGACCAACTGCGGCTGGACGCCGAAGAAGGGCCGCGTGGCGGAGCCCGCCTTGAGGTCGGTGGCGCCGGGCAGCGGCGTGATCATGATGCCGCCGGTCTCGGTCTGCCACCAGGTGTCGACGATCGGCACCTTGGCGTTGCCGACGACGTTGTAATACCACTCCCAGGCTTCCGGATTGATCGGCTCGCCGACGGTACCAAGCACGCGCAGCGACTTGCGCGAGGTCTTCTTCACATGGCTGTCGCCAGCGCCCATCAGCGCGCGCAGCGCCGTCGGCGCGGTATAAAAGATGTTGACCTGGTGCTTGTCGATCACTTCCCAGAAGCGCGACTGCGAGGGATAGTTCGGCACGCCTTCGAACATCAGCGTCGTGGCGCCGTTGGCCAAAGGCCCGTAGACGATGTAGCTGTGGCCGGTAACCCAGCCGACATCTGCCGTGCACCAGTAGATGTCGCCGTCGTGATAGTCGAAGACATATTGGTGCGTCATCGAGACATAGACGAGATAGCCGGCGGTGGTGTGCAGGACGCCCTTCGGCTTGCCGGTCGAGCCGGAGGTGTAGAGGATGAACAGCGGGTCTTCGGCTTTCATCTTCTCCGGCTTGCAGTCGGCCTTAACGGTCTGCGCCTCCTCGTGGTACCAGACGTCGCGTCCCGGCACCCAGCCGGTCTTGCCGCCGGTGCGGCGCACCACCACGACCTTCTCGACTTTGGTGCCGGCCCTGGCGGCGATCTCGATCGCCTTGTCGGTGTTGTCCTTGAGTGGGATCGGCTTGCCCCCGCGCAGGCCCTCGTCGGCAGTGACCACGATGGTCGATTTGCAGTCATCGATGCGGCCGGCGAGCGCATCGGGCGAGAAGCCGCCGAACACGACCGAGTGGATGGCGCCGATACGCGTGCAGGCAAGCATCGCATAGGCGGCTTCCGGGATCATCGGCATATAGAGAGTGACGCGGTCGCCCTTCTTGACGCCATGCTTCTTCAAGACATTGGCGAAGCGGCAGACATGGGCATAGAGCTCATTATAGGTGACCTTGCGATCGTCGTAAGGATTGTCGCCCTCCCAGATGATGGCGGTCTGGTCGCCGCGCTTCTTCAAATGCCGGTCGATGCAATTGTAGGAGACGTTGGTCTGGCCGTCCTCGAACCACTTGATCGAGACCTTGCCGTCGAAGGAGGTGTTCTTGACCTTGGTGAAGGACTTGAACCAGTCGATCCGCTTGCCGTGCTTGCCCCAGAACTTGTCCGGGTTCTTCACGCTGTCGGCGTACCATTTGAGATAGGTGTCGTTGTCGATCAGCGCGTTCTTCTTCCACGCGGGCTGGACGCGGTGGACATGGACATCGGACATTTTTCAGCTTTCCTCCGGGACCGTTCCGCCGGCTTGAAATGCCGACGGCATCGCGGCGAAGCGGCCGCGAATTCGCGGGCATTATTAACAGTTCCGCCGTGACGGCAATATTAGACGTTGGATTCGCGTGGCGGGATGACGCACGGGCAATTGGACCAGCTATTAGCACTCTCGCTTCGCGGCTGCTAACCGCCTGTTTTAACGACAAAAATTTTGAAGAGCCTCGAAGAAATCCATAGACAGTTAAGCAACCGTGCGCACAATTCAGCGTTGGGAGGAAGGAGAATCAACCAAGGAAACGCAATGCGCGACAATTCCGAAATGGACCTGATGCTCAGGGGATACGGGCTGACTACGGCTAAGATCCTTTATCACTACCCGGATCACCCGCACCTGCTGCAAAGCTATGTCTGGCAGGACTATGACCTAGCTCCGGAATTCCCGGTGCTGATCCGCTTCATCGAGTTCTGGAAGACCAAGCTCGACGGCCCGCTGCATTCGGTGACCTACACGCACCAGAAGCTGATCGCGCCGAACGAGTGGCGGAAGGTGGATGGGGAGTTTCGGGTGCATTGAGCGGCGGCAGAGCTGATCTCCCCCGCAAGGGGGAGATTGGCAGTTTCAGCGCGGGCGCTTACACCGCCGGCGGGTTCAGCCGGGCGAAACCTTCCTGGCGGCGATAGGGGAAGTACGGATAAGGCGCCGTCACCGCGCTGGCTTCATCGAGCGCCCTGATCTGCTCCGGCGTCAGCGCCCAGCCGGCGGCGCCGAGATTCTGGCGGAGCTGCTCCTCGTTGCGCGCGCCGATGATCACCGACGCCACGGTCGGCCGCTGCAGGAGCCAGTTTATGGCGATTTGCGGCACGGTCTTGCCGGTCTCGGCGGCGACCGCCTCCAGCGCGTCGACCACCTTGAAGAGATGCTCGTTCTCGACCGGCGGGCCGAAATCGGCGGTGCCGTGCAGCCGGCTCTTTTCGGGCAAGGGCTGGCCGCGGCGGATCTTGCCGGTGAGCCGGCCCCAGCCGAGCGGGCTCCACACCAGCGCGCCGACGCCCTGGTCGAGGCCGAGCGGCATCAGCTCCCATTCATAGTCGCGCCCGACCAGCGAATAATAGACCTGATGCGCGACATAGCGCGCGTAGCCGTGCTTTTCCGCCAGGCCGAGCGATTTCATCACCTGCCAGCCGGAGAAATTGGAGACGCCGACATAGCGCAGCTTGCCGAAGCGCACGAGATCGTCCAGCGTCGACAGGACCTCCTCGACCGGCGTCGAAGCGTCGAAGGCGTGGAGCTGCAGCAAGTCGATATAATCGGTGCCGAGGCGCTTCAGCGCCGCGTCGACGGAGCGGATCAGGCGCGAGCGCGACGAGCCCCAGTCGGCCGGGCCGTCGCCCATCGGTAGGGACGTCTTGGTCGAGATCAGCACCGCGTCGCGGCGACCCTTAATGGCCTTGCCCAGCACCTCCTCCGAAGCGCCATTCGAATAGACATCGGCGGTGTCGAAGAGATTGACGCCCGCCTCCAAGCAGATGTCGACCAGGCGGCGCGCTTCCTTCGCGTCACTGTTGCCCCAATGGCCGAACAGCGGGCCGGAGCCTCCAAAAGTCCCGGCGCCGAAGGAAAGGGCGGGCACTTTCAGGCCGGAGGCGCCGAGAGGTCGATAGTCCATCTTTTTTCTCCTGATTGGATGTCGAAGGGATCAGCGCTCAGCACTGCGCGGTGACCGGGTTGCCGATCGCCCGGCCGCGTTCGAGGCGCAGCGCCATGAGCACGACACCGAGCGCGGCGAGCGGCACCAGGCCGGCAACCAGAGGGACGGCGCCGAGGCCGGGGCCATGGTCGATGACGAAGCCGCCGAGCCAGGCGCCGATGGCGTTGCCGAGATTGAAGGCGGCGATGTTGAAGGAGGAGGCCAGGCCCTGGCCGGCGCCCTCGGCCTTCTCCAGGACCCACATCTGCAGCGGGGCGACGGTGGCAAAGGCGGCGGCACCCAGCAAGCCGACGGCGATGATCGCGGTGATCGGCTGATGGATCGCCGCGGTCATGACGAACAGCACCGCCGACAGCGCGACCAGCGTGCCGACGACCGTCGGCACCAGATGGCGGTCGGCAAGGCGCCCGCCAAGCAAATTACCCGCCACCAGGCCGCCGCCGAAGACCAGAAGGATCGGCGACACGGCTCCCTCGGAAAAGCCGGTGACGCGGGTGAGGATGGGCGCCAGATAGGTGAAGGCGGCAAAGACACCGACCCAGCTGAGCACCGTGGTCAATAGGCCGAGCAGCACCGGCCGGCGGCCGAGCACGGCGAGCGTGCCTTCGGGGCTTTCCTCCTCGTCCGTGGCGGCGGGCTGGTCGCGCGGCACCAGCAGCGCAATCACGGCAAAGGCGATGACGCCGACCAGCGTGACGGCCAGGAAGCTCGAACGCCAGCCATAGGCCTGGCCGAGCCAGGTGCCGAAGGGCACGCCGAGGATGTTGGCGACGGTGAGACCGGTGAACATCAGCGCGATGGCCGAGGCCTTCCGGTTGGGCGCGACAAGGCCGGTCGCGACAACGGAGCCGACACCGAAGAAGGAGGCATGGGCGAAGGCGGTGAGCACACGCGCCGCCATCAGCGTCCAGTAGTCGGGCGCCAGCGCACAGGCGAGGTTGCCGACGGTGAAGACTACCATGAGGGCAAGCAGCAGGGTCTTGCGCGGCAGGCGTCCGGTCAAGGCGCCGAGCAGCGGCGCGCCGACGACGACGCCCAGCGCATAGCCGGAGATGAGCAGGCCCGCGGCCGAGATCGAGACGCCGAGATCGGCGCTGACATCGAGCAGCAGGCCCATGATGACGAATTCGGTGACGCCGATGCCGAAGGCGCCGGCGGTGAGGGCATAAAGAGCAAGGGGCATGGCTGCGGTCCGGTTGATCAGGAAAGGGACGCTCAGTCCCGCGCCCCAACACGCAAGATCGTGATCCGCCAAGCTGTGAACCAGCCTTGCGGCCGGCATATTTTCTGTGAAATAGATTCATGAATGGCCAGACCCGACATCAACCGCTCCGGCGAGATCGAAGTATTCGTTCGCGTGGTCGAGGCGGGCAGCTTCTCCGCCGCGGCGCGGGCGTTGCGCATGACACCGTCGGCGGTGAGCAAGCTGATCGCGCGGCTGGAGGCGCGGCTTGGCGCGCGCCTCATCAGCCGTTCGACGCGCAAGCTGCAGTTGACGCCGGAAGGGGCTGCCTTCCATGACAGCGGCCTGCGCATCCTCGCCGATCTCGATGCCGCCGAACGGGAAGCCGCGGCGGGCGCGGCGCCGCGCGGCAGGCTGAAGGTCAATTCCTATGTGCCGTTCGGCCAGCACCGCTTGATGGAATTGCTGCCGCGTTTCCTGGAGCGCTATCCCGAGATTTTCGTCGAAGCCGTGCTGACCGACAGTGTCATCGACCTTCTGGAGGAGCGCGCCGATGTCGCCATCCGCGCCGGGCCGCTGCGCGAGTCACGCCTGGTTGCGCGCAAGCTCGGCCAGAGCCGGATGGTCCTGGTCGCGTCGCCTGAGTATCTTGCAGCGCGCGGCACGCCACGCGCTTTGTCCGACCTTGCCCGGCACAACATGCTGGCCTTCGGCTTCGCCAGGCATATCGAGGGCTGGCCCTTTGTCGATGCGACAGGCAAATCGATCATCATGCCGATTGTCGGAAACATGTCGCTGACCGACGGCGAAGCGATGCGGCGAACGACGCTGGCAGGAGCCGGCATAGCGCGGCTGGCGCGCTGGCATGTCGAGCCCGACATTGCCGCCGGGCTGCTCGTGCCGTTGCTGGAAGAGTTCAATCCCGGCGACGAGGAGCCGACGCATGCCGTCTATGTCGGTCATGGCAAGCATCTGCCTTCCCGGGTGCGCGCCTTCCTCGACTTTCTCGCGGAGACCGTTCGTCTCTGAATGAAGAAAGAGCCGCGCGCCAATGGCACGCGGCTCTGACCTGTCTGCTCGAACGGAATTACGCCTTCGGCACGAACGGCGCGGGGCGCCGGCCGGCGCCTTGCCGCTCCAGCATCCAGCCGGGATACTCGGCAGGCAGCGCGCTCACCTCGTCGAGCCTGGCGAGGTCGTCGGCGTCGAGCTTCAAGCCGGTCGCGGCGAGGTTCTGCTCGAGCTGGTCCATGCGACTGGCGCCGATGAGGACGCTCATGACAAAAGGTTTTGCCAGCACATAACCCAACGCCACCGTGGCGACGCTGACATCGTGCTTGCTGGCGACCTCGCGCATGGCGGCAACCGCCGCCCAGGCGCGGTCCTCATTGACCGGCGGGAAATTGAAGGAGGCGCGGCGGCCCTCGCCATTGCCGGGCGCGCCGGGGCCGTATTTGCCGGAAAGCAGGCCGCCGGCCATCGGCGACCAGACCATCAGGCCAAGCTTTTCCTCGTTGATCAGCGGCACGATCTCGCGCTCGAGATCGCGGCCGGCGATCGAGTAGTAGGATTGGATGGTCTCGAAGCGGGCAAAGCCCTTGCGCTCCGCGATGCCCAGCGCCTTGGCGATGCGCCAGGCCTGCCAGTTGGAGACGCCGACATAGCGCACCTTGCCGCTGGCGACGAGATCGTCGAGCGCGCGTAGCGTCTCGTCGATAGGCGTCACCGTGTCGGTGCCATGCAGTTGGTAGAGGTCGATATGATCGAGCTGCAGTCGCTTAAGGCTGCCGTCGACCGAATCCATGATGTGACCGCGCGAGGAGCCGCGCTCGTTCGGCCCGTTGCCCATGGCGCCATGCACCTTGGTGGCGATGATAACATCCGAACGTTTCACGCCGAGATCCTTGAGCGACTGTCCCAGCAGCTGCTCGGACTGGCCGAAGGAATAGACGTCCGCCGTATCGAAGAAATTGACGCCGGCGGCAATCGAGCGGGCGACGATCTCGTTGACGCCCTTCTGGTCGAGGCTGGCGATCAGGCCCCATTGGGCATTCTCGCCGGCGGCGCCGAAGGTCATCGTGCCGAGACAGAGTTCGGAAACGAACAGGCCGGTGTTGCCGAGTTGATTATAACGCATGGTGAGATTCCCCGAGAAAGGAGTGAATGTGCACCGGGTAAATAAGAACGGCCCGTTTCGTTTCAAGCGCCCGTGCCAGCGTTATCGTCCGATTGGCTGGCCGGTAACGAGATCGTTACGAGCGTGATCCGGGCGCTCAGCGACTTCCGAAGATCGCCGAGCCCACCCGGACACTGGTCGCGCCGAAGGCAATTGCGATTTCGTAGTCGCCGGACATGCCCATCGAAAGTTTCGCGACGCCCGCCTCGCGGGCGAGCTTGTCCAGAAGCGCGAAATTCGGGCCGGGGTTCTCATCGGCCGGCGGGATGCACATCAGGCCTTCGATGGCGAGACCATGCACGTCGCGACAGCGTTTGACGAAGGCGACCGCCTCACGCGGCTCGATGCCGGCCTTTTGCGGCTCGGAGCCGGTGTTGACCTGGACATAGAGTTTCGGCGCCCGGCCCTGCCGGGCCATTTCTTTTGAAAGCTCGGCGGCGATCTTCTCGCGGTCGACGGTCTCGATGACATCGAAAAGCGCGACGGCTTCCTTGGCCTTGTTGGACTGCAGCGGTCCAATCAGATGCAGCTCGACATCGGCGAACGCCGCTTTCAGCGCCGGCCATTTGCCTTGCGCTTCCTGCACGCGGTTCTCGCCGAAGACGCGCTGGCCCGCCTCGATGACGGGGCGTATGTCCTCGGCCGCGAAGGTCTTCGACACCGCCACAAGCGTGACGGCGCCGGGCTCGCGCCTTGCCTCGCGTTCGGCGCTTGCGATCCTCGCCTTGACCGCGTGAAGCTGCTCTACGGCGTTCGTCATGCCACTATCCTGCCTATAGTTTTCATGGCCGGCCGGCTCGCCGCAGTTGACGGGTCCGGCAATCCATGGTGAACACCGCGACGACATTGTCTCGGCTGCCGGCCTAGGCGTGTCGATATTCAGGTGATGCCGGCCTGCAAATGCCGGTTTCCTGCGCTTCCGGTGCTCACGTACTTTAAGTACGCTCCGCTCCGGTTCTCGGAACCCGCCATTTTCGGCTCGGCCTGACCTGAATATCAACACGCCTTAATCCAGCACCGCGCACCTGCTTTTAAGTGAAAAACATCCGATGGCAACCGAACGTTACAATCCGCGCACCTCAGAGCCCAAATGGCAGAAGGCCTGGGCCGAAAAGAAGCTGTTCGAGGCTAGGAACGACGATCCGAAGCCGAAATATTACGTGCTCGAGATGTTCCCCTATCCGTCGGGCAAGATCCATATCGGCCACACCCGCAACTACACGATGGGCGACGTGGTGGCGCGCTACAAGCGCGCCAAGGGCTTCAACGTGCTGCATCCGATGGGCTGGGACGCGTTTGGCATGCCGGCCGAAAACGCCGCCATGCAAAACAAGGTCCATCCCAAGGACTGGACCTACGAAAACATCGCGGTCATGCGCGAGCAGCTCAAGATGATGGGCCTGTCGCTCGACTGGGCGCGCGAGTTCGCGACCTGCGATGTCGACTATTACCACCGCCAGCAGATGCTGTTCCTCGACTTCGTCGAGAAGGGGCTGGTGACGCGCAAATCCTCCAAGGTCAACTGGGACCCGGAGGACATGACGGTGCTCGCCAACGAGCAGGTCATCGACGGCCGTGGCTGGCGCTCGGGCGCGCTGGTCGAGCAGCGCGAGCTGACACAGTGGTTCTTCAAGATCACCGACTTCGCGCAGGACCTGCTGGACTCGCTCAACGGACTCGAAGAGTGGCCGGAAAAGGTCAAGCTGATGCAACACAACTGGATCGGCCGGTCGGAAGGGCTGCTGATCCGCTGGCCGCTGGAAAAGCCGGTCGGCGATGCGCATGAGCTGGAAGTCTATACGACAAGGCCCGATACCATCTTCGGCGCCTCCTTCATGGCGGTCGCCGCCGACCATCCGCTGGCGAGAAAGGCGGCCGAGACCAATGTCGAGCTGACGAAGTTCATCGACGAAGTCCGTCACATGGGCACGTCGGTGGCGGCGCTCGAGACGGCCGAGAAGAAGGGTTTCGACACCGGCATCCGCGTCGTCCATCCGTTCGACGAGAATTGGACGCTGCCGGTCTATGTCGCCAATTTCGTGCTGATGGAATACGGCACCGGCGCCATTTTCGGCTGCCCGTCGGGCGACCAGCGCGACCTCGACTTCGCCAACAAATACGGCCTGCCGGTGATCCCGGTGGTGATGCCGGAAGGCGAAAATCAGGGGAGCTTCCAGATCATCGAGGAGGCCTATGACGGCGACGGCGTGATGATCAATTCGCGCTTCCTCGACGGCATGAAGCCCGAGAGGGCGTTCGATGAAGTGGCAAAGCTCCTGGAGCAGAAAAGCATCGGCGGCCGGCCGATGGCGGAGCGCAAGGTGAATTTCCGCCTGCGCGACTGGGGCATTTCGCGCCAGCGCTACTGGGGCTGCCCGATCCCGATGATCCATTGCGAGGCCTGCGGCGTCGTGCCGGTGCCGAAGGCCGACCTGCCGGTGAAGCTGCCCGACGACATCGAGTTCGACCGCCCGGGAAACCCGCTCGATCGTCATCCGACCTGGCGCCATGTAAAATGCCCGCAATGCGGCCGCGATGCGCGGCGCGAGACCGACACGATGGACACTTTTGTCGATTCGTCCTGGTATTTCGCGCGCTTTACCGCGCCATGGGCGAACGAGCCGACCGAGCCGAAGGCGGCCGACGAATGGCTGGCGGTCGACCAGTATATCGGCGGCATCGAGCACGCGATCCTGCACCTGCTCTATTCGCGCTTCTTCACCCGCGCCATGCGCGAGACCGGTCACCTCAATCTGGCCGAGCCGTTCAAGGGGCTGTTCACGCAAGGCATGGTGGTGCACGAGACCTACCGCGCCGGCGGCCCGTCCAACAACGGACGCTGGTTGTCGCCGAGCGAGGTCAGGATCGAGGACGTGGGCGGCAAGCGCCGTGCCGTCGAGATCGCCACCGGCGAGGAGGCGACGATCGGCGCGCTGGAGAAGATGTCGAAGTCGAAGAAGAACACGGTGAGCCCGGAAGAGATCACCGACGGCTACGGCGCCGACACGGCGCGCTGGTGCATGCTGTCAGATTCGCCGCCCGAGGGCGACGTCGAATGGACCGACGATGGCGCCGCCGGTGCGCATCGCTTCATTCAGCGCATCTGGCGGCTGGTGTCGATCGCGGCCGAGACGCTGGGCGGCATCAAGCCGCAAGCGGCGAAGGACGGCGAAGCGGGCGCTGTTTCCAAGGCTGCGCACAAGATCCTGAAGGCGATCGGCGAAGACATTGAACGGCTCGGCTTCAACCGCGCCATTGCTCGCATCTACGAACTGGCCAATGCCTTGGCCACGCCGCTCAATGACGTCGCCGAGGGCAAGGCCGATGCGGAGCTAAAGGGCGCCTGCCGTGAGGCGGTGGAAATCCTGGTGCATGTGATCGCGCCGATGATGCCGCATCTGGCGGAAGAGTGCTGGCAGGCGCTGGGCGGCACCGTGACGGTCGCCGAGCGGCCGTGGCCGGTCTACGATCCGGCACTGGTCGTCGACAACGAGATCGTGCTGCCGGTGCAGGTCAACGGCAAGAAGCGCGGGGATTTGACAATTGCGCGCGACGCGGATCAAGGTGCCGTCGAAAAAGCGGTGCTGGCTCTCGACTTCGTGCAAAAAGCACTGGAAGGTAAGGCTCCGCGCAAGGTGATCATCGTCCCGCAGAGGATCGTCAATGTCGTTGCCTGATCCGGTGAAGTCACAACCGGTCCGCCTGCGCGGCCGCCTGGCGGTCTGCGGCATGGCCGCCGCGCTTGCGCTGGTTTCGGCCTGCACCGTGCGGCCGCTCTATTCCAGCCAGCCGCTGTCGCCTGGATCGCAGCTCAGCGCATCCGCCGAGCTTGCCTCCATCTCGATCAAGCCGGTCAACACGCGTTACGCGCAGCAGGTGCGCAACAATCTGATCTTCGCTTTCGGGCAGGGCTCGGGCGAGCCAGCCTCGCCGGCTTACACGCTCGATCTCGGCGTCACCGAGCTCGTCGAATCGGCAGCCATCGTGCAGGTGCAGACCCAGGAAGACGAGCCGACGGCGGGCACGGTCACGCTGACCGCCAACTACGTGCTCAGGGATACCGCGACCAACACGGTGATTGCCGTCGGCAAACGCTCGATCCCCTCGTCCTTCGACCGGCCGCGCCAGGAGTTCGCGGCCTACCGGGCGCAGATCGACGCCGAGAACCGCGCTGCGCGCGAGTTGGCCGACCTGCTGCGGCTTTCCATCGCCCAGGATTTGGCCAGGCACGGCAAAAAGGCCTAGTTCATCGCCGGAGATTGGCTGAAGCCTTCCGAACTTCGTCATCCTAGGGTGGAGCAGCCGCGAAGCGACGCGGCGCAGACCATAGAATCCTGTGTGTTGGTTCTGGTGTATGGTTGAAGTGGGAAGGAGACCGAGTGGATCCTGGTCGTCCTTTCGGACAGGCCGTGGCATGGCCCGGTCCCTTCCCACCGGTGAACCATCAACCTGAACAGTTGCACGGGGCTGTTCCAAGCAGACCCCGCACCACAGGAAGAGGCGTGGACATGATAGCCCAGAACTATGTTGGCTGCGACATCTCCAAGCAGTGGCTGGACTTTTTTGATGAGACAAGCGGCCGTCTTCGGCGCGTCGACAACCAGGCCGATGCGATCGCGGCCTATGTGGCGGGCCTTGATCCCAGCCGGGACTTCGTCGTCATGGAGGCGACGGGCGTCCATGACCGGCTGCTGCGCCATGCGCTGGCCAAGGCCGGCGTGCCGTTCTCGCGGCACAACCCGGCGCACACCCACCACTATGCCAAGTCGACCAGACGGCGCGCCAAGACCGATCCTCTCGACGCCAGGATGCTGAGCGACTATGGCCGTCGCTACCAGCCTGAGGCCGAGCCGGCGCCACGCGAAGAAGGTGAGCGGCTTCAGTCGCTTGCCGGCCACCGCGATCAACTGGTCGCGATGCGGGCAACGCTGAAGAAGCAACTCGGCGAGGCTTTCGAGGCGATCGTCATCACCAGCCTCAAAGACCTGATCGCCGGCCTCGATGCTCGCATCAAGGCGCTCGAGGGCCAGATTGCCGAAGTCATTCGTCAAGCCGAGGACACCGCCCGCGATTACACGCTGATGGTCTCCGTGCCCGGCGTCTCCAAGGTTGGCGCATTCTCCCTGCTGGCGCTCTTGCCCGAGCTCGGCCAGCGCTCACCCAAGGCGATCGCGGCGCTCGTCGGCCTTGCCCCGTTCGACAACAAGAGCGGCAAGCTCAACCGCAGGAGCCAGATCCAGGGCGGGCGATCGCGCGTGCGCCGCGCCCTCTATATGGCAGCCCTCACGGCCATTCGAACCTGTGAACGCTTCAAAGCTTTCTACACCGCACTTGCAGCCCGCTCAGGCTCCAAGAAACTGGCTATCATCGCCGTCGCAAGGAAGCTCCTCGTCGTCCTCAACGCCATCATGCGCGACAAAACCGCATTCGCATGAACACAGTTGCCATTCCGTGACTTCGAGGCGTTGCCACGGTGCAGAAAAGCCTCTGTTCTGCGCCGCCTTTATCCGTCGCGCCAAGTTACGGCATGGCAACTGTGTTCACACGAATGCGGTTTTATCGCGAATGATGGCGTTGAGGACGACCAGGAGCTTCCTTGCGACGGCGATGATAGCGAGCTTCTTGGAGCCCGACCGGGCAGCAAGTGCGGTGTAGAAGGTCTTGAAGCGCTCACAGGTTCGAATGG
>NZ_JAPYKO010000016.1:0-164414 GCF_037179585.1 Mesorhizobium argentiipisi (SeqCode)
CGGTCAGATTGGCGATGTGCAGCACCGCGTCGTGGTCGACATCGGCGGCGTTGGTGAGCAGGTCGATCGTGTAGGCGGCGGCGTCCTCCGAGGCCGTCGAGGTGACCGCCGCCGACACCGTCGGCGCATCGTTGGTGCCGTCGATCGTAATCGTCACGTCGTGCGTCGTCGTGCCGCCGTGACCGTCATCCGCTTTGACCGTGTATTTGAGCGTAAGGTGCTCGCCCGCCGCGAGATAGTCGAAAGCTTGCGGCGTGGAGTTGAACGACCAGTTGATCGCGCCCGATGTGTGGCTGTTGTCGATGACGGGATTGCCGCCCAGCGACAACATGTTCACGACATCGGCAGCGTGAAGGGAGCCGGTAGCTCCGCCCAAGGTCACTCCCGTCACCGAGGCATTGACCGTATCATGGATATCGACATCGCTGACGGTCAGCGTACCGTTTGTCGACAAAGGGGAGTTTGTTTCGTTAAGCGTGACAGCATCGTGATCGCCGGCGGTGACGGTGATCACCGGGGCATCGTTGGTACCTGTGATCACAACCGTCAGCGTGCCAACGCTGAGCGTGCCGTTCGACATCTTGATCGTGTATTGGATCGTGTCCGTGAACTGCTCGCCAGCGCCGAGCGCGTTGATCAGGGGGGCTAGGGTGGTTGCGTCATAATGAATCTTGTTGTCGGTGCCGATCCAGAATTTCGCCCCGCTCGTGCTGCTGGTTTCGATGACGTTCGCACCGTCCTGGATCAGCAGGTCCTTGTTATAGTCGGCGAACGCCTTGTTGGTGACGACGATCGCAGCCCCTCCGTCGTCGTTCTTGACGCCGTCATCCACCGAATAGATCGTCGTCTTGGTGCCGCCACCGCTTGCTGCAAGGACGTCGAATGTGAACAGGAGGCTGCCGTCCTCGCTGCCGGTTGATGTCAGATTGGCTGCCGCGCCCGAATTCGAAAACGTGACGGTCGAGCCTGAAACTGTTGTGGTCGCCATTGCCGATTACCCCCTGTGATCCCTCTGCGAACGACGAAAGTGTTCGCCCCAACGGTTGCTGCTGATCCTGGTGCGGGCGGCGCAAGCGGATGCTTCCGCCTGCGGCGGTTGGTCAGGACCAAGCCACTCTGTTTGAACGTAAAGACTTCTCTCGCTGAGAGACAAAACCCCACCCCAGAGCGCTTGCACGCTCGCACCCCAACATTCCTAGCGTGCCCTCCTCGGTCGCCACAATCGCGGGACAGACACACCTATAGTCAGGTATATTAGCTTTTTATGATTTGGAAACCATAACGGCATATATATTTTCGCGTAATATTAACGATTCATTAAACATTTAACAAATCTGCCATCGTGTCGATTGATGCCTGTGGCCCTCAACGTGGCTGCGACTTAAGCGAATGATAGGCACTTGGTCGGCGGCGCCTTTTCATGCAACCTCACACCGGGAAGCTGTCCTGCTCCGCGGCATTCGGATCGCCCGGCGCCGTCGCCCAGGCGAGCTCGACCAGCGTCACCGTTCGCCGGCCGACGCCGTCGACCTGGCAGACGACGAGCCCCTGCTCCTCGATATAGTCGAGCAGCCGGCGCGCGCGGCGCAGAGAATGCGAGCCATAGGCGCGGGCAATCGCCGCGTCGCTGGGGCAAGGCCAGCCCTCCTTGGCGGCGCGGGCGATCATCATGAACACGCCTTGCATGTCCTCGGGCAACAGCGATGCGCGCACCGACACGTCCCGCCACGCATCGTCCTCGGCCATGTCGGAGCCGACGCCCGCGCGGGCGCGCGTCAGCATGCGGCGGAATTCCGAAAGGTCGGGCACGACCGAAGCGAGGCCCTCGATGCGGCAGCGGACCACGAACTCCTGGTAAAGCACGCCGATGACGCGGAATCCGGCATCCGGCTCGGCCAGGATGGCGCGCAGAATGCGGTCCATCCGTTCGCGCCGCTCTGCCAGGTCCTCGGCGCTTGGCCGCGGCTCCATCGGCTCGGGGCGGATGTCCAGCGGCGCGGCCTTGGCGGCCATCAGCTGGTCGAGCAGGTCGGGCGAAGGCCGGCGTTGCGGCCTGACCGTCTCCGGCGGCGGCGCGGCAAGAATGATCGAGCGCGCATCTTCGAGCGCGGTTCCCGGCATCGGCATCAGCCGCGGCGTGCCGTTGCGCGGGCTGGTTTCGGTCTGGCCGATGCGCAGGCCGAGCGGACGGCGCGACAGCGCCGGGCCGAGCGCCATGAAATGCCCGCGCTCCAGGTCGCGAAAAGCTTCGGCCTGGCGCCGCTCCATGCCGAGCAGGTCGGCCGCGCGCGCCATGTCGATGTCGAGGAAGGTGCGGCCTATCAGGAAGTTGGACGCTTCCGCCGCGACGTTCTTGGCAAGCTTCGCCAGCCGCTGCGTGGCGATGATGCCGGCAAGCCCGCGCTTGCGGCCGCGGCACATCAAATTGGTCATAGCCCCCAGCGAAAGCTTGCGCGCCTCGTCCGAAACCTCGCCGGCGGCTGCGGGCGCGAAGAGCTGCGCCTCGTCAACCACCACCAGCATCGGGTACCAATGGTCGCGAGCGACCTCGAACAGCCCGCCGAGGAAGGCCGCGGCGCGCCGCATCTGGTTTTCGGCATCGAGCCCTTCGAGGTTGAGGACTGTCGAGACGCGATGGATGCGCGCCCGCTCGCCAGCCGCCTGCAGGCCGCGCTCGGTATGCTCCTCGGCGTCGATCACCAGATGTCCAAACCGTTCGCCAAGCGACACGAAGTCGCCTTCGGGGTCGATGATGGTCTGCTGCACCCAAGGCGCGCTCTGTTCGAGCAGCCTGCGCAGCAGATGCGACTTGCCGGAGCCCGAATTGCCCTGCACCAGCAGGCGGGTCGCCAGCAATTCCTCAAGGTCGAGGGCCGCCGGCGCGCCTGCCGTCGTCTGCCCCATCTCGATTGCAACGGTCATATTTCGACTCGGATCGTCTCCCTGCGCGCGACGGGCTTATCAACCTGAGCGCGGTGCGTCGAGCTTGCCGGCCATCGGCCAACCGATGTCCACATCTAAGGGCGGGCGTCAGCCCCCGTCGCTATGGTCCGAACTGGCGGCAGGCTGTCGGCAATCGCACTGGTCGGACCACCATTTCGCTGGCGCAATCCAACTATTGGCGTATCATTCTTTCAGAGAAGGTTCATGGCAGGAGGAGGCCAATGAACATCGCTGCGGAAGTGCCGGTCCCGGACCTCACGGTGCAAGACCTTGTTTCGTCTGCTCTTTCGAACTTTCGCGCTGGCGACACCGTGTCCACACGCGCCATGCTCGATGCCATACGCCACGCCGACCCATCCTGTGTGGACAGCGATGACCATCTGGTCGAGCTGATCGTGATGACCGCCGTTGGTAAGACCATGGGCGTCGTCTTCGACCACCGCTCGCCCGATGAGCGGTTGCCACGGCTTTCCTAGCGAGCCCGTCGGCTGAACCTTCGCTAACGTCGTCAATGACGAACTAACAGGCGCTTCGGCTAAGCTCCATAATGGTCGATTTTGCCAACGCAGGCGGCGTCCGATAGCCCCTTTTAGCTTCCCAGCGGATGCGGCATGTAGCCGACAAAGCCCGCGATCTTCCAGCGTCCGCCGACCTTGCGGCAGAAGTAGAGCGTCTGCCACTTCAGCCGATCGACGCCGCCATCCGCTTTGGCGACCGAGCCGTCGAATTTCTTGTGCAGCACCGCGCGGTCGCCGTCGATGTCGATGTCGCGCATGTTGGTGACGCGAAACAGCGCTTCGCGCAGCGGCTCGGCGAATTTCGTCGCCGCGGTTTCCTTGGCCTGCCGCAGCCATTCGTCGCGATAGATTTCGAGCCTTGGGAACTGCAATCGCCAGGCGTCGGCGTTGCTGAGGAAATGCGCATGCATGCCGAAGAAACTTTCGGCGATGAAATCGTCCTCGACCATCGACCAGTCCTGCCCGAGGAAGGCATCGATGTCGCGCCGCACCAACATTTCCCAAAGCGCGTGGCGGTCGGCATCGCCCTCAGGAAACGGATTCTTGTCGAAGGTCATGCTGGATCTCCCCTCACAATGCCGCAACCGGCCGGAAGCGGCGTCGAGCGCAACATGCTCAGGCTTGTGTAATAAAGCAACATCAATTTCGAAAAAATGTTGCTTTCCGACATCGGCTCTATGAGGATCATGCCGACAAGCATAGACGGCTCTATAAACAGTCCCGCTCAATCGACAAAGGAGGCTCATTTGCCCAAGCAGTGCTTTGGAAAATCGCATGTCCCGCTCTCGCCCGCCGTGCGAGCCGGCGATTTTGTCTATGTCTCCGGCCAGGTGCCGGTGGGCAGCGACGGGCTGGTGGTGAAGGGCGGCATCGCCGAGCAGACCGAGCAGGTGGTGCAGAACGTCAAGGCGGCGCTGGCGCTCGCCGGCTGCACCATGGACGATGTGGTGAAGACCACGGTGTGGCTGGAGGACGCGCGCGATTTCGGCACCTTCAACACCGTCTACGCAAAGCATTTCTCCAAGGATCCGCCGGCGCGCACGACGGTCGAGTCACGTCTGATGATCGACATCAAGATCGAGGTCGAGGCCGTCGCCTACCGGCCGGTCTGATCGCCCGGTCGGATCGCTTGAAGCAATTCCAGGAAAAGTGTTTAGCAGTTTTCCGTCCGGAATTGCGTGAAACAAAGGGAGGGCACCGATGCAGTTCGATCTCCTGATCAAGGGCGGCCGTGTCATCGATCCCGCATCGGGGCTGGACGCGCAACGCGATGTCGCCATTGCGGATGGACGCATCGCCGCGATCGACGCCGCGATCGACGCCGAGCATGCCACGCAAGCGGTCGATGCCAGGGACTGCATCGTCACGCCCGGTCTCATCGACCTGCACAGCCACGTCTATTGGGGCGGCACCTCGCTCGGTGTCGACCCCGACCGGCTCGCCGCCAAGAGCGGCACCACCACCTTCATCGACGCCGGCAGCGCCGGCGCCGGCAATTTCCTGGGCTTTCGCCGCCATGTCATCGAGCGTTCGAAGGTCCGCATCCTGGCTTACGTCAACATCTCCTTCGCCGGCATTTTCGGCTTTTCCAACACCGTGTCCGTCGGCGAATGCGGCGATCTCAGGCTCTGCGAGCCGCGCGAAACGGTGGCGGCGGTGCGCGAGCATGCCGACGTCGTCGTCGGCGTGAAAGTCCGCTCCGGCAAGCATGCCGGCGGCTCGAGCGGTATCGCGCCGGTCGACCTCGCGCTTGAAGCCGCCGACAAGGCTGGCCTGCCGCTGATGGCGCATATCGACGAGCCGCCGCCAGGCCGCTCGGAGGTGCTGCCCAGGCTGCGCCGCGGCGACATCCTCACCCATTGCTTCCGGCCTTTCCCCAACGCGCCGGTCTTCGCCTCCGGCGCGGTGCGGCCGGATATGCGGCTGGCGCGCGAGCGCGGCGTCATCTTCGACATCGGCCACGGCATGGGCTCCTTCGACTTCGAGGTGGCGAAGGCGATGCTCGCCGAAGGTCTCGCGCCCGACGTTATTTCCAGCGACGTGCATCTCTACTGCGTCGACGGCCCGGCCTTCGATATCCTGGTCTGCATGTCGAAGCTCATGGCGCTCGGCATGCCGCTGATCGAGGTGCTGCGCGCGGCGACGCAGCGGCCGGCGGAGGCGATCGCCAGACCGGAACTAGGCGCGCTGAAGGTCGGCGGCACCGGCGATGTCGCCGTGCTGAAGCTCCAACCCGGCCGCTTCACCTTCGTCGACGCCGTCGGGGCGTCATTGGTCGCGGATCAGCGGCTGGTCTCCAACGGTATCGTCATCGGCGGCAAATGGTGGCCGAACGAAACGACGGATTACAACGAGACGGAGCGCTTCGAGGCCCATTCGCATCACACGCATGTTGATGTGGCGGCGAGGCATTTTGGGCGGGGGTATGATTAGCTGATCTCTCCTTGAGGGGAGATGGCCGGCAGGATTGCTGCGGCGGCGCGTTTGACGAATGGCTTCCCCCACTCCGTCGCTGCTTCGCAGCGCCACCTCTCCCCCCTCCGGAGGGAGAGGAAGGGAGCCAGCTGGAATAAGCGCGCGCCTTCCTCTCCCCCGTCGATCGGGGGAGAGGTGTCGAGCGAAGCTCGACGGAGTGGGGGTCGATCTTACCCAGCGTTGCTCGGCTCCCCATACACCGGCGTCGCAATCCCTTCCATGCGCGCCTTGAGCTGAAGCGCAACGAACTTCGAGTAGAACCTCGACAGCGCCAGATTGCCGCCGTGGAACCATAGTGCTTCCTGCGCCGTCGGCTTCCACATATTGCGCAATTCGCCCTGCCAGGGACCGGGATCGCCCTTCACGCCGGAGCCGAGGCCCCAGCACGGGCCGACCTTGTCGGCGACTTCGCGCGAGACGATTCCCGCAACTGTCTCGTTCATCGACTGGTAGCCGGTGCAGCAGACGATTGCGTCGACGGCGAGTTCGCTGCCGTCGTCGAACAGGATGCCGTCCGGCGTCAGCGACTTGATGCCGGCGCCGCTTTTGACTTTGATCTCGCCGTTCAGGATCAGCTCGCAGGCGCCGACATCGATGTAATAGCCCGAGCCTGTACGATAGGCCTTCATCAACAGCCCGGTCTCGTCCTCGCCGAAGTCGATGGCGAAGCCGCTGTCGCTGAGGCGCTGGTAGAAATCCGCGTCGCGCGCCCGGATCACGTCATAGAGCGCGCGCTGGCCCTTCGGAACCAGCGCGAAAGGCGTGGAGGCGACGATCATGTCGGCCTTGTCGGTGGTGATGCCGCGCGCCAGCGCCTTCTCCGAGAATATCTCGAAGCCGACATCCATCAGCGTATCGGATTTCACCACCGTCGTCGGCGAGCGCTGGACCATGGTGACCTTGGCGCCCGCTTCCCACAGATCGACGCTGACATCGTGGCCTGAGCTTGCAGCGCCGATCACCGCGACGCCCTTGCCGCGGAATTTCTCGCCGGTGGAATATTGGCTGGAATGCAAAAGCTCGCCCTTGAAGCTTTCGGCGCCCGGCAGCTCGATCTGCCGCGGCGGCCCATAGGCGCCGGTGGCGAAGACGATGTGCTTCGGCTTCAGCGTGATGCGCTGGCCGACGCGGTCGACCACCACGGTCCAGATTTTTTCGGCCTCGTCATAGACGGCGCTGACGCATTTTGTGGCGACCCAATAGTTCAGCTCCATGACGCGGGTATACATCTCCAGCCAGTCGCCCATCTTGTCCTTGGGCGTGAAGACCGGCCAGTTTTCCGGGAACGGAATGTAGGGCAGATGATCGTACCAGACGGGATCATGTAGCACGAGCGAGCGGTAGCGGTTGCGCCAGGAATCGCCGGCGCGCGCATTTTTCTCGATGATCAGCGTCGGCACGCCGAGCTGCCGCAGCCGGGCCCCTAGCATGATGCCACCCTGACCGCCGCCGATCACCAGGCAATAGGGCTGCTCGTGCACGCCGAGATCGCGCGCCTCGCGCGCCCGTGCTTCCGCCCAGGTCTCGCGCTTCGGGTCGGCCTTGTGGCGGATGCCGAGCGGCCGCGCCGGGCCCTTCTGCTCCTCGAACCCCTTGAGCGCGCTCATCGCGGTCAACAGCGTGCGGCAGCGGCCGTCCTTGAGCCGCAGGATCCCCTCGCCGCGCGCCACCGCCGTCTCGAATGTGAACCAGGCTTCGACGGTGCCATCGTCGACGCTGGGCTCCCCGGATATCCGCCAGTGCGATGGCTGCGCCGAAGGCAGCGTGGCCTTCAGCATGTCGCGGATCGCCGCCTGTCCCTCCATGGTCTTGATGTTCCAAGTGAAGGTCAAAAGATCGCGCCAGTAGCAATCCTCCGCGAAAAGGTTTGTCGCCGCCTCGATATCGCCGGCCTCGAGCGCCCGGCCGAATGAGCCGAGCCAGGTTGCCGCCTGTTGCGATGGTGCGATGTCGAGCATTCTTCTTCGTTCCCTTCTTCAGTTCGAATTCCTTGGCGGCGGCGCCTCCCCCTTCTCCCCTTGTGGGAGAAGGTGTCGCCGAAGGCGACGGATGAGGGGTGCTCCAGGGAAAGCCAGCGTCTCACTCCGCTGGAACACCCCTCATCCGTCTCGGCGCTGCGCGCCGATCCACCTTCTCCCACAAGGGGAGAAGGGACTCTGCTAATCCCCCAGCGGCTCCATCTCCTTGCCTGTCCGATGGATCTGGGCGTTGTACTTGATGCGGCGCACCGTCTCGCGCGCCGGGCCGTCGATCCTGTAGGCGGTCGCTACCGCCAGCAGGTCGATGGCCGCGAGGAAAGCGTAGCGCGACGCTGTCGGCTTCAGCGTGTCGGGATATTCGGGAACCGCCATCGTCAACCGCACGTCGCAGACCCGCGTCAGCTCGGTGTCGGGCGCCGTCACGCAGATCGCGTTGGCGCGGTAATGCTTGGCAAGCTCCACCGCTTCGATCACTTCCCGTGTGCGGCCGGTGGCCGAGATCGCGATGACCAGATCGCCGGGCTTCAGCGTCGAGGCGGTCATGCGCATCAAATAGGGATCGCATTGTGCGCTGATGGTGATGCCATAGCGGAACAGCCGGTATTGCGTTTCCTGCGCCAGCGCCGACGAACTGCCGCCGAGGCCGAACACCGTCACCTGCCGGGCCTTGGCGATCAGATCCGCCGCTTTCTGCAGCTGGCCCGGATCGATCTGCCGCTCCGCCTCCTGCAGCGCCCGCCGTGCCTCGCCGAACACCGCGTTCCAGAACGGCATGCCGCTGTCGCTGTTCGCGGGTTGCGGCTTAGTGGCGAGATAGAGCGCGCCGACAACCAGGCTTTGCGCCAGCTTCAGCTTGAAATCGCGCACGCCGTCGCAGCCGATGGCGCGGCAGAAGCGGGTGACCGTCGGCTCGCTGACTCCGGCGCGCTGGGCAAGCGCGGCATTGGAAGCGTCGACCGCATATTTGACGTCGTCGAGCACGACATCGGCGACGCGGCGCTCGGCCGGCCGCAGCTCCGCATAGCTGTCCTTCACCTGCGAGATGATATCGGGAATGCGCCTGACATGGTCGTGCCGGTCGCCATCCTCGTCCGTCGTTCGCAACGCCTGGCTGTCAGCTTCGGTCATTGGCCAGTCCTCCCCAGCCCGCTTCGTGCCCTATCATCTTCGCGATTATCCGCCTGCTGACCATAGGCAATCAACCGAGACGAGTATGTAGGAAAGTAACACGCACCGCAAGGGATCATAAAACTGCTAAGAATCAAACGTTTATATGAAATCTGATTGAACCTGATTGCTTCCGCAGTCTGCCGCCGCTTGACAGTAAAGTAGGATAGTTACAGACTGATTTTCGCGGACAGATGGGCCTCCGGCAACGCATCGCGCAGTCTCCGAGGGGGAGCATGAGTACGGCAAGCGCAAGAACGCCGAAGCTCGGCGTGCAGGCAGCGACGAAGGTCTACCAGACGGGCTCCGGCGATCTTCTGGCGCTGGATCGCTGCAGCCTGGATGTGCAACCCAACGAGATCGTTTCGATCGTCGGTCCCTCCGGCTGCGGCAAGACCACGCTGTTGTGGTCGATGTCGGGCCTGCATCGGCTGACAGCGGGCGCGATCCTGCTCGACGGCAAGGAGATCACCGGACCGCGCCCCGAGATAGGCATCGTCTTTCAGGAAGCGAACCTTTTGCCCTGGCGCAATCTCGACGCGAACATCAACTTCCCTTTCGAGATCAAGGGCGAGAAGCCGGATCGCGCCTGGATCGCGCATCTACTCAACCGGGTCGGGCTCGACGGATTCGGCGGCAAGTTCCCGCGCGAGCTTTCCGGCGGCATGCAGCAGCGCGCCGCGATCGTGCGCGCGCTGGCGCTGAAGCCGTCCGTGCTTTTGATGGACGAGCCCTTCGGCGCGCTCGACAGCTTCACTCGCGAAGAGATGAACCGCCTCGTCGAGGAGATCTGGCTCGATACCAAGACCACCATCGTCTTCATCACCCACAGCATCGAGGAAGCGATCTTCCTGTCAGACCGTGTGGTGGTGTTGACGACACGGCCCGGCCGCGTCGCCAAGATCTACGACGTGCCGTTTCCGCGGCCGCGTTCGCTGGAGATCATGGCGACGAAAGAGGTCTTTGACCTCACCAACAAGATCAAGATGGATATCGTCGGCGAGCGCGTGCGGCCAAAGACGCCGGAACGACCATCGGCTGAAATCGTGAGGATCAGGCCGTGAGCGGAGGCGACGCCATTCCGGAATTCTCGAAGGCCAAATCGGGAGATGGGCAGGACGTCAGCCTGACCAACCTTTCCGCCTTCGCCAACGGCCCCGGCATCAAATCCGGCGCCGAGGTGGCGGCGATCCTTGCCGTGGCGGTGGTGATCATCGGCGGCATCGAGCTGGCGCTGCGCATCTTCCATGTGCCGCAATACATCATGCCGCCGCCGAGCTCGATCGTTTACGCGTTATTCGACGAGTTTCCGCTGATCGCGCCGCATCTCGGCTACACGCTGGTCGAGCTTGTCTCGGGCTTCGCCATCGGCGCCATTGTCGGCCTGGTGATGGCGGCGGTGATCACCCAGTTTCCCTTCGCCGAGAAGATCGTCGCGCCTTACATCCTGATCCTCGTCACCACGCCGATGCTGGCGCTGGTGCCGTTGCTCATCCTGCGCTTCGGCTTCGGCTACACGCCGCGCATCATTGCGGTCGCTTTGGCTGCCGGCCCAATGGTGATGATCAATGCCGCCACCGGCTTCCGCCGCGTCGACAGCGCCAAGATCGCCTTAGCCCGCTCCTATGGCGCCAGCACCTTGCAGATCTTCTGGAAAATCCGCGCGCCGATGGCGCTGCCGATGATCCTGGTCGGTTTGATGATCGGCGCGATCTTCGGCTTGCTCACCGCCGTCGGCGCCGAGATGGTCGGCGGCGGCTTCGGCCTCGGCAACCGGCTCACTTCATACTCGTCGATGATCCAGATGCCGCAATTCTTCGCGGTGGTGCTGATCCTGTCGACACTCGGCATCCTGATCTACGTGCTGTTCTTCCTGATCGGCAAGAAATGGGCGAGCTGGGAGACGTAAGCGCGAACGGACGAGGTCGCCCGGGAGGCGGGCGAAGGCAAGCAATCAACAAAAAGGGGAGTGCTATGACCAACGACAATCCGATCCATTCCAGTGCACCGGTGGGCATCAGCCGCCGCTATTTTCTGCAGGTGACGGCGGCCGGCGTCGTCACCGCCACCGCGCTCGGCGCGTCCGGCCTGAAAGCGAGGGCGGCGGGTTATGAGAAATTCACCTGGATCTCGCCGCGCGGCACGCTCGAAGTGCTGGACGACTATCCCTACTGGTCGGCGAAGAAGGCGGGCTATTTCGGCGACCTCAACACCGACATGCAGCCGGGCCCGTCAGACGGCACCGCGACGGTGAAATTCGTCGATGTCGGCCAGGCTGACATGGGCTTTCCCTCGCCGGGCGTCTTCTCCTTCGCCATCCAGAACGGCATGAAGCTGAAGTCCGTCTTCCATATGGGCGCGCGCGATACTTTCAGCATCGCCTTCCGCAAGGGCCAGGGCACCAAGAACCTCAAGGACCTCGAAGGCAAGACCATCCTGCTCGGCTCCGCCGCCTGGCAGTCGATCGTCGATCCGCTGCTTGCCGCTCAAGGCGTCGAGATCAAGAAGGTGAAATATGTCGAGGCCGGCTGGCCGACCTGGGGCACCGCGCTTGCCGGCGGCCAGGGCGACGCGGCGCTGTCCTGGGAGGGGCTCCGTGCCGAATGGATCGCCAAGGGGCTCGACTTCGAATATTGGCTGGGCGTGCAGAATTCGAAGCTGCCGGCCAACACCTTCGTCGTGCGCGCCGCCGACCTCGAGGATGCCGACAAGAAGGCCTTCCTGGAGAAATATCTGCGCGGCTGGGCGATGGGCCTCGAATTCGGCTACCAGAACCCGCGCGCCGCGGTCGAAGCCGTGTTCGAGCAATTCCCGACCTTGGCCAAGAACCTCGGCCCGGAGCTCGGCACCACCTCGATCCTGCAGCAGATCAACGTCTTCCGCGGCGACATGGACAAGCGCGGCGGCTGGGGCTCGCACGACATGGCGAGCTGGCAGGGCTTCTTCGACGAGATTCTGAAAATCGGCCAGATCACCGCGCCGGTGAAGGCGGAAGACGTCTGCACCAACGACCTGATCAAGCCAGCCAACGACTTCGACAAGGCCAAGGTCAAGGCCGATGCCGACGGCGTGAAACTGTCGGAAGGCTTTGCCGCGCTCGATGTCGACAAGATCAAGGCGCACCTGTTCGACTCCGCCGTCAAATAGGGCAGATCGACCGACCAACGGGCGGCGCGATGCGCCGCCCGAATTATCGTTCAAGCATCGAGGAGGCTTCGATGGCCGGCAAAGTAAGAATCCTGGTGGTTGGTCTGGGCAATATGGGCGCCTCGCATGCCAGCGCCTATCACCGCTCCGACGGCTTCGAGATCGTCGGCATTATGAGCCGCTCGATCAAGAGCAACAAGAAGATCCCGAAGGAGCTCGCCGGCTATCCGCTCTTCGAGGATTTCGACCTGGCGTTGAAGGAGACGAAGCCGGACGCCGTCTCCATCAACAGCTGGCCGAATACCCATGCGGAATATGCGCTGAAGGCGATCGCCGCCAATTGCCATGTGTTCATGGAAAAGCCCTTGGCCACCAACATCGCGGACGCCGAGAAGGTTGTGGCCGCCGCGCGCGCGAAGAACCGCAAGCTGGTGCTGGGCTACATCCTGCGGGTGCACCCGTCCTGGATCAAATTGATCGAGGTCGGCAAGACGCTCGGCAAGCCGCTGGTGATGCGCCTCAACCTCAACCAGCAGAGCAGCGGCAGCGCCTGGCACTGGCACAAGAACCTGATCGACTCGCTGATCCCGCTCGTCGATTGCGGCGTTCACTATGTCGACGTCATGTGCCAGCTGACCGGCGCCAAGCCGGTGCGCGTGCACGGCATCGGCGCCAAGCTGTGGGCCGAGGCCGACAAGCAGAATTACGGCCATTTGCACGTCACCTTCGATGACGGCTCGGTCGGCTGGTACGAGGCGGGCTGGGGTCCGATGATGAGCGAGACCGCCTATTTCGTGAAGGACGTGGTCGGCCCGAAGGGCGCGGTCTCGATCGTCGCCGGGCAGCAGGCCGGCAGCGCCAAGGACGCCGAGGACGTGTCCGATTCCGCCGACATCGACCGCCACACCAAGACCGACGCGTTGAAGATCCATTATGCGCAGGTCGACGGCGACAAGAATTTTACCAAGCCCGACGAGATCGTCAGCATGGAGGACGAACCTGGCCACCAGGAGCTCTGCGATCGCGAGCAGGCCTTCTTCCTGCGCGCCATCCGCGAGGACCTCGATCTCAGCGAGCAGATGGACGCCGCGGTCAACAGCCTGCGCATCGTGCTGGCGGCCGAGCAGAGCATCGCGGAGAAGCGGACCGTCGAGCTGGTCTAGAGCAACTCCAGAAAAGTGCGTAGCGGTTTTCCGCCAAAAAAAGACGCTGCGCCAGCCCTCTCATCCGGCCGCTTCGCGGCCACCTTCTCCCCGACGGGGAGAAGAGGTTGGCGCCGACGCTGACGATCTCCTCTCCCCGCCGGGGAGGAGAGCCGAGCGAAGCGGAGGCTGGGTGAGGGGGAGCCGCCGAGCCATTCTCAGCCTTCGACAAGAACCTAACGGGAGGAACACATGGCCGCGATTTCGGAGAGCCTGCTCGAGACCTACACCAACTCCGACGCCTGGCCGACCTGGTGAAGCGCGGCGAGGTTCTCCCATCATCACCGAGACCGGCGTCGGCTATCGGTTGCGCGAGGTCGATTGAAACGAAGAGGGCGACCGGCATCCGCCGGTCGCCCGAGCAATTCCAGGAAAAGTGTGTAGCGGTTTTCCGTCCGGATTGCGTAGAAACTGCTCTAAGACGAATACGCTTGTTCGCCGGTCAGTCCGCCGACAGGTCCGCCGTCCGCGCCAGCGCGCTGCCGAAGCCGTTGAGCGAGATGGTGAAGGAGATCGGCTGCGTCGTGTCGGCCGCCGTGGCGTTGACCTTCAGCGTGGTGCCATTCTGCAGCAACGGCGTGATATTGGCATCGAACGTCACCGGTACCAGGCAACCTACCGCCTGGCAGGTGTTGAACTGCAACGTGCCATCCAGCTTCTTGTCGTCGATTTCGAACGAGACGCCGTTGGCCAGGGCAAGCCCGAAGGGCAGCGCCAGCGTGCCGGCGGCGTCCTGGCCGGTCTTGGTCGTCAATTCGATCGCCAGCAGCCTCTGGCCGCTCTGTTTGTTGAACTGCTGATGCGACAGGCTGCAGACCTTGTTCGTGCCGGTGACCTGACAGTTGACCGTCCAGTCGCCATGCGTTTCCGACAGCGCCGAGGCGCCGCCCGGCAGTTGCGGCTTGGCCGCCGCGTCGGCGGGCTGGGCCGCTGGAGCCGCCTTGTCGGTCTTATTCTGCGCGGCAAGTCCCGCCGCCGGCACACCGGCAATGCAGGCGGCCGCCAGCATCGCCGCGAGATACGCGTACTTCGTCCTCATGAGATCCCTTCTTGGCCGTCGCCCCCCGCGTCAGCTGGAAGCTGACCTTCAGAGACGCCCTGACCGCGTTCTGCTTGACCGTTTGTCCGAAGGCGCCGTTGTACCTGACAGCCAACCCGGACGCCGTTGACGCCATTGAGCTCCAGCCCGGCGCCGACCGGATAGAGCGGCGAATCGATGGCTTCCGTCAAGTGCAATGCCGGATTGCCGGGCAAATTCTCGGCGGCGGCGGGATGTCGGCTGCGACCTCCAGCGCCGCGTCACGGCATAGTCGATCGCGCGGCTTGCGTGAGCCGCATCACGTTTCGCAGTTGCCCATAGCGTTATTGGCCGTCCGCACTATATGAAACGCATGGTTTTTCGTATGGGAGCCTTGCGGATGCTTCGTCTGGCTGTTCTGGCAGGCGCCATGCTGGCGGCCTCGGTTTCTCTGATTGCGCCGTCTTATGCGCAAATCGTCATCCCCACGAACCGCAACGCATTGATGCAGCAGAATGAGCTGCAGCAGTTGCAGAACCGCTTGCAGCGGCAGCAATACCAGCAGCAGCAGCAAATCTATCGCGAGCTCGACCGGCCTGCCCCGCCCAGAAGTCAGCCCGATGTGCCGGTATTTGACAAGACGTGCCGGATCGAAGCGGTCGGCAACACGATTTCCAGGGTTTGCCGCTGACATTTTGTTTTTTTCAGTTTATTAGCCGACTTACTTGCCGGCAAAATGCCGGATTGCAAGGGCGGCGGTTTTAGGGTTTGCAGAGGACAGGGTTTTTGCCGCGCGGATAGCGTGCTGCAAGACGCTGCTCTCACCGGAATTTGGGATGGCAACAACCAAGAAGAAAGCAGTTCGCAAAGCCAGGAAAGGCCAACGGATTCGCCAGGTGGCGGCCATTCCGTATCGGTTGCGAGAGGACGGCAGCCCCGAAGTGTTGCTGGTCACCTCACGCACCACGCGGCGCTTCATCGTGCCGAAGGGTTGGCCGATGAAGGGCAAGAGCGGGCGCAAGGCGGCAACGATCGAAGCCCAGGAAGAAGCCGGCGTTCTGGGCAAGGCGCTGAAGCAGCCTGCCGGCACCTATTCCTATTGGAAACGCATGACCAACGGCTTCATTCCCGTCGATGTTGTGGTCTATCTGCTCGAGGTCACCGAGGAGCTTGCCGATTGGCAGGAAGCCGCGAACCGGCAGCGCGCGTGGCTGCCGGCGGCAGACGCCGCATTGCTCATCGACGAGCCGGAGCTTTCGACGCTGCTGAGAGATTTGACCGTTCCGGTGGCCGCATAAGCCATCCCCTGTTCAGTGTCGTTCGGAAGGGTCGCGGCGTGCCGCCACGGCCCCAGAGCCATCCCTGGTCAGCGGCCCCTGTTGCGTTCGCTCCCGCGATTGTTCCGAGGCGGGCGCATCTTAGGCGTAGCGGTTTCGACAGGCCGTCATTCGCTGCTTGACTCATACATATCCCAGCGGTTATACGTCAATCAATAGCCAATGGGTTATCGATTTGAATGACAACCGCGCATGACATGCTGTTCAGGACGCTTGCCGATCCGACGCGGCGCGCCATCTTCGAACGTCTGTGCCGCCAGGGCGAGCAGACGGTCGGAGCTCTCACCGCACAGGCGGGCGTATCGCAGCCGGCGGTGTCGAAGCATCTGGGCGTGCTCAAGGAAGCCGGTCTGGTGCGTGACCGTCATGAAGGGCGCCAGACCCATTACAGCGCGCAGCTCAAGGCGCTTGCGCCATTGATGGACTGGACGCGCGACATGGCGGGTTTTTGGGAAAGCCGGTTCGACGATCTGGAAGACCTGCTCAAAAGGATGGATCAATGAACGAAGCCGCAACGCGCTCCGTCATCGTCGAGCGCGAGATACCTTTTCCGCCGGAAAAGATCTGGCGCGCGCTCACCCAACCGCATCTCATCGAGGAGTGGCTGATGAAGAACAGCTTCAAGCCGGTCGTGGACCATCGCTTCAATCTGAGCGCGGAATGGGGAGGCGTCGACTGCCAGGTGCGGACGGTCGAGCCCAACAGGACCCTGTCCTACAGTTGGGACACCAAGGATCTCGAGAGCGTGGTCACGTGGACGCTCACCCCGACGGGCAGGGGCACGCGCCTGCGCATGGAGCAGGTCGGTTTCCGAACCGATCAGGAGCCATACTACCGCGGCGCCACGGTGGGCTGGAAGCGCAACTTCACGGCCTTGGAGCAGTTGCTTTCGCGGATCGATTGACCTCCGCCGAAGCTTCAAAAGATAGACACGGCCCTGGCGGGGCGGCAAACCGCAGGCGTAAGCAATGGAGGCACCAAAATGAAGATCAAGCTGACCAGCATCTATGTCGACGACCAGGAAAAGGCCCTCGGCTTCTATACCGACGTGCTGGGCTTCACCAAGAAGGCCGACTTCACCAACGGACCGTTTCGCTGGCTAACTGTCGTCTCGCCGGAAGACCCAGACGGCACCGAACTGCAGCTGGCCCTCAACGACAATCCGGCGGCAAAGACCTATCAGCAGGCCATCTTCAAACAGGGCCAGCCGGCGCTGATGCTGTTCACCGACGATATCAAGGCAGACCATGAGCGCATCAAGGCCAATGGCGGCAGCTTTGCCATGGCGCCGACCGCGGTGACCGGCGCGACCATCGCGCAGCTCAACGACACCTGCGGCAACCTCATTCAGCTTTCACAGCTGGCGCGCTGGTAGGCGGCTCGATCCGTCTCGTCATTTGCAAGGGAGGTTATATTGAACTGGAGCAAGTGGATCAGGCAGCTTCACCGCTGGCTTTCGATCATCTTCACCGTCACCGTCATTGCCAATTTCGCCGCCATGGCGATGGGCCCGCCGCCCGCCTGGATCGTCTATTCGCCGTTGATCCCGCTTTTCCTGCTGCTGTTCAGCGGCCTCTATATGTTCGTGCTGCCCTATGCCGGCAGGCAGCGCGGGGAGCCGGCGGGCGAGCGCACGGGATCGGTCTGATGGCGCAGGCGAAATCGAAGGCCGCCGCGCTTCCGGACAAGAAGCCCGTCCTGCTTTCAGGCGGCAACCCGCAGATCGCCAAGGGCTACGGCGACGCTCCCGTGCAGGCCTATATCGCGGCAATGCCGGGCTGGAAGAGCGAGGTCGGGCGCCGGCTCGACCAGCTCATCGTGCAGGCCATCCCTGGTGTGCAAAAGGCCGTCAAATGGAACTCTCCCTTCTACGGCATGGAAGGCGAAGGCTGGTTCCTCGGCATTCACTGCTTCGCCAAATACATCAAGGTGGCGTTCTTCCGCGGGCTGTCGCTGAAGCCCGTGCCGCCAGTCGAATCCAGGAGCAAGGACACGCGCTCTTTTCATATCCATGAGAACGACCGGCTCGACGAGGAGCAGTTCGTTTCCTGGGTGAAGCAGGCAAGCCAGCTGCCCGGCGAACGGATGTAGGCGCACGAGCGATCAAGCGCCGTCTCCCCGAAAGAGACACGATTGCACTTTCCATTCAGCTCAGGAGAACCGAACATGCAAGATGGCGGCATACAGGACGGCAAGTCTGCGTCCGAACTGATCGACGGACGGATCACGGAGCTGGGCGACTGGCGGGGCGAGACGCTTGCCCGGCTCCGCGCTCTTATCAGGGAGGCCGCCCCCGAAGCCGTCGAGACGTGGAAATGGCGCGGCGTGCCGGTCTGGGAGGATGCCGGCATGATCTGCACCGGCGAGACCTACAAAGCCGTCGTCAAGCTGACCTTCGCCAGGGGCGCGGCGCTGCCCGATCCCAAGAAGCTCTTCAACTCCAGCCTCGAAGGCAATACGAGGCGCGCCATCGATTTCAAGGAAGGCGACAAGATCGACGCCGACGCCCTGAAGGCGCTCGTCCGCGAAGCCGTGGCGCTCAACAAATCCAAGACCAAGCGCTGAGACGCGGCTGCCCGGGCGCTATCGGATTGATGTTGCCGGCTTTTTCTTCCGCGCTCTCGCACCGTGGATCGATACTATGCGCCAAATGTCGCCATCACGCGGCGTAGCATCCTTCTGTTGCTTAGCAATAACTCATGAAAGCGCTTCTCTTTCCGGATCCGGCCTGCCGCTCCAACAGGATCGTCGGCTTCTCGTGATAGGTGGTCCGCAAAATCTCTCTATAGCCGTTCCTTTCGGCCACCTTCTGCGAAGCGCCGTTTTCCGGATCGATAATGCAGACGGTTCTCGCCTGTCCGAACGTCTCGTCACTCCAGGCGACGATCCTCCCGACGACCTCGCTCGCAAGCCCTCGGCCATGCGCCTCCGAGGCCAAGGCCCAGCCGGCTTCCGGCACGCCTTCGATCGAAGGTTCGATCTCGCGCTTCAGGTCATGGAAGCCGGCCTCGCCGATGAAGCGCCCCGTCGCCTTGTCCTCGATCGCCCAGAACCCGTAGCCGATCAGCGACCACAGGCCGGCATGGCGCAGGAAGCGCATCCAGCTCTCCTCTCGCATGCGCGGCTTGCCGCCGATGAAACGGGTGACGGCGGGCTCCGCCCACATGGCGGCATAGGTCTCGAAATCGTCCAGCCTGTGCGGCCGCAAAACGGTGCGCGCCGTTTCGAGGATCGGCACGCCGGCTTCCGTTTTGATGCTCATGGCATTGCCTCCATTGACGCGACAGCGCTTAGCAAACCAGCGGGCTCGATCAAGGGCCAGGAGAATGCGTTGGCTCTTCCAGCCGTAACAGCCATGGCACGGCTGCATCGCTATGGGCTTTTCGCATAGCGATGCTAGTTTGCGCCCGAAGCCGATCCAGAAACGCAAGTCTACCGAAGGAAGAACCATGGACACCACAGACCTGTTGCTGGCGATCGCGCATCACCTTCTGGTGTTCTCGCTGGCCGCCATCATCGGCGCCGAGTTCGTGCTGGTGCGCGGCGATCTGGGCGCGGCGACGCTGAAGCGCCTTGCCGGCATCGACCGTCACTATGGCGTCATTGCCGCGCTGATCGTCATCGTCGGCATCTGCCGGGTGTTCTTCGGGCTGAAGGGCTGGGAATTCTACGTCTACAATTGGGTGTTCTGGGCAAAGATGGTGGCCTTCATCATCGTCGGCCTGCTGTCGATCGTGCCGACCATGCGCTTCCTCTCCTGGAACAGGCAGGCGAGCGGCAATCCGTCTTTCGCGGTGCCGGCGGCGGAACTGGCCTCGGTGAAGAACTATGTCCGCGCCGAGGGCTTTATCTTCCTGCTCATTCCGGTTTTTGCCGCGGCGATGGCGCGCGGCTACGGTTACTAGGGCAATTCCAGGAAGAGTGCGCAGCGGTCAGGCTCGGCGACTTCGCCGTAACCTTCCGTCCGGAATTGCGTCAAAGCAACCTTTAGGCCTCGACCGGAAACGCCTCATCCAGCGGCGCGATCGGCACCAGCGGGGCCGGCACGTCGGTGGTCTTTTCCTTCGACTTGCAGATGTCGGCGATCACGCAGGCCGGGCAATCGGGCTTGCGCGCCTTGCAGACATAGCGGCCATGCAGGATCAGCCAGTGATGCGCGTGGCGCATATATTCGGCCGGAATGACCGTGAGCAGCCGTTGTTCGACCTGTTCCGGCGTTTTGCCGGGCGCCAGCCCGATCCGATTGCCGATGCGGAAGATATGCGTGTCGACCGCCATGGTATGCTGGCCGAAGGCGACGTTGAGCACGACATTGGCGGTCTTGCGCCCGACGCCCGGCAGCTTCACCAGCTCGTCGCGATCCTGCGGCACCTGGCCTGCATAATCGTCGATCAGCGCCTTCGACAGCGCGATCACGTTCTTGGCCTTGTTGCGCCACAGACCGATGGTGCGGATATAGTCGCCGACCTTGGCCTCGCCCAATGCCAGCATCTCGGCCGGCGTGTCGGCCGCCGCGAACAGCGCCTTCGTCGCCTTGTTGACGCCGGCGTCCGTCGCTTGCGCGGACAGCACCACCGCGACCAGCAGGGTGAAGGCGTTGAGATAGTCGAGTTCGCCTTTCGGCTCCGGCCGCTGCACGGAAAAACGCCGGAAGATCTCGCGCACCTCGGCGGGGCCGTAGAGCGATCGGGAAGCGGCCTTTCGTGGCCGTGCACCGGGCGCCTGACCGCTGCCGGCAAAGGCGAGTTGAGGTTTTTTGACAGCTGCGGATTTTTTCGACTTGGGGGGCGCCATTTCCTTCCTATAATATTCCCTCATGAGCGACACAAACGCCTCGTTCCGGGCCGACGAGCCATTTTTCCAGGCCTTGCTAACGCCGCACCGCTCGCTCGGCCGCACCGGCTTCCTGATCCTGATGGGAGCGCTTCTGTTCGGCTGGGCGGTCACCGGCGCGTTCTTCCTGGCGCATGGCGCCTGGCCGGTGTTCGGCTTCTTCGGCCTCGACGTGATCGCCGTCTACATCGCCTTCCGCGCCAATTACCGCGCCGCGCGCGCCCGCGAGGAAATCTCGGTCTCGCGCACCAGCCTCGACATCCGCAAGACCGCACCGTCCGGGCGATCCGAAGCGCATCATTTCAATCCGTTCTGGACGCGGTTTTCGATCGCCCGCCATGCTGAGATCGGCATCACCAAAATGGCGGTGGAAGCGCAGGGCAGGAGCGTGCCGATCGGCGGTTTCCTCAACCCCGACGACCGCGAAAGTTTCGCCACCGCCTTTTCGCGCGCGCTGGCGACCGCCAAGACACGCTGACACGCAGTTCCTCAGAACCGGTAGCGCAGCAGCCTGCCTGCCTTGCGCATGGCGGGGATGAGCTTCCAGAGGCCAACGAACAACCGCGCGGACCAGCCTAGGCGCGCCCCTTGCTCCGGCTTGTAGGAGGGAACCTCGTTGATCAAGCGAAGTTTCGGGATGACTCGCTCCAGCTCGCGCGGATCCTCAATGGCCCAATGGACTTCGGCGCCCGTCGCCTTCAAGGCAGGGCTGAGACGCATCAGCTTCAGTCCGAAACGGCTATAGGCATCGAACATCAGCTCGCCGCCCGCAAGATGCGCGATAAGCCGCGCAAACAGTCGCGGTCCCTCGTCGGCGGCGAGATACGGCGTCAATCCCTCGGCCACGACCATTGCCGGGCGATTGCGCGGCACCTCGGCCAGCCAGCCCGGCTCGGTCACCGACGAAGCGATCAGATGATACTGATCCCGGGGCGGATAGAGCCTGCGCCTGAGTGCGACGACGTCAGGATAATCGACATCGAACCAGTCGACGCCTGGCAGTGGGTCGACCCGGAAGATCCGCGTATCGAGCCCGCATCCCAGATGCAGCACGATCGCGTCCGGATATCGCGCAAGGAAATCCCGGACGCGGACGTCCAGCGTTTTCGCCCTGATCGCGAATCCCAGCCCGAGATTGCCGTCGACCTTGAGCCTTGAGAAATCATAGTCGATCTTGCGCACAGCCTCGTCGGCAAAGCGATCCTGGAGCAGCGAATTGGGCTGCCGGCTCTCCAGCACCTTGCCGTAGAGCGTCATCAGCAAGGTTTCCTTGGCCCCGGTCAGATCGACCTTTTCACCGGCCATGATTGTCCTCTTCGGTTCGAAGCTGACTCTATCTGAGTCCAAGCGGCGGGAAGGCAAGTTTCGGGTGGTTGCAACGCTCTGGAAGACCGATATTCGCGACCAAGGAGATATTGCCATGAACGCTCAGATGACCATGAATACGCGGATGAAACCGACCGCGATCCTTGAGAACGACATTACGCCGGAAGGCAGCGACTATGACGTCGTGCGCCGCGCCATCGAGAAGATCAGCCTCGACTATCGCGACCAGCCCTCGCTGGAAGTGCTGGCCGAGGAAGTCGGCGAAACGCCGACCGGCCTGCAGAAGCTGTTCACGCGCTGGGCCGGCCTGTCGCCCAAGGCTTTCCTGCAGGCGGTGACGCTCGACCATGCGCGCAGGCTGCTCGATTCCGGCATGCCGCTCCTGGAGACCTCGTTCGAGCTCGGCATGTCCGGCCCCGGCCGGCTGCACGACCTCTTCGTCACTCATGAGGCGATGTCGCCCGGCGACTATAAGACCCGAGGCGCGGGTCTCATCATCCGCTACGGCTATCACATCTCGCCTTTCGGCATCGCGCTGATCATGGTCACGGACCGCGGTCTCGCCGGCCTCGCCTTCTGTGACGCCGACGGCGAGCGGGCTGCCTTCACCGACATGTCCGGTCGCTGGCCGAACGCGACCTATGTCGAGGACATGTCCGCCACCCAGGCTTACGCCGCGCGGGTCTTCGACCCGACGAAGTGGCGCGCCGACCAGCCGCTGCGCGTCGTGATGATCGGCACCGATTTCCAGCTTCGCGTCTGGGAAGCGTTGCTGCGCATCCCTATGGGCAGGGCCTGTACCTATTCCTCGATCGCGGCAAGCATCGGCGCGCCCAGCGCCAGCCGGGCCGTCGGCGCGGCGGTGGGCGCCAACCCGATGTCCTTCGTGGTGCCCTGCCATCGGGCGCTGGGCAAGTCCGGCGCGCTCACCGGCTATCACTGGGGTCTGACCCGCAAACGCGCCATCCTCGGCTGGGAAGCGGGTCAGGTGGCGTCGTAAAATCGACGGCTAGGGCCCTGTCGACATCTTCCTAGTACTTTGATTTTGCGCATGATCCTTTCTGAAATCGGTTCCGATTTTCGGGGTCATGCGCTAGCCTCCCGCGCATCAGCAGGAGGCACTTCTTGATTATCGTTGTCGGTTCGATCAATCTCGACCTCATCGCCAATGTCGACCGCTTGCCGGAACCCGGCGAGACGGTGCGCGGCTCTGGCTTCGCCACCGCCCCCGGGGGGAAGGGCGCCAACCAGGCGCTGGCCGCGGCGCGCGCCGGCGCGCAAGTGCGCATGGTGGGTGCGGTCGGCAAGGATAGCTTTGCCGCCGAGGCGCTCGCCCTTCTCAAGGCCGGCACTGTCGATCTGTCCGGTGTCGGCGAGAGCTTCGCCTCCACCGGCACGGCCTTGATCCTGGTCGGCGCCGACGGAGAAAACGTCATCGCCGTCGTGCCGGGCGCCAATGATTCGGTGGTGCCGGGCGATATCGCCAAGGCCTATCTTAAAAAAGGCGACGTCGTGCTCTTGCAGCATGAGATCCCGCTGCAGACGGTCGAGGCTACGCTTGACGCGGCGCGCGCGGCGGGCGCCGTCAGCGTGCTCAACACCGCACCCTTCCGTGCCGAAGCCGCCGGCTTCATCGGCAAGGCCGACTTTGCCGTCGCCAACGAAACCGAGTTCGATCTCTATGGCGAGGCGCTGGCGCTTTCCGGGCGCGACCGCCCGGCCCGCATGCGCGACTATGCCCAAAAGACGGGCCGCATCATCGTCGTCACGCTAGGCGGCGACGGCGTGCTCGCCGCCACGCCGGGCGATTTCCTTGCCGTTCCGGCGCTGAAGATCACGCCGGTTGACACGGTCGGCGCCGGCGACACCTTCTGCGGCTATTTCGGGGCCGGCCTCTCGTCCGGTCTCTCACTTCAGGATGCGCTCACCCGCGCCGCCGCGGCCGGGTCGCTCGCCTGCCTGAAGCCAGGCGCGCAACCGGCGATCCCGCTGGCCAAGGATGTCGACGCAGCTTTGGCGGGGACCCGTTAAGCGATGCGCCCTGTCACAAAACATGCCGTGTCGCCTGCCGGCGATATCTGCCGCCTCTCCGCCGTCGAGCTCGCTGACGGGATCAGACGGCGTCACTTTTCGGTTCGCGAGGTGGTCGGCGCGTTCCTCGACCGCATCGAGGCCGTGAACCCGCAGGTCAACGCTATCGTCTCGCTGCGCGAGCGCGCCGACATCCTGGCCGAGGCCGACAGAGCCGATGCTCATCTCGCCCGCGGCGGCGAGGCCGGATCGCTGTTCGGCCTGCCGATCGCCATCAAGGACCTTGCCCTGACCAAGGGGCTCAGAACCACCTTCGGTTCGCCGATCTTTGCCGATTTTATTCCCGACACGGACGACTTCTTCGTCGAGCGTATCCGCAAGGCCGGCGCTATCATCATTGGCAAGACCAACACCCCGGAATTCGGGCTGGGTTCCAACACCTATAATCCCGTCTTCGGGCCGACGCTCAACGCCTTCGACCCGGCGCTGACCGCAGGCGGCTCGAGCGGCGGCGCGGCCGTGGCGCTGGCGCTCGACATGGTGCCCGTCGCCGACGGCAGCGACTTCGGCGGTTCGCTGCGCAATCCGGCGGCCTACAACAATGTCTACGGCTTCCGTCCCTCGCAGGGTCTTGTGCCTGCCGGCCCGGACGTCGATGTCTTCCATTCGCAGATGGGCGTCGAGGGGCCGATGGGCCGCAACATTCGCGACATCGCGCTGCTCCTCGACGAACAGGCCGGCTATCACCCGCATGCACCGCTTTCGCACGACAAGGCGGGCTCGTTCCTTGACGGTTTGCGGACCGAAGCGTCAGGCGGCCGCATCGCCTGGTTGGGCGACCTCGGCGGCCACCTGCCGACGGAGCCGGGCGTGCTCGATCTTTGCGAGGCTGCGCTTGCCCGCTTCGCCGATGCTTCCTTCCACAGCGAGGCCTTGGTGCCGGATGTCGACTTCGAGGCGCTGTGGCAGGCTTTTGTCACCTTGCGCCAGGCGAGCAGCGGCTGCGGGCTGAAGGTGCATTATGACGATCCGGCAAAACGCGGGCTTCTGAAGCCGGAGGCTGTCTGGGAAGTGGAGCAGGCGATGCGCCTGACCGCGCCGCAGATCCATGCCGCGACCGTCCGGCGCACCTCCTGGCACAGGACGCTGCTTACGCTGTTCGAGCGCTTCGACCTGATCGCGCTGCCCACCGCCCAGGTCTTTCCCTTCGACGTGACCACCCACTGGCCGCCCGAGGTGGCGGGGCGGGCCATGGACAGCTATCACCGCTGGATGCAGGTCTCTGCCTTTGCCACGCTGGGCGGCTGCCCGGCGCTCAACGTGCCGGCCGGCTTCGACGAGAGGGGCCGGCCCATGGGCATGCAGTTGATCGGCCGCGCGCGAGGCGATCTCGCCGTGCTTAAGGCGGGCGCCGCCTACGAGGCGACCCTGCCATGGGCGGCGGGAGCTGCATGACGGGCCGCCCTGCCCGGCCAGCTTGCGCCGGCGCCGATCCCGTGCATTGATCGCGGTCCGCCCAAGTCGGCGCTGTCCTGTTCGAGGGAAATGATGTCGCTGGAACTCTACGCCACCTATGTCGTCGCCTGCATCGTCATCATCCTGGTGCCGGGACCCACGGTCACGCTGATCATCGCCAACAGCATCCGCCACGGCTCGCGCGCGGGCTTGGCCAACGTCGCCGGCACCCAGGCCGGCCTTGCCATCATGATCGCCATCGTCGGCATCGGCCTCAACACGCTGATCGCCGGCATGGGCCACTGGTTCGAATGGGTGCGGCTGATCGGCGCCGCTTATCTCGTCTGGATGGGCGTGCAGATGTTCCGCGCCAAGGGCGCGCTGAACCCGGACGGCTCGGCCAAAAAGCCGCGCGGCGGCTTCTTCCTGCAGGGTTTTCTGGTGGCAATCAGCAATCCGAAGACCTTGGTGTTCTTCGGCGCCTTCTTCCCGCAGTTCATTGCGCCGCAGGGCAATTATACGCTGCAGATCGTCGTCATGGGCCTGACCGCCATGATCTTCGCCGCTATGTCGGACTCGACCTATGCCCTTGCCGCGGGCCGCGCCGGCCGGCTACTGTCGGCCAGCCGCGTCAGGCTGATGTCGCGCATCAGCGGCAGCTTCCTGGTCGGCGGCGGACTGTGGCTGGCGTTCTCGAAGGCGAAGTGAGCACCTCTCCTTCTCCCCTTGCGGGAGAAGGTGGATCGGCGCGCAGCGCCGAGACGGATGAGGGGTGTTTCAGCGGAGTGAGACGTCGGCGTTCCCTGGAACACCCCTCATCCGACCGAGCTTCGCTCGGCCACCTTCCCCCACAAGGGGGGAAGGAACGGCGCTATAGCCGCCCGAGCCGCTCTACCAGCAGCGCAAAGAAGCCGTCATGATCGATGTCGCGCATCACCATGGCGTTCTTTTTGCGTTTGGTGACACCCCACCAGTCGATCACCGTCATGCCCATGGTGAGTTCGGAGGTCGTCTCGACGCTGACATTGCAGTGGCGGCCCTTGAACAGCTCCGGCTTGACGAGATAGGCGATCACGCACGGGTCGTGCAGCGGCCCGCCATCGGTGCCGTATTTTTCCTCGTCATAGCGCTCGAAGAATTCCAGCATCTCGGCGGTCGCTGTGCCGACCTTGGTGCCGAGTTGGCGGAAAGCCTGGATACGCTTGGAGGTGGTCAGCGCCTTGTGGGTGACGTCGAGCGGCATCATCACGATCGGAATGCCCGATTTGAACACCAGATCGGCGGCCTGCGGGTCGACATAGATGTTGAATTCGGCGGCCGGCGTGACATTGCCGCCCTCGAAGAAGCCGCCGCCCATCAAGACGATTTCCTTGATCCGCGGCGCGATCCTGGGCTCGCGGATCAGCGCCAGCGCGATATTGGTGAGCGGTCCGAGCGGGCAGAGCGTGATCGTGCCGCTTTCCTCGCGCATCAGCGTCTCGACGATGAAATCGACGGCGTATTGTTCCTGGAGCGGCATGGTCGGCTCCGGCAGCTGCGGGCCGTTCAGGCCGGTCTTGCCGTGCACTTCCTCGGCGGTGACGAGTTCGCGCGCCAGCGGCCGGATGGCGCCGGCATAGACCTTGATGTCGGACCGGCCGGCCAGTTCGCAGATCTTGCGGGCGTTGTTCTGGGTCAATTTCAGCGGCACGTTGCCGGCAACCGCCGTGATGCCGACGATCTCCAGCTCGGAACTGCCGAGCGCCAGCAATATGGCGACGGCATCGTCCTGGCCGGGATCCGTGTCGATGATGATCTTTCTGGACTGGGGCATTTCAATTCCTTTTGGGGAGTCTTTTTGGGCGGGTTTTAGAGCATGATCCCCGAAAAGTGGGAATCGGTTTTCGGACAGGATCATGCTCCCAATGAAGGGCTAGATGGTGATGACGGTTCGACGAAACGTCGTCCTGATTTGGCGGCTTGAACTTGATCGTGCGACGGACCATATCAAGGCCATCGGGAAAAATGCCATCCGGGTTTTTCCAGTTTGTGTCGCTCTTCAGAGGACAGTGTAACAATGAGTCGAATGACGCCCTTCTCCAGCCCGCTTCTCCTGGGTTTCGATGCCATGGAAAAGACGCTCGAACGTCTGGCGAAGTCCGGCGACAGCTATCCTCCATACAATATCGAGCGCCTCAGCGCCGCTGACGGCAAGGCCGAGAGGCTGCGCATAACGTTGGCCGTTGCCGGTTTCGCAGAAAGCGACCTCGATGTCACCACGGAGGAAAACCAACTGATCGTGCGCGGTCGTCAGACTGACGACACCGAGCGCGAATTCCTGCACCGCGGCATCGCCGCTCGCCAGTTCCAGCGCTACTTCGTGCTGGCCGACGGCATGCGAGTGATCGCGGCGGAACTGAAGAACGGTCTGCTGTCGATCGATCTCGACCGGCCGGAGTCCGAGCGGATGGTAAGGAAAATAAACATATCGGTGAAAGACTGACCTTTGCCGATGGCTCTATGCGAGGCGGCCGATCCTGGCGTCCTCGCGCCAAGGAGGCTTGAAATGACCAGAACTGACGAAACGATCACCATGACCAGCGGCGAACTCGCCCATCTCGGCGAAGGTTCGGTTGCCTATCTCAGGAAAGTGTCGAGTGACGACCTGCGCGGCCGCTTCCCCGGCCTTCAGGAAATCGCGCCTGGCCTGGAGCTGTGGGCGCTGTTTGCCGCCAACGGCCAGCCGATCCTGCTTTCCGATGCCCGTGACCGGGCGCTGGCGGGTGCGTTGGAGAACGATCTGACCACTGTCGCGATCCACTAGACCATAATCCCGAAAAGTGAGGTCTTAAATCGGAAGGGCCGCCCGCGGCGGCCCCTGAGGGTGCAATCTAAAGGCAGGTTTCAATCCAAAAACCTCAGGCTGCGTGCGAGGCCTGCGTATCGGATAGCAATGCGTGGATTGCCACCGCGTCGCGCGTGCCCCTGATCTTCGCCACCGTGTCGGCATCGCGCAGCACGCGCGCGATGCGCGACAGCGCCTTGAGATGGTCGGCGCCCGCCCCCTCCGGCGCTAGCAGCAGAAACACCAGGTCCACCGGCTGGTCGTCCAGCGCCTCGAAATCGACTGGCGTTTCCAGCCGGGCGAAGACGCCGGCGATCCGCTTCACGCCGGCGAGCTTGCCATGCGGAATGGCGATACCGTTGCCGACGCCGGTCGAGCCCAGCCGCTCGCGCTGCAGGATGGTATCGAACACCTCCCGCTCCGGAATCCCCGAAATCGCCGCCGCCCTCTCCGACAGCAATTGCAGAAGCTGCTTTTTGGAATTTGCCTTCAACGCCGGCATGATCGCCGGGACGCTGATGAGATCACTGAGATCCATGCTTGAAAAATCCCTTGCTCGCCTGCCGCGCCAGTCGTCGCCCCCTTGCGCGGCTGGCTTTTTATCCTTGCGCGACTTTGGTCGTCGACGGATCGATCCAGCCGATATTGCCATCCGGCCGGCGGTAGACGATGTTGAGATGGTCGGTTCCGGCGTTGCGGAACAGGAAGACCGGGCTGTCGCTGTTGTCGAGTTCGATGACCGCCGAAGCCACCGACATGGTCCGCAGCGTCACGCTTGATTCGGCGACGATGACCGGAGCGAAGTCCTCCGGAATGTCTTCCTCGTCGTCGGTGAGGGGAGCCATCACGGTATAGGCGATGTCGGTCGGCTCTTCGCCGTTGCCGTTGCCGGTATTGCGGGATTTCAGCCGGCGCTTATAGCGGCGCAGCCGCGTTTCCAGGCGGTCGGCGGCCGCCTCGAAGGCAAGCGTCGGGTCCTGAGCGTCGCCGGTTGCCTGCAGCGAGGCGCCGGAATCGAGCCGGACCATGCAGTCGGCCGAGAAGCGCGATCCCGATTTGATGACCGTGACATGTCCTGAAAAACCCCGATCGAAATATTTCTCGATCGCCTCGCCGACCCGGTCGTTGATGCGTGTGCGGAACGCATCGCCGATGTCCATGTGTTTTCCCGAAATGCGTAGATTCATCTGAAAACTGACCTTCCTTGCTCAGGCTTCAAACTGTTCCCGAGTTTATACCCGTGGCGCGCGCGCACAAGCTTCGCAGCGGCATGCGCGCCGATTTTAGACCCGAACTTTCCGGTTGATCACAAGTCGCCTTCTTGGCCGTCCATGGCCATGTCTGACAGACCCATTCGCAAGCGGGCATTACCGCCCCGCTCCATGCGGGCGGGCTTCTAGACACTTCATTGCGGCTTGTCAATCAAGCTTGGGAATTGTGGGAAAGCAGCCAGTCTCGCACCGGCCAAGGCTTGTCGGGATTCCGGGCCGAGCCTAGCGGCCGACGTTCGCGAGCGCCCGCTTTTCCCGCCGCCGCTGCACCGACGATGGGATATTCATGCCTTCGCGGTATTTCGCGACGGTGCGGCGCGCGATATCGACCCCGCTTTCTTTGAGCATGTCGACGATGGCGTCGTCGGAAAGCACGTCGGCCGGTTTTTCCTCGTCGATCATCTGCTTGATGCGGTCGCGCACCGCCTCGGACGAGTGCGCTTCGCCGCCTCCGGCCGAGGCGATCGACGCCGTGAAGAAATAGCGCAGTTCGAAGACGCCGCGCGGCGTCAACATATATTTGTTGGCGGTGACGCGGCTGACGGTCGATTCATGCATGCCGATGGCATCTGCCACCGTGCGCAGGTTGAGTGGCTTGAGGTGGCGCACGCCATGGACGAGGAAGGCATCCTGCTGCCGCACGATCTCGGACGCCACCTTGAGAATGGTCTTGGCCCGCTGGTCGAGGCTGCGCGTCAGCCAATTGGCGTTCTGCAGGCATTCGGCGATAAAATCCTTTTCCGCCTGGTCCTTAGTGTGGCTTGAAATGCGGGCGAAGTAGACATTGTCCACCAGCACGCGCGGCAGCGTATCGGCGTTGAGCTCCACCGCCCAGCTGCCGTCATTGGCCGCGCGCACCTCGACATCGGCGACGATCGCATCGCTCGCGCCGCCTGAAAACGCCAGGCCGGGACGCGGATCGAGCGCGCGGATCTCGGCCAGCATGTCGAGGAGATCCTCCTCGTCGACGCCGCAGATGCGTTTCAGCGTCTGGAAATCCCGCCGCGCCAGAAGCTCGAGATTGGCGACCAGCGCTTTCATCGCCGGATCGAGTCGGTCGCGCACCGCCAGTTGCAAGGACAGGCACTCCGCAAGGTCGCGCGCGAAAAGTCCTGAAGGCTCGAAGGTCTGGCAGAGACCAAGCACGCGCGCCACCGCCGCTTCGTCGGCACCGAGCCGGGCCGCGATCTCCACCAGGTCGGTGCGCAAATAACCGGCTTCGTCGAGCCCGTCGGCGAGCTCACCCGCGATCAGGCGTTCGCCGGGGCTGAGGGACGCAAGCGCGATCTGCTCGCCGACATGTTCGCGCAGCGTGGCGACGGCCGCCGCCATGTCGCCCACGTCGAATCCTTCCGATGACGCCGTGCCGGCGCTGCCGGCGGCCGACTTCCACTGCGCCGTGAGATCAGGCCCCAGCCTCTCATGGGTGCCGGGATCATCGGGAAACAGGTTCTCCAGCGAGGAATCGAGCTTTTGCGAGATCGCTTCGGCGCTCCATTCCGTCTCGCCTTCGAACCAGTCGCCTTCGGGATCCCGCTCCGGCGCCGCCTCGCTTTTCTGGGCTTGGTCGCCGGCGGCATCGTCCTGCGGTTCGGCCCGCTCCAACAGCGGGTTGCGCTCGATCTCCTCGTCGATGAAGCGCTCGAGCTCGATGTGGGTGAGCTGCAGCAGGCGGATCGACTGCATCAGCTGCGGTGTCATCACCAGCGACTGGGCCTGTCTGAGCTGCAGTTTGGCTGCCAGCGCCATGGTGGGATTCAAACGCCTCGTCTACGCGTCGTACAGTTGTTTTTCGGTCGGGCATTGAAACTGGCCCGGCTTTTGCTTGTCAAGGAAAACGCTAGCAGCTGCGGCTTACCGGAGCGTTATCGAGCGCTAAAATAGCGAAAAGCCGCCACGCAATGTCCAAAGTCGCGCCTCGACCCGAAAACCGCGGATCAGAGTGTGAAGCCCTCACCGAGATAAAGACGCCGCACATCGGCGTTGGCGACGATCTCGTCGGCCCGGCCATGCGTAAGCACCTGGCCGGCATGGATGATATAAGCGCGGTCGATCAGGCCGAGCGTCTCGCGTACATTGTGGTCGGTGATCAAGACGCCGATGCCGCGGGCCGTGAGGTGGCGAACGAGCTGCTGGATGTCGGCGACCGCGATCGGGTCGATGCCGGCGAAGGGCTCATCGAGCAGCATATAGGCCGGCCGCGTCGCCAGCGCCCGCGCGATTTCGAGGCGACGCCGTTCACCGCCCGACAGCGACATCGAGGGCGCCTTGCGCAGATGGCTGATGTGGAATTCCTCAAGCAGCTCGTCGAGGTTGCGTTCACGCGCCTTGCGATCTTTTTCGACGACTTCCAGCACGGCGCGGATGTTCTGCTCGACGTTAAGGCCGCGGAAGATCGACGCTTCCTGCGGCAGATAGCCGATACCGAGGCGGGCACGCCGGTACATCGGCATCGACGTGACATCGAAGCCGTCGATCTCGATCGAGCCTTCGTCGACCGGCACAAGGCCCGTGACCATGTAGAAACAGGTGGTCTTGCCGGCGCCGTTGGGCCCGAGCAGGCCGACGGCCTCGCCGGCGCGCACGCCAAGCGTCACCCCGCTCACCACCTTGCGGCCCTTGTAGCTCTTGGTCAGGCCCTTGGCGATCAGGGTGCCCTTGAACTTCGCCTTGTCGGTGCCGACCATCGCCGGCGCAGCCGGTTTTGCGGCCGCCAGTCCCGGAAGACGGGCCAGCAGCGAGGTTACGCCGGCCATTAGTTGCCCGACGCTCCCTGCTGCTGCGCGCCCTGCTTCTGGGGCGTGAACGACATCATCACGCGGCCGCCGCAGCCATCGACATTGGCGAGGCCGCTCTTCATCTGCACGGTGAGCTTGCAGCCCTTGAGCACATTGTCGCCTTGCGACAACACCACTTCCTTGCCCTTAAGCACCAGCACCTGCGTCTTCATGTCGAATGTGCCGCTGTCGCCCGTGGCGATCTGGTCGTTTGATTTGACGTAGACTTTGTTCTCGACCTCCAGGTGGTCGATATTGGCCGCGCCGGTCATCGCCGAGGCGCCGGCCGCGGCGCTTTTGCCGGCATTGGCATCCTTGACGTAGTAGACCGTCATCTTGCCGGCCTTGAGCAGAGTCGGCCCCTGATTGACGGTCACGTTGCCGCTGAACACGGCCATGCTCTCGGCCTGGCGGACCTCAAGCTTATCGCTTTCGATCTGGATCGGCTGGTCGCCCGACAGTTTCAGCCCCGAAATCTGGCTGGTCGCGCTCGATTGCGCGAAAGAATGCGCCGTCGCCAAAAACAGCAATGCGAAAGCAGCGCCCGCAAGCCATGCCGATTTACTGCGACGCATTCTGTTCTCCACCGTTTACCCCCGCCGCCTTCAGCGCGGTTGGATCTATCTTAACGCGAACCCGGCTTTCGAAGACCACGAGCCTGCCATTGTCCTCGACCGCCATCGAGTCCGCGGTGATGCGCGATCCGCCGCGGCTGACGTCGACCGGATTGCTCGTCTTCATAGAGCCTTTGCTCATGTCTAGGAAGATCGATTTGAACTTCGCCATCAGACCGTCCGTCGTCGTCACGCTGACCTCGCTGGTCAGGTCCATCGTGTTGGCGTCGCGATTGTAGATACCGTGCGCGGCATCGACCGACACGATGTTGTCGGTGGCGAGGGGCAGCTTGGCGTTGATGCCTTCGAGATCGATGACGGCCTGCTGGCCGACATCCTGCGTCGCCCTGGTCGCCGTCAGCGAATATGGCAGCTTCTGCTTGGTGAAGCCGTTGAGCTTCGGATTGGCCATCACCAGCTTGCCGTTGGAAAACGCCGTGCCGTCGGCCTGCACCGAGACGGACAGCGGCGCTTTGAGGTAGGAATAGACCGGAAAGGCGACGGCGATCACGACCGCGAGCAGCGGCACCGCGAATTTCAGGACGCGCACGCGGCGCGAGTGGCGCTGCGCGCGGTTGAAAGCATCGCCACGCGTGCCGCCTTGGGTCGCCGGGGCCGATGCCTCGCCGGCATGGCTCGTTTCGTCAGATCGCGCCAACATGACTTTCTAATGGACCTTTGCCCGCCCAAACACCGCCTATAGGTGGTATGCCGGCACCTACAAGCAAGCACAAGCGGAGGAAAACTGCAAAATGTGACAACTGGCCGCCGGCGAAATCGACAGGAATCCGGCGAGACGGCTTGTACTTTATAGCAGATAGGGACTTGGTTGCGTTAATTTTTCGTGAGGTCGGCGTCAACGCTTCATGGCGGGGCATTTTAGGAAACGGTAGCCGTGTGCCAAGGCTTGCTTTAAAAGCGTGCTTTCCCACCGATCCATGAGGCTGAAGATGGCAATGAGAGCCGACGACCTGATCGACCGCCGCCGCTTGCGCCGCAAGCTGACTTTCTGGCGCGTGGTCGCGTTTCTGGTTCTGGCGGCCGCAATTATCGCCTTCTCGACCTGGGTCTATGACGAGAATTTTGCCGGCCGGGCGGTCCCCCATATCGCCAAGGTCACAATCGAAGGCACCATCACCGAGGACGAGGACCTGCTCAAAAGGCTGGAATCGATCCGCAAGTCGCCGGAGGTGAAGGGCGTCATCCTGTCGATCGATTCGCCCGGAGGCACCACGGTCGGTGGCGAGTCGACATTCGATGCCGTGCGCAAGCTTGCCGGCGACAAGCCGGTGGTGGCCGAAGTCGGCACGCTGGCGGCATCGGCCGGCTATATGATCGCCAGCGCTGCCGACCACATCGTCGCCCGCAAGACCTCGATCGTCGGTTCGATCGGCGTGCTGATCCAATACCCTGATGTCAGCGGCCTCATGGATAAGCTCGGCATCAAACTGGAAGAAGTGAAATCCTCGCCGCTCAAGGCTTCGCCCTCGCCCTTCAAGCCGACCAATGACGATGAGCGCGCCATGGTGCGCAAGCTGATCCTCGACAGTTACGACTGGTTCGTCGGCATTGTCGCAGACCGCCGCAAAATGACGCATGAGCAGGCGCTGGCGCTGGCCGACGGTTCGATCTTCACCGGCCGCCAGGCTTTGGCCAACCATCTGGTCGACGCCGTCGGCGGTGAGCAGGAGGCGATCGACTGGCTGGCGACGAAGGGCGTGGACGCCAAGCTCAAGGTCGTCGAGTGGAAGGACAAGGACCGGCGTGGCGGTTTCCTGTTTTCCCAGTCCATGGCAAAAGTGGCGGCCAAGGCGCTTGGCCTGCCGGATGCCGGCGGCGATGTCATTCACGAGCTCGGCGCCGACCGCTTGTTTCTTGACGGTCTCGTTTCGGTCTGGCACCCTTGACATCTCGCTGGGACGAGCCAAAAAAGCAATAAAATCATTCTGATAACCGACTGCAGTGGTTTTACGGGGAACGTTCTATGATCAAATCCGAGCTTGTGCAGATCATTGCCGCGCGCAACCCGCACCTTTTCCTGCGCGATGTCGAAAACATCGTCGGCGCGATCTTTGACGAGATCACCGATGCGCTTGCCGAGGGCAACCGGGTCGAGTTGCGCGGTTTCGGCGCCTTTTCGGTGAAAAACCGTCCTGCCCGCACCGGCCGCAATCCGCGCACCGGCGAATCCGTCGAGGTCGAGGAAAAGTGGGTGCCGTTCTTCAAGACCGGCAAGGAGTTGCGCGAGAGACTGAACGGCGGCAAATAGGCGCCGCGCCGGCGGGTTGAATCGGCATCTTGGCGCCTAAAGCATGTCTCCCGAAGTGAAGACCGGTTTTCGGGACAAAGACATGTGCGCTTCAAGAAGTCTCTCCATGGAGATCTGATGTTCAATCGCTTCATCCTCGTCGTGGTCTTAGTGCCGCTGGCCATCATCCTGATCGCGCTCGCCGTCGCCAATCGCGGCGCCGTCGCCTTCACGCTCGATCCGTTCCATCCCGGCAATCCCGCGCTGACGCTGACCCTGCCGCTTTTCATCTTCCTGTTCCTTGCCTTGGCCGTCGGCATGGTCGTCGGCAGCATGGCGACCTGGGTGAAGCAGGGGCGCTACCGCAAGCTCGCGCGCCAGCGCGGTCTGGAAGCCGAAAACCTGCGCCAGGCGGTGAGCCGCCCGCCAGCAGCGCCCAAAGGACCGGCGCTGCCCAAGCCCACGAACTAGAGCAATTCCAGGAAAAGTGTGAGCGGTTTTCCGTCCGAAATTGCGTAAAAACAAGGAGATAGAACATTTCACCGTTTCCGTGAAACGGTGAAATGTTCTAGAGAATGATGTCGAAACGTGTGAAGCGGTTTTCAAGCGACATCATGCTCTGTTTCTGAGCAACACCTTACGGAGCCTCCGATGCTGACCATTTCGGCCGCCGAGGTCGACCGCGCGCTGACCTTTCCCGGCCTTGTCGAGACATTGCGCACGGCTTTTCGCGACGGCGCCGTGCAGCCGGTTCGCCACCATCATGGCGTCGAACGGCCGGACGGCGCCGCCTCGACCCTGCTTTTGATGCCGGCCTGGACCGATTTCAACGCCGCCGGCACCTCGGCGGGCGGCCATATCGGCGTCAAGATCGTCACCGTATCGCCGGACAACAACGCCATCGGCAAGCCGGCAGTGATGGGTCTCTATCTTTTGCTCGATGGCGTCACCGGCGAACCGCAGGCGCTGATCGACGGACAGCGGCTGACGCAGTGGCGCACGACCTGCGCCTCCGCGCTCGCCGCCTCCTATCTCGCGCGCAAGGACGCCTCGCGGCTTCTGGTGATCGGCGCCGGCGCGCTGTCGCCGTTCCTTGCCAAGGCGCATTCGGCGGTCAGGCCGATCACATCCATCCGCATCTGGAACCGCACGCCCACCAATGCCGAAAAAGTAGCGGCTGCCTTGCGCGCCGAAGGCCTTCCGGCAAGTGCCGCCGGCGATCTCGATGCGGAGCTTGCCGAGGCCGACATCGTCGCCTCCGCGACCATCTCGAACACGCCGGTAGTCAAGGGCGCGCTGCTGAAGCCGGGCGCCCATGTTGACCTCGTCGGCGGCTTCACGCCGACGATGCGCGAAAGCGATGACGACGCGATCAAGCGCGCCCGCGTCTATGTCGACACCCGCGCCGGCGCCACCAAGGAAGCCGGCGACATCGTCCAGCCGCTGGCCTCGGGCGTGCTGAAGCCGGACGCCATCGTCGCCGACCTGCACGAGCTTGCCCGAGGCGAGAAACAGGGCCGACAAAGCGACAGCGAGATCACGCTGTTCAAGTCGGTCGGCGCAGCGCTCGAGGATCTGGCCGCAGGCATCGCCGTCTACAAGGCGCTCAAATAGGCAATAGGGAAGATAGACCTACTGCCTACTGCCTACTGCCTACTGCCTACTGCCTACTGCCTACTGCCCATTCGGCCAATAGACGCGCAGGCGATGATTGTCCGGGTCGAGCGCAACGAAGGTGCGGCCGAAATCGAGATCTATTGGCGCCTGCAGTACCTTAAGGCCTCTGCCAGCCCAATTCGCATAGGTGGCATCGACCGCTGCCGCGTTCTCGACGGCAAGCACGAGCTCGCCGCCACCGCCTGCTGCGGCCGCAGCCGGTTCCACCGTGTGGCGCGACCAGAGGCCGAGCTTGAAACCCTTGTCGAGCACGAACATGACGAAGGTCGGCGAGGATTCGACCGGCTCGCGTCCGAGCAGAGAAGCGTAGAACGCGCCGCTCTTTTCCGGACTATCGACATAGAGGATGACGAAATTCGGCGTGCTCATATCTGATCTCCAAAGTGTCTGAACCTTGGAGACCATACGCGGACCTGCTGTCAGATTCTGGCAGCTGCGATCAGCCGGAAGCGTCTTTCCCGCCGTTCCGGCCAGGCGCGTCAAGGCCCGCCCGCCACTCCTTCAGCATCGCCTGGCGGCGGCGCGGATAGCGGATGCCGGTCGTTGTCAGGCCGGACATCCGGTCGGCGCGGAAATGGCGGAAATCCTGGCGCGTTTCGCACCACGCCACCATCACCCGCACCTTGTCGAAGAAGGCGAGCGCGAACGGCCAGACCAGGCGCTTCGATGCCGCTCCCCCGGCGTCACGGTAGAGGAAGCCAAGCTTGCGCTCGTCGCGGATCGCCTGCCGCACGATGCCGAGGTCGATCGCTTCGATACTTTCCGAGCGCGGCCCGACAAGCAGTGTCGTAGCGTCGAGATCGTCGCGCAGATCGTCCGGCAGCACCGCCGCGATCTTGGCCAGCGCATCCGCCGCGGCGGCCGCCAGCCTTTTGTCCGGCTGCTTCGCCACCCAGCGCGAGCCGAGCACGATCGCCTCGATCTCCTCATCGGTGAACATCAGCGGCGGCAGCATGAAGCCGGGCTTCAGCACATAGCCGAGCCCCGCCTCGCCTTCGATCGGCGCGCCCTGCCCCTGTAGCGTCGCGATATCCCGATAGAGGGTGCGGATCGACACGCCGATTGCATCCGCAAGCGTGCGGCCGCTCACCGGCCGGCGGTGGCGGCGAAGGATCTGGACGAGGTCGAGCAGGCGGGCTGAACGGGACATGAATGGCTAACCGGCGTGCCGGACAATAGGGCTGGCCTGCACATCACGGCAAGCAGTCCGATCCAACGGGAACGCCTGCTGACTATTGCCGTTGTCTCCACAATGGAGATGCGCGGATTCCTGCTGTTCTGGTCGGTGCTGACCGTTTTCGTCGCGGCGCTCAGCCTTGGGCCCTCCTTTGCCCATGTGCTGGAATCACTGCCGAGGCTGACGAAATGGTCGCCGGCGCTGTGGCGCGAGGCGACGGTCTTCAACGGCCAGTTCCTGCTTTTTGCTGTGATCGGAGCGCCGCTCGATATCGCAGCGATCCTCTGCCCAGCGATGCTTGCCTGGATGCTACGTGCGGACCCGTTTGCCTTCCGGTTCGTGCTCGTCGCCGCATTGCTTTATGCGGTCTCGCTGGCGCTTTGGTTCGGCCTCCTCAAACCGGCAAACGCTGTCCTCGCGACCTGGACGCCGGGGCCAATTCCAGAAAACTTCGAAGCCGTCCGACTGCGTTGGGAAACCGGCCACATGGCGGTGACGGCGGCGAAGGCGCTTGGCTTCATTTCGCTTTGCTTCGGCCTGCTCGGCGTCCGGCATGGTTGATGACCCCACCATTGAATGAGCCGGGCTTTGTTGCGCCGGTGGGCTTAGCTGTGGCAGAAGCGGGCCGAACCGCCGGAGATGATCCTTCTTGAAATCTTTTCGCGACAAACGCCGCGATGGCCGCCCGCATCCCGCAAGGGCGGAACAGCCCCGCCCGCGTGAGGCGTTCGCGGCCGGACGGCAGCAGGCCGCGCCCGCCGAGCGCCGCGAAACCAAACCGGCGGACCGGCAGGAAGCCAGGCCGGCGCCGCGCGTGCTTGCGCGCCGCGAGGGCACGTTGCCGGCCGAGCGCCTGCCATTGATCCTCGAAGTCGCGCCCAATGCCGATTACGCGCTGCTGGATAGCGGCGCCGGCGAGAAGCTCGAGCAATACGGCCCCTACCGCATCGTGCGGCCCGAAGGCCAGGCGATCTGGCAGAGGGCCCTTCCGGCGAAGGAGTGGGAGCGCGCCGACGCCATCTTCACCGGCGACACCGACGAGGAAGGCATCGGCCGCTGGCGCTTTCCGAAGGCGCCGCTCGGCGAAACCTGGCCGATGAAGCATGACGGCATCGATTATCTCGGCCGCTTCACATCCTTCCGCCATGTCGGCGTCTTTCCGGAGCAAGCCTCGCATTGGGACCATATGGCGGGACTGATCGCGGCGGCAAAGCGCCCGGTCAAGGTGCTGAACCTCTTCGGCTATACGGGCCTCGCCTCGCTGGTGGCGGCCCGCGCGGGCGCCGAGGTCACCCATGTCGACGCCTCGAAGAAGGCGATCGGCTGGGCGCGCGAGAACCAGGAGATGGCGGGGCTTGCTGACAAGCCGATCCGCTGGATCGTCGAGGACGCGGTGAAATTCGCGGAACGCGAAGAACGCCGCGGCAGCCGCTACGACATCGTGCTGTTCGATCCGCCGGCCTATGGCCGCGGGCCCAAGGGCGAGGTCTGGCAATTGTTCGAGGATCTGCCGGGCCTCACCGACCTCTGCCGCTCGATCCTGACGCCAAAACCGCTCGCCGTCGTTCTCACCGCCTATTCGATCCGCGCCTCCTTCTTCGCTATCCATGCGCTGATGCGCGATACTTTCGCCGGCATGGGCGGCACGGTCGAATCCGGCGAGCTGATCATTCGCGAGAAATCGGCCGGCCGCGCGCTGTCGACCTCGCTGTTCTCGCGCTGGGTGGCTTGAAATGACAGCACATGACGGCGCGCGCCTAGTCGGGCAGGTCAAGGAAGTCACCAGCCTTGCCAATCCGCTGATCAAGGACATTAAGGCGCTGGCGCTCAAGAAATTCCGCGACCAGCAGAACGCCTTCATGGCCGAGGGCCTGAAGCTGGTCATCGACGCGCTCGACCTCGGCTGGTCGATCAGGACCTTGGTCTTCGCCAAGGCCGGACGCGGCAACGCGGCCATCGAAAAGGTCGCCGCGCGAACCGTCGCCGCCGGCGGCACAGTGCTCGAAGTCTCGGAAAAGGTGCTCGCGGCCATTACCCGCCGCGAAAACCCGCAAATGGTGGTCGGTGTCTTTGCCCAGCAGACCGTGCCGCTGAAGGACATCCGCGCCAGGGACGGCGATGTCTGGGTCGCGCTCGACCGGGTCCGCGACCCCGGCAATCTCGGCACCGTGATCCGCACAGTCGATGCCGTCGGCGCCAGAGGCGTCATCCTGGTCGGCGACACCACCGATCCGTTCTCGCTGGAGACGGTACGCGCCACCATGGGCTCGATCTTCGCCGTGCCGGTCGCCAAAGCGACGGAGCAGGCCTTCCTCGCCTGGCGGCGCGATTTTTCCGGCCTTGTCGTTGGAACGCACCTCAAAGGCGCGGTCGATTATCGCTCCGTCGATTTCTCCAGGGGGCCGGTTCTGCTGCTGATGGGCAACGAGCAGCAGGGACTGCCCGACAACCTTGCCGAAAGCTGCGATCGGCTGCTTCGAATCCCCCAGGCAGGCCGCGCCGACTCGCTCAACCTGGCGGTCGCCACCGGCGTGATGCTGTTCGAGATAAGGCGCGGCGCGTTGAAGCTTGAGCCTGCCACCGACATGCGATGAGGACTGCCCGATGAGGACTGCCAAGTGAAATCCTGGTCCCCTTACGTCGTGCTGGTCGTCATTGCCATTGCGCTCGACCAGTGGATCAAGCAGCTGGTCGAGAACGGGCTCGCCTTTCAGGAGAAGGTCGACCTCCTGCCCTTCCTGGCGCTGTTCCGCACCTACAACACCGGCATCGCTTTCTCGATGTTCCAGTCCTTCGGTGATATCGGCCTGGTGGTCATCGCCGTGCTGGTCGTTGCCTTCGTGCTCTATCTCGCCACGCGCACGCCGGCCGGCCATGTCGTCGCTCGTATTGCTTTTGCGCTCATCATCGGCGGCGCGCTCGGCAACCTCGTCGACCGCGCCGTCTACGGCCATGTCATCGACTACGTCCTGTTCCACACGCCCGTCTGGTCCTTCGCGGTCTTCAATCTGGCCGACGCCTTCATTTCCATCGGCGCGGCACTTGTCGTCTTCGACGAACTGATTGGCTGGCGGCGCGAAGCCAAGTCCCAGGACCTTGGCAATTGACCTCACGCTGTTGAAACCGCAGATTTCTCAACAGCCGGAACCGAGGAGAAAAACGTGACCGACACCTTTAAAGCCATCCTCGTTTCGCGCGATGCGGACAAGAAGCAGTCCGTCGATGTCGTCGACCTCACCGAGGCCGACCTGATGGAAGGCGACGTCACCGTCGCGGTCGAGGCGACGACGGTGAACTACAAGGACGGGCTCGCCATCACCGGCAAGGCGCCGGTCGTGCGCCGCTGGCCGCTGGTTCCAGGCATCGATTTCGCCGGCACCGTGACCTCCTCCTCGCATGCCGACTGGCGCAAAGGCGATAAGGTGATCCTCAACGGCTGGGGCGTAGGCGAGACGCATTACGGCGCCTATGCCGGCCGCGCCCGCGTCAAGGGCGACTGGCTGGTGCCGCTGCCCGAGGGCGTGAGCGCGCATGATGCGATGGCTGTCGGCACGGCGGGCTACACGGCAATGCTCTCGGTCATGGCGCTGGAGCGTCACGGCATCGTGCCGGACCGCGGTCCCGTGGTGGTGACAGGTGCTGCCGGCGGCGTCGGCTCGGTCGCCATCTCGATCCTGTCGAGCCTTGGCTACCATGTCATCGCCTCGACCGGCCGCAGCGCCGAAAGCCCCTATCTGATCGATCTCGGCGCGGCCGAGGTGATCTCGCGCGAGGAGCTCGGCCAGCCGGCGAAGCCGCTCGCCAAGGAGCGCTGGGCTGGCGGCGTCGACTCGGTCGGCAGCCATACCTTGGCCAACGTGCTGTCGATGACCTCCTATGGCGGCGCGATCGCCGCCTGCGGCCTCGCCGGCGGCATGGACCTACCGGGAAGCGTCGCGCCCTTCATCCTGCGCGGCGTCTCGCTGCTCGGCATCGATTCGGTGATGGCGCCGAAGGAAGTCCGCCTGGAGGCGTGGCGGCGCATCGGCACCGATCTCGACTTGAAGAAGCTGTCGACATTGTCGCGCACGATCGGTTTCGACGGCATTGTCGCCGCCGCGCGCGACATCGTCGAAGGTAAGATCAGGGGCCGCGTCGTCGTCGATATGTAACTGGCAACGACCTCGCAAAGCTGCGGTTGCGCCCGCACATGCGGGAGGCCGGAATCGCGCAATCGCTAAAATTCGAACGATCCCTCCCAGTGTTCCATAATTTCTGTCTGGCATGGTTTGCGCATGGTCGCGGACTCCGACATCAGACAGGACAGCAAAGCCGCGGGCGCTGACAGGCTCATCCCCGATGCGCCGAAGCGGCAGGTGCTTGTCGCGCCGCCGCTGGCTCCCGAATTGCCCAAGGCCAGCCACGAAGGCTTGCCGTTCCTGACCCTCGTCGCCATCGCCGTCATGGCGGGGCTCGCGCACCTCACCGGAGCGCCGCTCATCATCACCGCCGGCCTCGCCGCCATAGCCTTTGCGGGCCTGGCCATGCATCTGCGCAGCCGTCGCGACGAGCTCCGCACCGCAGCGCTGCTCGACGAGACCGCCGCCCGCAGCCGCGCCGAGATCGAAACCCTCGCCGACCGCATGTGGGAGATGCAGGAGAGCGAGGAGCGCTTCCGCGGCCTGATCGACGCGCTTGGCGACCTCGTCGTCCATCGCGACCGCGACGGCCATATCGTTTATGCCAACAGCGTCTTTGCCTCGCTTGTCGAACTCGATGCGCGCGATCTTGCCGGCAAGACCTTGTCCGAGCTTGGCATCGACGTCGGCGTCGTTCCCGACGCCGCCTTCTCCGATCATGAATGCCTGAGTTCCACCGATGTCGCGATCCGCACCCCGAACGGGCCGCGCTGGTTCTCCTGGATCGAATTGTCGGTGCGCGACAAGGACACGGGCGCGGTCTCGCATCGGGCGATTGCCCGCGACATCACCGCCCGCAAGCGCGCCGAATCCTCGCTGATCACCGCGCGCGAGCGGGCCGAATATGCCAGCCAGGCCAAGTCGCGCTTCCTCGCCACCGTCAGCCATGAGATCCGCACGCCCATGAACGGCATCATGGGCATGGCGAAGCTGCTTGCCGATACCGACCTTTCGCCCGAACAGCGCACCTATGTCGGCGCCGTTTCCACCTCGGCCAGCGCGCTGCTCGCGCTCATCGAAGACCTGCTCGACTATTCCAAGATCGAGGCCGGCCGCTTCGAGCCCGAGCCGCAGCCGACCTCGCTGCGCGAGATCGCCGACAACATCATCGAACTTCTGGCCGCAAAGGCCTTCGCCAAGAACATCGGCCTTGGCTGCCATGTCGAGCCCGACGTGCCGCAGATGATCACCGCCGACCCCGGCCGCGTGCGTCAGGTGCTGCTCAACCTCATCGGCAATGCGGTGAAGTTCACCGACACAGGTGGCGTGCTGCTCACCGTGGCGCGCGCCCGCACCGAAACCACCGACCGCATCTGCTTCACCGTCGCCGACACCGGCCCGGGCCTGCGCGAAGAGGACATGGAGCGCATTTTCGAGGAGTTCGAGCAGTCCGACGGCACCTCGACCAGGGTGCATGGCGGCGCGGGCCTCGGGCTTGCCATCTCGAAGCGGCTGGCGGCGGCCATGGGCGGCACGATCTCGGTCTCGAGCCGGCTCGGCGAAGGATCCGAATTCGTCCTCGAGCTTCCGGCGGTCGCGGCAACCGAGCCGCCGCCGCATCGCGACAACATCCTTGCCGACCGGCGGGCGGTGATCGTGTCGAAAAACGCCACCGAGGCCGATGCCATCGCCCGCGCGATCAGGGCCCATGGCGGCATTGTCGAGATCGCGGCGACGCCAAGCCAGGCCGCTCCCTTCGCCGCCGGTTGCAACGTGCTCCTGATCGACGCAGCACTCGAAAACAGCGACGGCAGGCTGCTCAAGCGGTTGCGCGACTCGGGCTTTGTCGACTGCGAGGCCATCACCCTGATTGCGCCGACCGACCGCGGCATGCTTGGCGAATTCCGCGCCAGCGGCTACGCCACCTTCCTCGCGAGACCCGTGCGCGGCGAGACCCTGCTGCGGGTGCTGTTGACCAGCCATGGCTCCGCGCTCGCTCAGCCCCGGCCGGCGCCGCGCGAGACTTCCTCGGCGCGCAAGCGCAATCAGGGCCTGTCGGTGCTGATCGCGGAAGACAATGACATCAACGCCATGCTGGCCCGCGCCACGCTGCTCAAGGCCGGGCATCGCGTCAAGATCGTCGGCAACGGCAAGGCCGCGGTCGATGCCGTTACCGATGCCGGCCTCAAGTTCCGCTTCGACGTGGTGCTGATGGACCTGCATATGCCTGTCATGGACGGGCTCGACGCGATCGCCGCCATCCGTCGCCATGAAGAGTCCCTGGCCATGCCGCCGATTCCAATCATGGTGCTTTCGGCCGACAGCCAGGAAAAGACCCGGCATGCGGTTCTCGCCCATGGCGCCAGCGGTTTCGTGACCAAGCCGCTCGACCCGGCCGCGCTCGTCCAGGCGGTCGAGGGCCAGGTTGCAGCCTGAGGAAATTTTTAACCCTTGAACGCCTTGGTTTGCTTGGCTTTCGCGGCCACAAGATAGCCGGTTGAGAGTATTGCCCAGCCGACAAAGTATTGCCCGCCACGTCGTATCACGGTACTGTCACAATCCTGTTGCACCTACACCGTATCCCCGTGCCAAGAGGGATGGCTCGAAGGAGAATCACTCGTGCATACAGTCGTGCCTGAATGTGACACTCGGCCGAATGCTGGCGGCGCCCTGCTCGCTGCCCGTAGCGCCGACGCCGTCGCAAGCGGTGCTCCGCTGGGCCGCATCGGCAATCTCGAAGTGCGGCTCGCCCGCAACGAGGCCGAGATCGCCGCCGCCCAGGAAGTCCGCTATCGGGTATTCTACGACGAGCTTGGCGCGAGGAAGGACCTGTTCCAGGCGCAGGACCGGCGCGACGCCGACCGTTTCGATCCGCTCTGCGATCACCTTCTTGTGTTCGACACCTCCCTTCCCGGTCCCGAGCATCGCCGCATCGTCGGCACCTACCGCTTGCTGCGGCAGGAGATCGCCACCGCCGCCGGCGGCTTCTATTCCGAGGGCGAGTTTGAGCTCACCAAGCTGATCGCGCGGCATCCCGGCCAGCGCTTTCTCGAGCTCGGCCGTTCCTGCGTTCTGCCGGAATACCGCTCCAAGCGCACCATCGAGGCGCTCTGGCAGGGCATCTGGGCCTATATCAATCACTACGGCATCGGCGTGATGACCGGCTGTGCTTCCTTCCATGGCATCGTGCCGGCCGCGCATGCCGAGGCGCTGACCTATCTCGCCCATCATTGCCGCACCAATTCCGCCTGGGATGTTCGTGCGGTTCCGGGACGCTACTGCTCCATGGATCTGATGCCGATCGAGGCGGTGAACACCAAGGCGGCGATCGCGGCCATGCCCCCGCTGGTGAAGGGCTACCTGCGCGTCGGCGCCCGCATCGGCGACGGCTGCGTCATCGACCACGAATTCTCGACCGTCGACGTCTTCGTCGTCATGCCGGTCAAGGAGATCGGCGCCCGCTACGTCAACTATTATGGCGGTGAAGGGCAGCGCTTCGCGGCGTGATTCCGGTGAGTAGTGAGTAGTGAGTAGCGATGGACACCATCACTCGCGCTTTGCCGCTACTGACTACTCACTGACCCCTACTCCCTCAGGGAATATCTTCCGGCCTTCGCCCCGGCCGGCTCTTATAGGCTGGAAACGACCAGCCGAACCTGAGCGCGCCGCCGCGCACTAGGAACGCGGCCGCAAAGCCGAGCACGCTGGACGCCAGCGCCGGCAGACCGGCAAGATCGCCAAGGGTGAAGATGGCGGCGCCGGCAAGGGCGGCCGTGACATAGATTTCGGGCCTGAGCAGCACCGAAGGCTCGCCGGCAAGCAGGTCGCGCAAGATGCCACCGAACGTCGCCGTGAGCACGCCCATGACGACCGACACGACAGGAGAGCCGGTGATCGCCAGCCCCTTCGCCGCGCCCATCACCGAGAACGCTGCAAGGCCGATGGCGTCGAGCCAGAGCAGCAGCTTATAGCGGGATTCGAAGCGATGGGCGCTGAAGAAGACCAGCACCGCGACCACGGCGCAGATCAGCACATAGCCGCTGTTGGCGACCCAAAACACCGGCAGGTTGAGGATGACGTCGCGCAGCGTCCCGCCGCCGATGCCGGTGACGCTGGCCAGGAACAGGAACCCGATGATGTCGAGCTCCTTACGCGATGCGGCAAGCGCGCCCGTCGCCGCGAAGACAGCGACCCCGGCATAGTCGAGCAACGCGATGGGATTCATGGCTGAGCGAGTAGTGAGTAGCAAATAGTGAGTAGGGAAATAGCACGAAGCCGCAGATAAATATCAGCCCCTACTCACTATTCCCTATTCGCTACTCACTCTCACGCATCCTTCTCGGCCTGCTCGTTCACCGGGCCCGGCTCGACCTTCGCCTCGGCGGCCGCCTTCGGACCGCCCCTGGCGACGCCGACCATTGCCGGCCGCAGCACGCGCTCGCCGATCGAATAGCCTGGCTGAACCACCTGGACGACAGTGCCGGCCGGAACCTCCGGATTGGGTACCTCGAACATCGCCTGGTGGAAGTTCGGATCGAACTTCTCGCCTTCCGGCGCGAGTTTCTTCACGCCGTGGCGCTCCAGCGCCGAAAGCATGGCGCGTTCGGTAAGATCGACACCTTCGATCAGCGCCTTGAACCCAGCGTCGCCGCTGGCCTTCGCCTCGGCAGGGATTGCATCGAGCGCGCGGCGGAGATTGTCGGAAACCGACAGCATGTCGCGCGCGAAATTGGCGACGGCGTAGGCGCGGGCGTCCTGAACGTCGCGCGCGGTGCGCCTCCGCAAATTCTCCATTTCGGCCGCCACGCGCAGTGCACGGTCCTTCAGTTCCTCGTTTTCCTTCAGCAGCCGCACGAGCGCTTCGTAGTCGCCGTCGACGCCACCTTCCGCACGCTCGCCGGAAGGCTGGGCGGTGGCTTCCATATCTTCGGGCGTGCGTTCGTCTTTTGCCTGGTCGCTCATCGCGTTTCCCGTCATTCGGATTGGTGTGGATTTGCGCCCGATATCGAGGTTTGGAGGGCAAAAATCAAGGGGTAAGCGCTGGCCGAGGACGTCCGGCCATCGTTCTAAATTAATTCAAATTTTACCGTATCACGTGGCTTTGCTTGCCCTCAGATGCGGTTGCGGGAACCATAGGCGGGCTGGAGGAGTTTCGAAACCGACACAGGATTTTGGGACGATGAACGGCAACAACGGCCACAGGCGCGTCGAATTGGCCAACGACATCAGGCGACAGGCGGGCAGCGAAGCGACCAAGCGCTTTCTGCGCACCTTGCCGGCATTTCGCCTGGAAAAGGACATGCCCCGGCGGCTGAGCGACTTGCTGGACCGCCTCGAGGATGCCGAGGCGGAGAATGCGGACGGCGGGCGGCCCTCGATAGCCGCACGCCGCAATTGACGAGTTTCAGGCCGCCTTGCGGTCGTCACGCATCAGCGCTTCGCCATGGCGGATCTCAGTGCCAAGCACCTTCAGGCATTCCCGCATGAAGGCTGCCAGGCCCGGCCACCCCTTCGCTGAAACCAGATTGCCGTCGACATGCGCGCCGGTCGGGGCGACATCGATATAGGTGCCGCCCGGCAAGCGTCACTTCCGGCTCGCAATAGTGCAGCGCCGCGACTTCCTTGCCGCGCACCACGCCATCGACCGCGATCAGGATCTGCACGCCGTGACAAATTGTGAAAATCGGCTTGCCGGTCTCATGGAAATGCCTGACCAGCGCCTGCACGCGCTTGTCGATGCGGATATACTCCGGTCCGCGCCCGCCCGCCGCATAGACCGCGTCGTAGTCGGCAGGGTTCACTTCGGCGAAGGTCTTGTTCAGGATGTAATCGTGGCCGAGTTTTTCGGTATAGGTCTGATGTCCCTCGAAGTCGTGCAATGAGGTCTTGAGCACATCGCCGGCTTTCTTGTCCGGGCACACGACATGGACGATGTGGCCGACCGCGTGCATGGCCTGTTCGAAGACGAAAATCTCGTACTCCTCGCTGAACTCGCCAACGAGCATCAATATCTTCTTGCCGGCCATGCTGTTCCTCCCTTAGCTGCCGATTATTCGTGATCCGAAATAATGTGCCCCATCCTAAGGGCAGGTCGGCAGAAGGGGAAGCCTGAATCGCCTAAGTGGTCTGACCAGAACGAGGCAGCATGAGTTCCAGGCCTATTCTGGGCCGAGTTGACCGGCAAAATACGCGATGCTGGTCGGACCAATGCGATACTCTTGCGGGGTCACCCGGGGCGCCTGCGCCGCCAGGAATATTTCGGCCCCTTGGGCTCCGCCTCCACTGCCGGCTGATAGTACACCGGCAGCCCGCCGGTCCGCCCTTCCTCCAGGCGCTTCAACAGCACCGGATTGGAGACCTCGAATTCGTCGAAGCCAAGCCGCAGCATGTGCGGAAGCTGGTCGACCAGAACCTGGCCGGTGGCGCGCACCGCGCCCTTGAAATGATGCCGGGTCCGCAGCAATTCGCCCTTGGAGAAGGAACGGCCGTCATTGAAGGCGGGGAAGGCGAGCGCCACCAGTGAGAGTTGATCCAGCAGGCCGGTTATCTTGTCGAGTTCGTCGCCGGGCTGCAGCAACACCCCGAGGCGCTCCTTGGCTGATTTGCGAACTTCTTCATCCAGCCCGAGAAAAGCCTGCAGCGGCAGGATGAAACGGCCATTGCCGGCAAGCGCCTCGGCGCTTTCGGCATGCGTCCACTCGTCCTCGCGAAAACCGTCCGGGGTCCAGAGGCGGGTCCCCGCCGTCGTCGATCCAGTCATCAAAATTCCTAAAGTCCCAAAGATTTCGAGGCGAACCGGCAGGCCGACAGCAACCGGAAGCCGCTTGCGGACCGGCATCATGTGAATAGCGATATACCCTAAAGCGAGGCGTCGGTCAGCGACTTCTCCAAACCGGAGAGGTGAATGCCGCACTCGGTCTTGGCGTGCCCGGCCCAGCGGCCGCTGCGCGCATCCTCGCCGGGCTGCACCGGCTGCGTGCAAGGAAAACAGCCGATCGAGAGATAGCCATAGGCGACCAGCGGATTTTCGCGCAGCGCATGCGCGCGCATATAGTCGGCCTGGTCCGACGTCGTCCAATGCGCCAGGGGATTGATGCGGATGCGCGAGCCGACCGCCTCGAAGACGGGCAGAGCCGCGCGCGTCGAAGCCTGGAAGCGCTTGCGCCCGGTGAACCAGGCGCGGAACGGCTCGACGCCGCGCGCCAGCGGCTCGACCTTGCGCAGGTTGCAGCAGGCGTCGGTGTCGGTCTCGTGCAGCCGGCCGGTCGGGTCGACGCGTTCGAGCGCAGCCTCCTCAGGCTTGATCACCCTTATGTCGGTCAGGCCGAAATCGGCCACCAGCGCATCACGATAGCCAAGCGTCTCCTCGAAATGCTTGCCGGTGTCGAGGAAGACGACCGGCAGCGAACGGTCGATCTCCGAAATCATATGCAGGAGCACCGCCGAATCCGCGCCGAAGGACGACACGGCGGCGACCTCGCCGCGAAACAGATCACGCGCCGCGCGTTCGATGATCTCGATCGGCTTCAGATGGCCGTGCAGCGCGTCCAGCCCCGCCGCTTCCGCGGCTACGCCCGTCTCCACGCTGCCGGTGCGGTCAAGCGGCCTTGGTTTCGCCAGCATAGAGCGCCTCCTTGAACGGCGCGGGACCGACACGGCGGTAGGCGTCGATAAAACGTTCGTCGGGATTGAGCCGAAGGCCGAGATAGGTATCGACGATCTGCTCGACGGCATCGGTGATCTCTTCCGAGGAGAAGCCGCGGCCGATGATCTCGCCGACGGACGTATTTTCGTCGGCCGAACCGCCAAGCGTCACCTGGTAGAGCTCGGTGCCTTTCTTCTCCACGCCGAGAATGCCGATATGACCGACATGGTGATGGCCGCAGGCATTGATGCAGCCGGAGATCTTCAGCTTCAGCTCGCCGATCTCGCGCTGGCGCTCCAGCGAGGCGAAGCGGCGCGAGATTTCCTGCGCCACCGGAATGGAGCGCGCCGTCGCCAGCGCGCAATAATCCAGGCCCGGGCAGGAGATGATGTCGCTGATCAGATTGGAATTGGCAGTCGCCAGGCCGATCTCGACCAGCGCGTCATAGACCGCCTTGAGATCGGCGCGCGCCACATGCGGCAGGATCAGGTTCTGCTCGTGGCTGACGCGCAATTCGTCGAAGGCGTATTTCTCGGCGATGTCGGCCACCGCTTCCATCTGGCTGTCGGTGGCGTCGCCGGGCACCTCGCCGATGCCCTTGAGCGAGATGGTCACCGCCGCATAGTCGGGATGGCGATGCGTCACGACATTCTGGTCGAGCCATTCCGAAAAGCTCTTGGAATCGAGCCTGGCCTGCTTCACCGCATCATCGCCTTCCGGTCGGGAAACCAGCGCCGGCGGAGCGAAATAGGCGTTGATGGCCTGGATGTCGGCCTCAGGCAGCTTGAGCTCGGCATCCTTCAGCGCCTGCCACTCAGTTTCGACCTGGCGGGTGATCTCCTCCACGCCGGTCTCGTGCACCAGGATCTTGATGCGCGCCTTGAACTTGTTGTCGCGGCGGCCATAGAGGTTGTAAACGCGCAGGATAGCCGTGCAGTAGGACAGCAACTCGGCCTCCGGCAGGAAGTCGCGGATCTTTCTCGCCACCATCGGGGTGCGGCCCTGGCCGCCGCCGACATAGACGGCGAACCCAAGCTCGCCGGCGGCGTTCTTCTTCAGATGCAGGCCGATGTCGTGCGTCTGGATGGCGGCGCGGTCGCGCTCGGCGCCGGTCACGGCGATCTTGAATTTGCGCGGCAGATACGAGAACTCCGGATGCACGGACGACCATTGGCGCAGGATTTCGGCATAGGGCCGCGGATCGGCGACCTCGTCGGCTGCGGCGCCCGCGAAATGGTCGGCAGTGACGTTGCGGATACAGTTGCCGCTGGTCTGGATCGCATGCATCTCGACGCTCGCCAGATCGGCCAGGATCGACGGAATATCCGATAGCGCCGGCCAGTTGAACTGGATGTTCTGGCGCGTGGTGAAGTGGCCGTAGCCCTTGTCGTACTTGCGGGCGATATGGGCCAGCATGCGCAATTGCCGGCTGTTCAACGTGCCGTAAGGCACCGCGATGCGCAGCATATAGGCATGCAGCTGCAGATAGACGCCATTCATCAGCCGGAGCGGCCGGAACTGGTCCTCGGTGATTTCGCCGGCAAGCCGGCGCTGCACCTGGTCGCTGAACTCGGCGACACGGGCGTGTACGAAATCCTGGTCGAACTCGTCGTAACGGTACATGCTTCGTCTTTCCGGGCGCGTCCGCCCGTTTCTTTCCTTGGGTTTAAGCCGCCCGTGCCGGTTGCGGGCTCGCCTGCTTGCCGAGATCGGTGCGGATGGTCGGCCCCGCGGCGCGTATCTTTTCGCGCAGCCGCACCGGTTCGACCAATCCGTCGACGATCGCAACGTCGATGATGTTGACGTCGACCACCTCATTGTTGGCGGTGGCCGCGGCGCCGATCGCCTCCAGCCGGTCCTCCGCCGCCTTGTCATACGCGATATCGGCATTGCCAACCGTCTCCGCCCAGCCGCCGGCGGCGTACCAAACGGCGATGCCGTCGGAGAGCCTGTTCGCGGTGAGAACCTTCATTGCTCAACTCCTTCGGCCACGGCTGAAGCCGCACCCTCATGCCTATGTGCCGCGAGCGGCTCGGATTGTTCGAAATTGGCGCCGGCGACGGCGTCGCCGATGATCGTCATCACCGGTCCGGTGAGATCGGCGCGCGCCTCCAGCGACGGCAGGTCGGCAAGCGTGCCGTGGAAACGGCGGCGGCCGGCGAGGCTGGCGTTCTCGACGACGGCGACCGCAGTGTCCGGCGACAGCCCCGCCTCAATCAGCCGGCCCGCGACTTCCGCCGCGACTGAACGGCCCATATAGACGGCGACCGTCGCGCCGGAGATGGCAAGCTTTGCCCAGTCGGGCAGCGAGTTGCCCTTGAGGTCGTGGCCTGTGGTGAACACCATTGAGGACGAAACGCCGCGCAGCGTCAGCGGCAGTTCGAAATCGGCGGCGGCGGCGAAGGCGGCGGTGACGCCCGGAACCACCTCATAGGCGATCCCGGCCTCGCGCAGCGCCGCCATTTCCTCGCCGGCGCGTCCGAACACCAGCGGGTCGCCGGACTTCAGCCGCACCACGCGCTTGCCTGCGCGGCCAAGTTCGATGAGCAGCGCGTTGATCTCTTCCTGGCTCTTGGAATGACAGCCCTTGCGTTTTCCTACCGGCAGGCGCTCCGCATCGCGGCGGCCCATGGCGACGATCGCCTCCGGCACCAGCGCGTCGTAGACGATGGCATCGGCCTCCATCAGCAGGCGATGCGCGCGCAAAGTCAAAAGGTCGTCCGCGCCCGGACCGGCACCGACCAGCGCGATATGTCCCTCGACCGGAGCATCCTGGGCCAAGAGGTCGAGCGCCGCGCCATGCGCCTCGGCGAGGTCGCCTGCTTCGATGGCCTTTGCCGGCGCGCCGGCGAAGAAATCGCTCCAGAAGCGGCGGCGGCGATTGCCCTTCGGCAGCCTCTCGGCGGCGGCCCGGAACGACGCGGCCAGTGCCGCCAGCCGGCCGAGCGATGGCGACAGCATGCGGTCGATGCGTCCGCGCAGCATTTGCGCCAGAACCGGTCCGGCGCCCTCGGTACCGATGGCAATCGCCACCGGCGCGCGGTTGACCAAGGCTGGGGTAAAGAAATCGCAGAGCTCAGGCCGGTCGACGGCGTTGACCGGGATGCCCCGCCGGCGCGCGTCCTCGGCTACGCGGCGATCGAGTGCCTCGTCGCCGCTCGCAGCGAACACCAGGGCGGCACCTTGGAGATGCACGGTCTCATAGGCTGCGTTGATGTGAACGGCGCCGGTCGATGCGATGAAATCCAGGAGCCCGCCGCTGGCATTGTCGGCGACGATGCGCAGCACCGCGCTCGACTGCGCGAGCAGCCTGGCCTTGGCAAGCGCTTCCTCGCCATTGCCGACGATGGCTACGGCTTCGCCGGCGACCCGCATGAAGACGGGAAAGGCATTGAGCTTGGCATTGGCTTGCGACATGGCGACGAGCAATATTGGAACAGTTTGGCAGTTTTACGCGGGCTGGCCAAAAACCAGAAGGCAAGCACTCGCGCACTGCCGAACGGCAGGCAATCGCTTTTTCGCAGCCGCGAAGAGCAAGAGAAAAAAATTCTACTTTGAGGATGAGACGGCCAGAGCGGCATGGGAAACCGCTTTGATCCGTCGCAATTTTTAGCGCCTTGCCCGGAAAGCGGCAAAACAGTTTTTTCTAAATTCTACTAACTTAGTAGATTAAGCCGACCTTGCCCCGGCTTCGGCTGAGGGTGTCACCCCAGATCGGAACCATCATGCTGCGCGGCTCGTTTGCCTAGCGATCATCCTGTCGATCCTGGCTCCATCGATCGACAACACTGCAAGCAAGGAGGAACGCCATGAACGTCAAGCTGAAACACGGAGTATGGGTCGTCGTGGCCGATGGCGAAAAGGCGCTCTTCCTGCGCAACCAGGGCGACAACAAGTTCCCGAACCTGGAGGTGGTGCATGAGATGGAGCAGGAGAACCCCCCGACGCGCGAACAAGGCAGCGACAAGCCGGGCCGCCAGAGCAACGAGGGTCCCCGCAGCGCCGTCGAAGAAACCGATTGGCACCGTCTCGGCAAGGAGCGCTTCGCCGTTGAGATCGCCGACCGGCTCTACAAGCTTGCGCATCGCGGCGCGTTCGACGCGGTCGTGCTGATTGCGCCGCCGCAGGTGCTTGGTGAGATGCGCCAGAAACTGCACAAGGAGGTGGGCGAGAAGGTGCAAGCGGAAATCCCCAAGACGCTCACCAACCACACGATTTCCGACATCGAGAACCTGTTGCAGGCGGCATAAGGCGACGAAAAGAGAGCGGCTGCGAGGCTGGATCGCGTCCCGAAGCCGTCTCTTTGTCGGCGCGGCGCCGATTTTCCGGTGCGCGCCGCCTTCAGCGTCGAATTCTGCGCGGCGGCGGTTGCATCATCGCCGCTCCGTCCACCATATTGCCGAAGGCGACGGCCTCGGCGGGCGCCCATCCGACATCGTGAATTTTCGAAAGGCGCTCCATAGACAATGCCGCATGACACGCCCCTTATCGCCACCATCGTCGCCGGTCTGGGGCTTGCATTCGTCTTCGGGGCGTTAGCCAACCGTTTCCGCATCCCGCCGCTCGTCGGCTATCTTGTCGCCGGCGTCCTTGTCGGTCCGAACACGCCCGGCTTCGTCGCCGACGCCAGCCTCGCCAACGAGCTCGCGGAAATCGGCGTCATCCTTTTGATGTTCGGCGTCGGCCTGCATTTTTCGCTGAAGGACCTTCTGTCCGTCCGCGCCATCGCGGTGCCGGGCGCCATCGTGCAGATCGGCTTTGCAACCTTGCTCGGCGTGGGACTTGCCTGGCTGCTCGGCTGGTCGCTGGGCGCCGGCCTGGTCTTTGGCCTCGCGCTTTCGGTCGCCTCGACCGTGGTGCTTTTGCGCGCCATGCAGGAGCGGCGGCTGATCGAGACCGAACGCGGCCGCATCGCCGTCGGCTGGCTGATCGTCGAGGACCTCGCCATGGTGCTGGCGCTGGTGCTGTTGCCGGCACTCGCGGGCGTGCTCGGCGGCCAGCCCCAGATCGAAGACCATGCGAGCGTGCTCTCGCTGCCCGCCAGCTACGGCATTTGGGGCGTGGTCGGCGTCACGCTCGCCAAGGTCGCCGCCTTCGTCGTCGTCATGCTGGTGGTCGGCCGCAGGGTTATTCCGTGGATCCTGCATTACGTCGCTCACACCGGCTCCCGGGAATTGTTCCGGCTCGCGGTGCTGGCCATTGCGCTCGGCGTCGCCTTCGGCGCGGCGAAGCTGTTCGGCGTCTCGCTGGCGCTCGGCGCCTTCTTCGCCGGCATGATCATGAGCGAATCCGAGCTCAGCCACCGCGCGGCGGAAGAATCGCTGCCGCTGCGCGACGCCTTCTCGGTGCTGTTCTTCGTCTCGGTCGGCATGCTGTTCGACTCGTTCAGCCTGATCAGCAACGGGCTGCCGATCCTCGCCACTTTGGCCATCATCGTCATCGGCAAGTCGATCGCCGCTTTCGTCATCGTCATTGTCTTCCGCTATCCGATCGCGACCGCGCTGATGATTTCGGCGAGCCTTGCCCAGATCGGCGAATTTTCCTTCATCCTGGCCGAGCTTGGCGTCGGCCTGAAGCTGTTGCCCGAGCAGGGCCGCGACCTGATCCTGGCTGGCGCGATCCTCTCGATCCTGCTCAATCCGCTGATGTTCCTCGTTGTCGACTGGATGAAGCCGTGGCTGGAAAAGCGCGCCGGCAAGGCCACGCCGGTCGACGAGCAAAGGCCGATCGGCCCGGCGACCGAGCCCGGCCAGGTCGCTTCTGTGTTGGCGGCTCCAGAAAAGGAAGACGGTCCGCCGCCGAAAACGGCGCTTGCCGGCCATTCCATCCTCATCGGCTATGGCCGCGTCGGCAGCCTGGTGGGCGCGGCGTTGAAAGAAGCCGCCCTGCCCTTCCTGGTCATCGAGGATGCCGACAAGACGCTGGCCAAGCTGCGCGACGACGGCGTCGAGACCGTCGCCGGCAATGCCGCCAATGCGGACGTCTTCGCAGCCGCAAATCCGGAGGGCGCCAAGCGGCTGATCCTCGCTATCCCCAACGCTTTCGAGGCGGGGCAGGTTGTGCTCAGGGCTCGCGCGGCCAATCCGGCGATCGATGTCATCGCCCGCGCCCATTCCGACGCCGAGGTCGAGCACCTCAAAGGGCTCGGCGCCGACATCGTGATCATGGGCGAGCGCGAGATTGCCCGCGCCATCGTCGAGGTGGTGACCGGCACGGCCACGCATCCGGCCGGGCGTGCCTTGGAGATCAACCCGCAGCCCGCTTGATGGATGTCAGGCCAGGAATGCGGAACCGCCATTCTGCACGATATCGCTGAGATATTTCGCCGGCGGCTTGCCCAGCGCCTTCTTGAACATGGTGATGAAGGCAGTCACGGATTCATAGCCGAGATCGCCCGACACCTGCTGCACGCTGGCGCCGGCGGACAACTCCCTGAGTGCTACGATCAAATGCAGTTGCTGGCGCCAGCGCCCGAAACTTAAGCCTTTCTCCTTCACGACGAGGCGCGCCAGGCTGCTCTCGCTGAGCGCCAGGCGGTCGGCCCACTCCGCCAGCGTGCTGCGATCGGCGGGTCGTCGGCCAGCGCTTCGGCGATCCGCCGCAACCGCGGCTCGGCCGAGATCGGCAAATGCAATTGCTGAACCGGCATACGCGGCAGTTCCGCGAGCAGCACGCTTCCCAGGAAGTTGCCGCGCGCATCGTCCGGCGCGCAGTCCGACAGTTCGATGATCAGCTCGCGCAGCAGCGGCGAGATCGAAAGCGTGCAGCACCGATCCGGCAGGTCGGCGGCGCCCGGCTCGATATAGACGAAGAAAATCCGCGCATTGGCCGTTGCGATGTTGCTGTGTTCCATGCGGCTCGGCACCCACACGCCGCAATGCGGCGGCACCATCCAAAGCCCGCTCGGAACGCGGCAGGTGACGCCGCCGCCGAAGGCGAAGACGAGCTGCCCCTTGCGATGCCAATGCTCGCGCACCTCGGCTCTGGTCTCGGTGACATCGACGCCAATAGCGATCGCCGGCGCAGCCACGTCATCGACGTCGAAATCCAGCCAGGGCCAACGGAGTGGCTGTCTCATATCTGATGTCTTTTAGCGATTATCTGGCTTTATCTCTAAATTCTTCGAGATCGAAAGTCGATAGGCTCCAGCCGTTCTGTCAATCGATCGCGCCTCCCAAAGCCGATTTCAAGAGGAGGGGCCTGTGCTCGCTCTCGCCATTTCTTCCGACAGCCCCAACCGGCTGAAGCTCACCAGAGCCGAGGAGCCAAGCTGCAATGGAAGTGAAGCATTGGTGGCTGTTCATGCAACATCGTTGAATCGTGGTGAACTGCGCCTGCTCGGCATACGTCCCGACGGCTGGATACCCGGCCAGGACATCGTCGGCATTGTCGAGCGCGCGGCCGCCGATGGTTCAGGCCCGGCCTCGGGCACGCGCGTTGCTGCCTTGGTCGACTAGGCCGGCTGGGCCGAGCGCGTGGCCGTTCCGACCGATCGTCTCGCCATCATGCCGGACGCGGTCAGCTTCGCGTCCGCGGCCACGCTCCCGGTGGCGGGCACGACGGCGCTGAGAACCTTGCGCCATGGCGGCGATCTCGCCGGACAGCGGGTCCTGATCACCGGCGCGAGCGGCGCGGTCGGCCGCTTCCAGATCCAGATCGCCCGCGAACAAGGCGCTTCGGTGACAGCGGTCGCTTCGGCCCGGCACCACGATGATCTTCGCGATCTGGGCGCCGGGCAGCTCGTCGAGTCGATCGAACTGGCCGAGGGATCGTTTTCATTGATCACCGAGTCGGTGGGCGGCAAAAGCCTTGCCGACGCGATCGAACATGTCGCGCCCGGCGGGACTATCGTCATGCTCGGCTCGAGCAGCGGCGAGCTCACGCCGATTGGCTTCCGCCAGTTCGTTCCGGGCCACGAAGGCGCGAGGCTTCAGACCTTCGCCTATTACACGTCCGGTTCAGCCATCGGCGCCGACATCGCCGCGCTGCTCGATCTCGTCGCAGCCGGCAGGCTCGAAACGCGCGTGGCCATGACCGTGCCTTGGACGGACATCGGCCGGGCCCTGGACGCGCTGCGGCAACGCAGCTTCAGCGGCAAGGCCATTGTGACCATGGCCGGATGAGCGGGGTCCTTGGCGCCAGCCGCTCAGACGTGCTGGCCGCCATTGATGTGGATTTCCGAGCCGGTCACGTAGGACGCCTGGCCCGAACACAGGAAGAAGATGATGTCGGCGACTTCCGAGGTGGCGCCGAGGCGCCTGAGGGGGATTGTCTCGACGATCTTGTCGGTGCCGGGCGACAGGATCGCCGTGTCGATCTCGCCCGGCGCGATGGCGTTGACGCGGATGCCGTGCGGGCCGAAGTCATGCGCCATCTCGCGCGTCAGCGAGCCCAGCGCCGCCTTGGATGTGGCATAGGCCGTGCCGGCGAACGGATGCACCCTGGTGCCGGCGATCGAGGTGACGTTGACGATCGAGCCCTTGGCAGCGGCGAGCTCCTTGAACAGACCTCTCGCCAGCATGATCGGCGCGAAGAAATTGACCTGGAACACGTCGCGCCAGACATGCATCGGCGTGTCGATCGAGTTCATCCGGCTGCCGTCCTTCAGCTTCGGCGAGATGCCGGCATTGTTGACCAGCGCGTGCAGCTGTCCGCCATGCGCCTCCAGCCGGTGACGGATTTCCGAAACGGCGATACCGACATCCTCCTGGTCGGCGAGATCGACCTTGATGTGATCCTCGGGGCCGGCCGGCCACGGGCAATCCTCGGAAAAGGCCTGGCGCGAGCACGTGATGACGCGCCAGCCTTCGCGCGAAAACCGCTTCACCGTCGCATGGCCGATGCCCCGGCTGGCGCCGGTGAGCACAATGGTTTTTCTGCTGTCGGTCTCGGCCATGTCGCGGTCTCCGGCGCGTGATCTAGCCGAATATGGTTACAATGACGAGAGGCCGCTAGGAGATCGCAAGATCGGCCGGCAATCGCCATTCAATAGCAAGTCGGGCACGCCGCACGCAGGCCGAGATTGAGAAGAAAAACCAGACCCGACAACGTCCAGAGCACCGCTAGAAAAGTTCCCCGCGACCGTCTGGCTAGGCGCGCAATGCCCCAGGCCAATCCATAAGGCAACAAAACCCCAGGATGACGGAGCCGTATATCGCCCCGACTCTTTCCTGATCGAGGTATCGAGGATCGGGGTAATAGAGATATGGCAGGTGTCGAATGGCCACGACACTGACCGTCATCCCGGCCAGCAAGAGCCACTGCCACGTGCTTAGACGCTTGTATCCTTTCCCATCAGTCGACTCGGCCGGTTCGCCTGCCATTGTCTAACCCCCGCTCAATATATCGAGGATTGAAGTCTGGCGCTTTTTCGTCGGGCCGCCGACATTGCCGGGCGGCACCGGATGCTTGATCGAGGCGGTTTCGCCGCTGTCGCTCGGTATGCCGAAGCCGGCGGCATCGACGGTCTCGGCAGGTCGCGCGGTCCGCACCTGACGCGCGGGCGCCTGGGCGACAGGCTGCGATGGAGTAGCAGGCTGTGACTGGCCGACAGCCGCGGGCGGCACAGGCGGCGTCTGCGAGGCGTCCGCCGACGGGATCTCGTCCGGCACGATCGTATCGGACGGCGTCGACTTCCAGGTGCCGGGCAGCGGCCGCACCGGCACGCCTTCATGCGCGGCCACCATGAATTCATGCCAGGCCTGCGCCGGCAAGGCGCCGCCGGTGACCTTCTTCATCGGGCTGCCGTCGTCATTGCCGAACCACACGCCGGTGGTGAGATTGGCGGTGTAGCCGACGAACCAGGCATCGCGCGAGTTCTGGCTGGTGCCGGTCTTGCCGGCCGAAGGCCAGTTGAACGCCGCCTTCTTGGCGGTGCCGACCTCGACGGTCCCGGTCATCATCGAGTTCATCATGCCGACGATATCGGCCTTGATGACGCGCGGCGCGCTGCCGGTGCTGCCCTCGTAGAGCACCTTGCCGTTGGCTGTCGTGATGCGCTGGATGAAATGGATATCCGGCTTGTAGCCGCCATTGGCGAACGGCACATAGGCCGAGGTCAATTCCAGCGGCGTCACCTCCGACGTGCCGAGCGCGATCGAGGTGTTGGCCTGCAGGTCGGACTGGATGCCCATGCGATGCGCGGCTTCGACCACAGCGTCGGGTCCGACCTCCATGGTGAGCTGTGCCGCGACCGAATTGAGCGACTTGGCAAGAGCCGTGGCCAGCGTGACCTTGCCGTAATATTTGCCGCCGTAATTGTCGGGCGTCCATTTGCCGATTTTGATCGGCGCGTCGTTGCGGATGCTGTCCGGCGTGCGGCCTGCCTCCAGAGCCGCCATGTAGACGAAGGGCTTGAAGGCCGAGCCTGGCTGGCGGCGCGCTTCAGAGGCGCGGTCGAATTGGCTGGTCGAATAATCATAGCCGCCGACCATGGCGCGCACCGCGCCGGAATCGTCGATCGACACCAGCGCGCCTTGGCTGACGTTTAGCTTCTTGCCGCTTTCGTCGATCAGCCGGCGGATCGACTGTTCGGCAATCTTCTGCAGGTTGAGGTCGACGGTGGTGTTGATGACGATGTCGCCGCGCACGTCGCCGATGAGGTCGGGAAGTTCGTCCATCACCGTGTCGGCGACATAGTTTTCAGAGCCGGTCCAGTAGGACGGCGCGCGCGTTGCCGGCGCGCTCAGCGCGGTCTTGTATTCCTTGTCGCTGATCTTGCCTGTCTCGCGCATGGCGGCGAGCACGAGCTGCGCCCGCTCCTCGGCCGCTTTGGGATCGCGCGCCGGCGACAGCTTGGACGGCGCCTTGAGCAAACCCGCAAGGAGCGCAGCTTCCGAAAGCGTCACGTCGCGCGCGCTCTTGCCGAAATAGCGCCGCGAGGCCGCCTCGACACCATAGGCGCCCGAGCCGAAATAGACCCGGTTGAGGTACATTTCGAGGATCTGGTCCTTCGTGTGCTTGTGTTCGAGCCAGAGCGCCAAGAGCACTTCCTGGACCTTGCGTTCCAGCGTGCGGTCCGGGGTCAGGAAAAGGTTCTTGGCCAGCTGCTGCGTCAGCGTCGAGCCGCCTTGGGAGAAATGGCCGCCGACGAGGTTGGTGACCATGGCGCGCGACAGGCCGATCGGGTCGATGCCGAAATGCGAATAGAAGCGGCGGTCCTCGATGGAGACGACGGCCTCCGGGATATAGGGTGACATTTCGTGCAGGCCGACGGCCTCGCCGCCCGACGTGCCGCGATTGGCGATCAGCGCGCCATCGACCGACACGATCTTGATGTTGGGCGCGCGGTCCGGGACCGACCATGTCGTCGCCGCCGGCATCTTGGCGCCGTAATAGACGACGATGCCCGCTGCCGCGATGCCGCCCCAGATGCACAGCACGAAGCACCAGTAGACCAGACGGGTGGCGATGCCGAGCAAGCCCCGCCGGCTGCGGTCGCGGCCGCGACCGCGTGATTTCACCTTTGCGGATCTGCCCTTCGCAGCGGATTTACGGGTGCGCGGCACGACGCGATCCTCCTCGCTCACCGAAAAGCCCTCGGAAGATTTCGCGCGCGGCGATCCCTCGAAGCTCGGTTCGATGCGACTGTCCCTGCGGTTCGCCATGTGCTCTTGCTTGTCTGTCCCCGATGCCGATGGCGTTCGGGTTGCAGAGTAGATGCGGCGGTTTAAGGGCGGGTTAAAGCAGGGTTTATGCAGCGTTTTGAAAACCCTTAGGATTTTCTGAATCCAACGGCATCGCACCGTCCTTCGCTGTCGAATCCATCGCCTGCGGGACGCCGTATTATCGCGGGTGGACGGTTGCTCAAAGTCCCGCTGCCTTGGCCAGGTAGGGAGCCAGCGCCAGCGCGTAGGTTGCCGTGAGATGATGGTTGTCGCGCAGCACGACGATGTTGCCGACCACCGCCGGGCAACTGTCCTTGCCGCAGAGCGCATCGTTCATGTCGACCAAGGTCACCCCCGCGACGGACTGGGCAGCGAGCGCGTAGATGTTTTCCCGTTCGACCTCGCTGCGCGGATTGACGCATTTGCCGGGATCGGTTCCCAGGCAACTGCGTGGATCGAACAGGCTGAAAGGTGTGTTGCGGATGGCGATGACGCGCACGCCCTCACTTTTGAGCTCGCTCCAGACGCTTCGCAATCCCGCAATCATCGCATCTTGCGCAACGCCAGTGTAGTTGCTCTGGCTGGTGATCACGACGTCGGGCTTCAATTTGGCGATTTCGGCGAGAACTTTCTCCCGCCACTGCGCGCATTGCTGATACGGCTTGCCGTCGTCAAGGATGGTGACCCGGGTTACCGGGCATGCCGCCTTGGTGAAGGTGACGAGCTTCCATTTTCTGTCTTTGGCGATTTTGTCGACGGCCGGCACCCATTGCGCCGCGTGGGAATCGCCCATCACGACGATGGTCCTTGTCCCCGCCGGGTCACCAAGCAGGCAACCGGTCGCGTCGGTTCCCTTCTGCTCCTGATGACACTTCATCCTGTAGATGACGGGCACGTCGCTGCCGATCTTGCTCAAGGGCGGCAACGACTTGACGCCCTGGGGGACGACAGCGTTCGCCAGCAAGGCCGCAGGTCCCGGATAATTCGGCGTCCCGATCAAGCTGGTGTCGATGGGCTGCCGATCGACGGCATAGACGAGTCCGCCTGCCACCGCCACGCACACTCCCACCGCCACGGTGCCGTCGATCAGCGGGCGCCATGCCACGGACGAGCGCGAACGGCGATAGGGCTGTTCGACGAAGCGATAGGAGAGTTCGGAAACCAGCAGCGTAGAGATGATCAGCAGAAGACCATCGGCAAGGCCGATCGCGCCGCGCTGCGCGGCGTAAAAAATGATCAGCGGCCAATGCCACAGATAGATCGAATAGGAGCGATCGCCGATATAGCGCAGCGCCGCGACATCCAGGCCGCGGAAGCCGCCCATGCGTACGCTGCCGGCCCCAATGATCAGAGCCGCGCCGAGCGTCGGCAATAGCGCCTTGAAGCCTGGAAAATCGGTCGACCTTGAAAACAGCATCGCCGATGCAAGCGCCGCCAACATGCCCGCGACAGCCATCGCTGTCCGCGCGCGCCTGTTCGGCTGGAACCGGTCCAAAGTCAGCGCCAGCAGCCCGCCGAGGGCCAGCTCCCAAACTCGCGTGTGGGTGACGAAATAGGCCCATGCCGGATCGGATCGGGTGAGAACGACGGAAGTGCCGAGCGAGCCCGCCATGACCACGCCGAGCACGACGATGAGCATTTGCACGGGCGAGTGCCCGCGACGCCTGGCCCACCACAGCGCCGCCATCATCAGCAACGGCCAGACGATGTAGAACTGCTCCTCGATCGACAGCGACCAGAAATGCTGCACGGGGCTCGGCGCGTCCTCGGCGCCGAGATAGTCCACGGCCTGCTCGGCAAGTCGCCAGTTCTGCACATAGAGCGCGCTTGCGATCACCTGTTTGGCGGTTTCTTCCCACCATGCGTCCGACACGAACAGCAGCGTTCCCGCGAGCGTGACCAGGAGCGCGACGATCGCCGCCGGCAGCAGCCGCCTGACCCGGCGCGTGTAAAAGCCGACCAGAGAGATGCCGTCTTCGCTGAGCGCCATGCGCGTGAGCAGGCCGGTGATGAGGAAGCCGGAGATGACAAAGAAGATGTCGACTCCGCCATAGCCGCCGGGAAGCGCTGCCGGCCAGATGTGGAAAATCACCACAAAGGCTACGGCAAGCCCGCGCAGCCCCTGTATCTCCGGCCGAAATCCCCCCGGCGCAATGTCGTCTCGCAAAGCCGGTCTAGCCCCTCACGGCGCCGGTCTCCCGGCTGGCCACCATAGTCAATTCTGCTGGATCGAAATGCCCTTGTCGTCGATTTTGAGCTCAACGCCTTTCGGCTTGGTCTGCTCGCGATAGACATAGATGCCGAGCGCGATGACAACCGCGACCAGCGCCCCGATGATGAGATAGAGCGTGTTCTGCCTCATTGCGTCCCCTTGTTTCGGTCAAGGCCCGCTTTGAAGCCTGCAGGCAGCCTACTGGTCGCCGTCATCTGATGCTGGGCGCCAGCTCGTCGGATCGACCTTCTTTTGCGTGTCGCTGTCGGTGTAGACCCACCAGCCGCCGTCGCGATACTGGCCGATGGATTCATTGACGACGCCGTCGCTGCCTTTCCACAGGATGGTGACCTTCGAGCCGTCCTTCGGCGCGCTTTCTATCGGTTTGCGCTCTGCCATCTCACTCCCTCCACGAACCGGTCCCAACGTCCCTTCGACGCGCCGGGTTCCGTCAGCTATGCGCGAAGATGTCTTCCTCCGCCCAGCCCATAAGGTCGAGCTTGGCGCGCGTCGGCAGGAAACGGAAGCAAGCATCCGCCTCCTTGGTGCGGTTTTCGCGCGCCAGGCGCGCGCCCAGCACCTCGTGCAGCCTGTGCAGGTAGAGCACGTCCGAGGCGGCATATTCGAGCTGTTCGGGCGAGAGCGTTTCGGCCGCCCAGTCGGAGGATTGCTGCGCCTTGGACAGGCCGATGCCGAGCAGTTCGTTGCAGAGATCCTTCAGCCCATGCCGATCGGTATAGGTGCGGGTGAGCCGCGAGGCGATCTTGGTGCAGAACACCGGCTCGGCCATCACGCCGAAGGTGTGGTAGAGCACGGCGATGTCGAACCGGCCGTAGTGAAACAGCTTGGTGATCGTGTTGTTTCTCAACAGGCTGGCGAGGTTCGGCGCCTCTTTCTGGCCTGGAGCGATCTGGATGACGTCGGCGCTCCCGTCGCCGGGCGAAATCTGCACCACGCAGAGCCGGTCGCGATGCGGGTTGAGTCCCAGCGTCTCGGTGTCGATGGCCACCGCGCCGACATTATAGCGCGACAGGTCAGGCAGATCGTTCTTGTGGAAACGGATGTCGGTCATTCTCTTCTCCGGATCGCGGCCGCAATACCGCGCATCGCCTGGGATGCGCCAGCAGGCGGCGCGTTGCGCTGGTCATTCGTCCTCGCCGCGATCCGGAGAAAAATCAACAGAAAGTTGAATTTCAACGCGTCAGCGCGTCGAGGATGCGCGCCCAGGACCGCTGACCCTTGTGGAACGAAGTCAGCTCGTATTTCTCGTTCGGCGAATGGATGCGGTCGTCGTCGAGGCCGAAGCCGACCAGCAGCGATTCCATGCCGAGATAGGTCTGGAAATCCCCGACCACGGGAATGGAGCCGCCGCCGCCGGTGGTGACCGCCTGCTTCTCCCATTCGTCGGACAGCGCATCCTTGGCTTTGGCCAGGAAAGGCGAGTCGTAGGAAAGCTGGATCGCCGGCGAACCGCCATGCGGGTGGAATTCGACCGAGCAATCGGCCGGGATGCGCTCGCGCACGAAGGCCTGGAAAGCAGCGCGGATCTTCTTCGGATCCTGCTTGTGTACGAGCCGGAACGACACTTTCGCCGAGGCCTCCGCCGCGATCACCGTCTTGAAACCCTTGCCGGTATATCCGCCGATAATGCCGTTGAATTCCGCGGTCGGTCGCGCCCAGGTGAGTTCAAGCACCGAGCGGCCCTTTTCGCCGGCCGGAATGGAGAGTCCGACCGGTCCGAGGAAGGTCTCGGCCGTCTCGCCAAGTCCCTCCCAGGATTTCAGCACCTGCGAGGGCGTCTCCTCGACGCCGTCATAGAAGCCCGCAATGGTGACGCGGCCGTCCTTGTCGTGAATATCGGCCAGCACCTTGGCCAGGATCCGGATCGGATTGGCGGCCGGACCGCCATAGAGGCCAGAATGCAGGTCGCGGTTGGCCGCCTTGACGGTGACCTCCTCGCCGACCATGCCGCGCAACGATACGCAGATCGACGGCGTCTCGCGGTTCCACATGCTGGTGTCACAGACCAGCGCGAAATCCGCCTTCAGCTCGGCCGCGTTGGCTTCCAGGAACGGCTTCAGCGACGGCGAGCCGGATTCCTCTTCGCCTTCGAACAGGATGGTGACGCGGCAGGGTAGAGTGCCATGCACCTGCTTCCACGCGCGGCAGGCCTCGACGAAGGTCATCAGCTGCCCCTTGTCGTCGGCCGAGCCGCGGCCGGTGATCACCTTGCGGCCGGGCTTGATCTCCTTAATCGAAGGCGCGAACGGATCGGTTTCCCACAATTCGATCGGATCGACCGGCTGGACGTCGTAGTGGCCGTAGAACAGCACATGCGGCGCGCCCGCCGGTCCCTCGTGATGCGCCACCACCATCGGATGTCCGGGCGTGTCGCGCACACGCGCGTCGAAACCGATCAGCTTGAGCTCGGCGACCAGCCATTCGGCGCCCTTGCGGCAGTCGGCGGCAAAGGCCGGATCGGTGGAGATCGACTTGATGCCGAGCAGGCCGAACAGCCGCTCCAGGCTTTGGTCGAGATTCTGGTCGAGACGCTCGAGGACGGGGGCGATTCTGGACATGCGGAAGCCTTTCAAGTTTCGGCCGACCCTAAAGGGCCACGCCGAAAACGAAAAGCCGTGATTGTTGGACCAACGCCGGCATCGCTATCGCCAAATAAAAGAAGACCGCCGTGGTGGAGGGGGAACCACGGCGGTCTCTACTCAAAACGTTGCGGCAGCCCGGAGAGGGGGGATAGGCTGCCGCAGTTTGCCCGGGATAGGCGGGGGACGGGCCTTACTCCGGACTTCGGCGAAAAACTGCCGATGACATCTATTTGGGTCTGTGAACATGGCGATTCAAGGGCACGAGAATTACACTTTTGTAACATGCCCGTGAGCGGCAAATTTCCAGCCGGACAGGATGTGTCAGGGGTGTTGCCCGAACCGGTGGGTTCCACAGCCTTAGCCATGGACCGCGAAGCCCGGCCGCGCTATCCCTGCCGGCATGAAAAAAGGCGATCACCTGTTCCTCGTCGACGGCTCCGGCTACATTTTCCGCGCCTACCACGCGCTGCCGCCGCTCAACCGCAAATCCGACGGCCTGCCGACCAGCGCCGTGCTCGGCTTCTGCAACATGGTATGGAAGCTGATGCAGGACGCCCGCAACACTGATGTCGGCGTGGTGCCGACGCATTTCGCCGTCATCTTTGATTATTCGTCGAAAACCTTCCGCAGCGATCTCTACCCCGAATATAAGGCCAACCGCTCTGCGCCGCCGGAAGACCTGATCCCGCAATTCGGCCTGATCCGCCAGGCGACCGCGGCCTTCAATGTCCCTTGCATAGAGACGGAGGGTTTTGAAGCCGACGATATCATCGCAACTTATTGCCGGCTGGCTTGCGAAGCCGGCGCCGACACCACCATCATCTCTTCCGACAAGGATCTGATGCAGCTGGTCGGTCCGACCGTCGGCATGTACGACCCGATGAAGGATCGCCAGATCGGCATTCCCGAGGTGATCGAGAAATGGGGCGTGCCGCCGGAAAAGATGATCGACCTGCAGGCGCTCACCGGCGACTCGGTCGACAATGTTCCGGGCGTGCCGGGCATCGGCCCGAAGACGGCGGCGCAATTGCTCGAACAGTTCGGCGACCTTGATGGGCTGCTCGCGCGTGCTTCGGAGATCAAGCAGGAAAAACGGCGTGAGACCATCATCGCCAACGCCGACAAGGCCCGCATCTCTCGCGAGCTGGTGACGTTGAAGAACGACGTGCCGCTGAAGGAAGGCCTGGACGACCTTGTCCTGCATGCGCCTGACGGCCCGAAGCTGATCGGGTTCCTGAAGACGATGGAATTCACCACGCTGACCCGCCGCGTCGCCGAAGCGACCGGAACGGACATTGGCGATGTCCAGGCCACCGCCGTCACCGTCGAGCGCGCCGATACCGCGCATGGCCCCGATGTCGGCGCCGGCGCGCCGCCGGTGCCAAGGCCGACCGCGCCGAACGACGCCGGAAAACCGGCTGCGCCGGTCAGGGGCGAGGATGCGCCGCCGCAAGGCGATACCCCATCGCTCCTCTCGGCGCTGCGGCTGGAACAGGCGTCGGCGCGCAAGATCGACATTTCGGCCTATGCGCCCATCCGCGATACGGCCGCGCTCGAGGCCTGGATAGCCGAAGCCCGCGACGCCGGCATCCTTGCCTTCGACGCCGAGACCACCTCGTCCGACCCGATGCAGGCCGATCTCATCGGCCTGTCCATGGCGCTCGCGACGGGCCGCGCCGTTTATGTGCCGCTCGCCCACAAGAGCGGCAATGGCGATCTGCTTGGCGGCGGCCTTGTGGAGAACCAGATCCCGGTCCGCAAGGCGCTGGCGCTGCTCAAGCCGCTGCTTGAGGACCGATCGGTCCTCAAGATCGTGCAGGACATGAAATACGATATCGTCGTGATGAGCCGGCACGGCATCGAGGTCACTCCGTTTGACGACACGATGCTGATCTCCTACGTGCTCGATGCAGGCACCTCCGGCGGTCACGACCTCGCTTCCCTGTCGGAGAAGTGGCTGGGCCACGCGCCGGCCACGAAAAAGGAGCTTGCCGGCTCGGGCAAGAGCGCCATCGGCTTCGACCAGGTCGATATCGATCGTGCGACCGCCTATGCCGGCGAGCAGGCCGACCTGGCGCTCCGGCTCTGGCAGGTGCTGAAGCCGAGGCTTGCCGCCAAGGGCCTCGTTTCCGTCTATGAGCGGCTGGAAAGGCCGCTGGTGCCCGTGCTCGCACGCATGGAGCAGCGCGGCGTCTCCGTAGACCGCCAGATCCTGTCGCGGCTGTCAGGCGAATTGGCCCAGGGTGCTGCCCGCGTCGAGGAAGAGATTTACGGGATCGTCGGCGAGCGCATCAACATCGGCTCGCCGAAGCAGCTCGGCGACATCTTGTTCGGCAAGATGGGGCTGCCCGGCGGCTCGAAGACCAAGACCGGCCAATGGTCGACCTCGGCGCAGCTTTTGGAAGATCTCGCCGCCGAAGGCCACGAGCTGCCGCGCAAGATCGTCGACTGGCGCCAGCTCACCAAGCTGAAATCGACCTACACCGACGCGCTGCCCGGCTTCATCAACCCCGGCACCAACCGCGTGCACACCTCATATGCGCTGGCAGCGACCACCACCGGGCGGCTGTCGTCCTCCGATCCCAATTTGCAGAACATCCCGGTGCGCACGGCCGAAGGGCGCAAGATCAGGAGCGCCTTCATCGCCGAAAAAGGCCACAAGCTGGTCTCGGCCGACTACAGCCAGATCGAATTGCGCGTGCTTGCCCATGTGGCCGAAATCCCCCAGCTCAAACAGGCCTTCGCCGACGGCGCCGACATCCACGCCATCACCGCGTCGGAAATGTTCAACGTGCCGGTCGAGGGCATGCCTTCGGAAGTGCGCCGGCGCGCCAAGGCGATCAATTTCGGCATCATCTACGGCATCTCGGCCTTCGGCCTCGCCAACCAGCTGTCGATCCCGCGCGAGGAGGCGGGCGCCTATATCAAGCGCTATTTTGAACGCTTCCCGGGCATCCGCGACTATATCGAGGAAACCAAGGCCTATGCGCGAGAGAACGGCTTCGTCGAGACCATCTTCGGCCGCCGCATCCATTATCCGGAGATACGATCCTCCAACCCGTCGATCCGCGCCTTCAACGAGCGCGCCTCGATCAACGCCAGGCTCCAGGGCACCGCCGCCGACATCATCCGCCGCGCCATGGTGCATATGGAAGCAGCGCTGGAGAAGGCGAAGCTCTCGGCTCGCATGCTGTTGCAGGTCCATGACGAACTGATCTTCGAAACGGTGGAAGCGGAGGTCGAGGCGACGATCCCCGTGGTGCGCAAGGTGATGGAGAACGCGCCGATGCCGGCAGTCTCGATGTCGGTGCCGCTGCATGTCGACGCTCGCGCCGCCAACAACTGGGACGAGGCGCATTAGGCACCACCACGCTGTAAGAGCGTCGAGATTCAGGTCAGGTCGAGTCGAAAATGGTGGGTCCCGAGAACCGGAGCGGAGCGTACTTAAAGTACGTGAGCACCGGAAGCGCAGGGAGCCGCCATTTGCAGGCCGACCTCACCTGAATATCGGCGTTCTTACGCCGCTTCGGCCCTGCACTTTGCACACACACCGCGAAACTCGATCACCGCCTTCTTGGCCGCGAATCCCGTCGAGCGCACCCATTCGTCCAGCCGGTGGTCGACGTCATGGTCGGACATCTCTGTGACCTGGCCGCAATTGTCGCAAATGGCGAAGGCCGTCATCGAATGGCTGTGGTCATGCGGCTCGGCGCAGGCGACGAAGGAGTTGAGGCTTTCGAGCCGATGCACGAAGCCGGACTTCACCAGCGTGTCGAGTGCCCGGTAGACCTGCAGCGGCGCCCGGAAACCGCGATCGCGAAGTTGGTCGAGCAGCGTATAGGCGCTGAGCGGCCCGCTGGACGCCTCGAGCTTCTCGAGCACGCAGAGCTGGTTCTTGGTCAGCGCATCTCTTGCCGTCATCTTGTTCGCCCAATCGACGTCCGCACGCGATCTCGCATGCGCACGACATCAATTTCCCTGAGATAGCGACGAACGAATGATTTTGCCACCGTTTCCGCAGCGCGTCCCTGCAAGCACGGGCCGGACGGAGATGGTTCGCCTAATCGCTACTTGCGCGGCGGTCCCTTGCGTTCGGCCGAAGCCGCCCAGAGGTTGATGTCGGACTCGCGCGCGTAAGTGTCGATCTCGGCGAGCTCGGCATCGGAGAACTCGAGCGCCTTGAGCGCGCCGACGCAATCCTCGACCTGTTCCGGCCGGCTGGCGCCGATCAGCGCCGTGATAACCCGGCCCTTGCGCAGCACCCAGGCCAGCGCCATCTGCGCCAGCGTCTGGCCGCGCCGTGCGGCAATGGCGTTAAGCGCCCTGATGTTGGCGATAGACTTGTCGTTGATGAAGGCCGGTCGCAAAGACTTGCCCTGGCTGGCGCGGCTGCCTTCGGGGATGCCGCCGAGATATTTGTCGGTCAGCATGCCTTGCGCCAGCGGCGAGAACACGATCGAGCCGATGCCCAGCCCCTCCAGCGTGTCGAGCAGCCCGTCTTCCTCGACCCAGCGGTTGAGCATGGAATAGCTCGGCTGATGGATCAAGCAGGGCGTGCCGAGCCGCCTTAATATGTCGGCTGCTTCCCGCGTACGCTGCGAATTGTAAGACGAGATGCCGGCATAGAGCGCCTTGCCCGAGCGCACCGCGTGGTCGAGCGCGCCCATGGTTTCCTCCAGCGGCGTCTCGGGATCGAAACGGTGCGAATAGAAGATATCGACATAGTCGAGCCCCATGCGCTTGAGGCTCTGGTCGAGGCTGGCCAGCACATATTTGCGGCTGCCCCATTCGCCGTACGGGCCGGCCCACATCTCGTAGCCGGCCTTGGTCGAGATGATCAGCTCGTCGCGATAGGCGGCGAAATCGGTGCGCAGTATCTCGCCGAACGCGGTTTCCGCCGAGCCGGGTGGCGGACCGTAATTGTTGGCAAGGTCGAAATGCGTGATGCCGAGGTCGAAAGCCTTGCGCACGATCGCCTGTTTGGTCCTGTGCGGCGTGTCGTTGCCGAAATTGTGCCACAGCCCGAGCGAGATCGCCGGCAGCTTCAGGCCGGAGCGCCCGCAGCGGTTATAGATCATCTTCTCGTAGCGGTTCTCGGCGGCGACATAGGGCATGGGAATCCTCGGGATCGAAAGGGCGCGGCGATCACCGCCAACCTGAATTGAATCGATGCTTGCCCTAACCTTTTACCCTCTCCCCGCCGAAACGGGGAGAGGGGGTTGCCACCTAGTTTTTCTTGGCCAGCAGCGCCTTCGCGTCCTTGACGCCGAGTGCGGCCGGCCGTTCGCAGGTCGTCTGCATGGCGACATATTTGCCGCTTTCGCCGGAGCGCAGGATGCCGGTCATGACGTCGACGGCGTGCAGCGCCAGCTCCATCGAGCAGCGATGCGGCCGCCCTTCGGCGATCGCGATTGCCATGTCGGCCAGGCCGGCGGTGCGATAGTTCGCCATCATGCCCTGGCCGTGCATCTCGTTCGGCACGCCGAACGGATGGTTCCATTTCGGCAGTTTCTTCACCGGCTTGGCGCTGTCCGTAAAGCGCACCTCGCCGCCGAAGAAATTAGGGTCCGGCACGAAGACGGTGCCCAATTCGCCATAGAGCTCCATCGGCGCGTGGCCGTGGCTCCAGACGTCCCAGGAGGTGTTGAGCGTGATCACCGCGCCATTGGCGAATTCAAGCAGTGCGTGGATGGTGGTCGGCGTGTTCACCGGGATCTTCTCGCCCGCCCGCGGCTTCGACGAGATCGTCCGCTCCTTGGCCGGCGTCGTCGCGAAGGCCGCCACCTGTTTTACCGGTCCGATCAGCTGGATCAGGTTGGTGACATAATACGGCCCGATGTCGAGCACCGGACCGGCGCCCGGCTGGAAGAAGAAATCCGGATTGGGGTGCCAGTGCTCCATGCCATGGCCCATCACATGGCAGGTGCCGCTGGTGATCGCGCCGAGCTTGCCGCTGTCGATGAGATTGCGGACCAGCTGGTGCGCGCCGCCGAGGAAAGTATCCGGCGCCGAGCCGATGCGCAGGCCCTTCTTCTCGGCCCGCTTCTTCAGGTCCAGCCCTTCCTCGATCGACAGCACGAACGGCTTTTCCGAATAGACATGCTTGCCGGCGTCGAGCACCGCCTTCGACACTTCATAGTGCACCGCCGGGATCGTCAGGTTGACGATGATGTCGATCTCTTCGTCCTTGAGCAGGTCGATGACCGTCTCGGCGCGAAGCTTGAATTCCTTCGCCCGCGCCTTCGCGGCCTCCATGTTGATGTCCGCGCAGGCGCGCATCTTGATGCCGCGGAACAACGGCGCCAGCGAGAAATACGCCTTCGAGATGTTGCCGCAGCCGATGACGCCTACGCCAAGTTTGTTTGCCATGATGATATGTCCTAGTAGTTCTTGACGGATTCGATCGAGCGACGGGCGAAGCGCTCGATGTCGTTGGGGTTATCCTGCTCCATGACGAAATACTTCGTCGCGCTTTTCGCGCGCAATGTCTTGAACAGGCCCGCCCAGTCGATCGTGCCGCGACCGACGTCAGACCAACCGTCCTCATCGAGCCCCTCGCCCGGCTTGGCGATATCCTTGACGTGGACGGCGCTGATGCGCTTGCCGTGTTTTTCGATCCAGGGCAGCGGATCGGCGCCGCCGCGGATCACCCAGGCCACGTCCATTTCCCAGCCGATATCGGGCGCGGCGGACAGGATGTGATCCTGCGGCAGCGAGCCGTCGGCAAGCGCCTTGAATTCGAAATCGTGGTTGTGCCAGGCAAAGCCGTAGCCGGCGTTTTTCGCCACCTCGCCGACCTTGGCGAGACGCTCGCCGAAACCGCGCCAGCCGGCGGCGTCGGACGGGCGCTGATCGGGCATCAGATAGGGGCAGATCAGCAGCGTGATGCCAAGCGCGTCGGCGATTTTGCGCACGCCGTCGAAATCGTTTTCCAGCGCATCGATCGAGAAATGCCCGGTCGGCATCGCAAGCCCGTTCTTGTCGAGCTCGGCGCGGAATGCCTTCGGGTCGTCATAGACGCCGCCGAAGCCCTCGACTTGGGCATAGCCGAGTTGCCCAAGCATTTTCACCACGCGGTTCCATGGCTGGAAATTGCGGGCGCTGTAGAGTTGGAATGACCAGTTCATCTGTCCTGTCCGTTCATTGGTCTTGGGAGGTTAAAGGCGGTTGCCGGTTTGAGCGTCGAAGAGCGAGGCGCGCATCGGATCGAAACCGACGCTGACCGCATCCCCGTTTTTCGGCGTGCGTTCGGAAGTGACGCGCACGGTGAAGTTCTGCTGGCCGAGCTTCAGCCAGACCAGCGTGTCGGAACCCATCGGCTCGACGACCTCGACATTGGCCGTCGCGGTGAAGGGCCAGCCCGTTCCGCTGTTGAAGGCGACATGCTCGGGCCGGATGCCGAAGACCGCAGGCCCCGGCGCCGGTTCCTTCTCGAAGGCATAGGTCGCAAGCGGGATGCGCACCTCCTCGACGGCAAACAGCCAGTCGCCGCCCGCCTTCTCCAGCCTTCCGTCTAAGAAATTCATCGCCGGCGAGCCGAGGAAGCCGGCCACAAAGCGGTTTACGGGGCGGTTGTAGATCGTCTGCGGTGCGTCGAGCTGCTGGATGACGCCGCCCTTCATCACCGCGATGCGGTCGGCCAGCGTCATGGCTTCGATCTGGTCGTGGGTGACGTAGATCATGGTGTTCTGAAGCCTTCGGTGCAGAAGCTTGATCTCGACGCGCAGCTCCGAACGCAGCTTGGCATCGAGATTGGAGAGCGGCTCGTCAAACAGGAAGACGTCGACGTCGCGCACCAGCGCGCGCCCGATCGCCACGCGCTGGCGCTGACCGCCCGACAGCGCCGAGGGCTTCCTCTGCAGCAGCGGCTCGATCTGCAGGATCTCGGCGGCGCGCGCGATGCGCTTGGCGATCTCGTCCTTCGGCACGCCGGCGACGCGCAGGCCGAAAGAGAGGTTCCTCTCCACCGTCATCTGCGGATAGAGCGCATAGGACTGGAACACCATGCCGATGCCGCGGTCCTTCGGCTCCTCCCAGGTGACGTTCTTGCCTTTAATGAAGATGCGGCCTTCCGAAATGTCCAGCAGTCCGGCGATGCAGTTGAGCAAGGTCGACTTGCCGCAGCCGGACGGGCCGAGCAACACGATGAATTCGCCGTTGGCGACATCCAAGTTGAGCGTCTGCAGCACCGAGACGGCGCCGAAATTGAGCGACAGGTCCTGGATCGAAACGCTGGGATTGGCGATTTCAGCTGCCATCATCATCCTTTCACCGCGCCGGCGGCGATGCCGCGCACGAAGAGCTTGCCGGAAATGAAATAGACGATGAGCGGAACGAGGCCGGTAAGAATCGTCGCGGCCATGTTGACGTTATATTCCTTCACGCCCTGGACAGAGTTGACGATGTTGTTGAGCTGCACCGTCATCGGATAGGTGTCGGGACGCGTGTAGACGACACCGAACAGGAAGTCGTTCCAGATCCCGGTCACCTGCAGTATGATGGCGACGACGAAGATCGGCAGCGACATCGGCAGCATGATGCGCAGATAAATGCCCCAGAAACCGGCGCCGTCGACGCGAGCGGCGCGGAACAACTCCTCCGGCATCGACGTGAAATAGTTGCGGAACAAGAGCGTCAGGATCGGCATGCCGAAGATCGAATGCACGATCACCAGCCCGGTCAGCGTGCCGTATATGCCGATCTCGCGCAGGATGATGACGATCGGATAGATCATCACCTGATAGGGGATGAAGGCGCCGACGATCAGGATGATGAAGAAGGTGTCGGCACCCTTGAAACGCCAGTTGGCCAGGGCATAGCCGTTCACCGAGGCGATCGCGATCGACAGGATCACCGATGGCACGGTGATGCGCACCGAATTCCAGAAGCCGCGCGAGAGCCCGTCGCAGTTGAGGCCGGTACAGGCGCTCGCCCAGGCTTTCACCCAGGGTTCGAAGGTGATTTCCACCGGCGGCGAGAAGATGTTGCCGAGGCGGATTTCCGGCATGCCTTTCAGCGACGTGACGATCATCACGTAGAGCGGCAAGAGGTAATAGATCGCCACGACGATCAGCGTGCCGTAGAGGAAGATGTTTCGGCGCGACAGCACATGCCGCGGCTTTGGTCCGCTCGGGCCAGTGGCATTGCGCTTGAGCGCGTGCGCACCGGTGGACAGGGAGGCGACGTCAGCCACGCTTCTTGCCTCCGAATTCGAGATAGGCCCAGGGCACGATGACGATCACCACCGACAACAGCATCATGGTCGAGGCGGCGAAACCCTGGCCGAGATTCTGGGCGAAGAACATGTAATCGTAGACATATTTCGCCGGCACTTCCGACGCGATGCCGGGGCCGCCGCTGGTCTGCGCCACGACCAGGTCATAGACCTTGACGATGCCGGCGGCGATGATGACCAGCGTGGTGATGAAGACCGGCCGCATCATCGGGATGACGATGAAGAGGTACGTCTTCCACATAGGTATCCCGTCCACCCTTGCCGCCTTCCAGATGTCTTCGTCGATGCCGCGCAGGCCAGCGAGCATCAGACACATGACCAGGCCCGTGCCCTGCCAGAGCGCCGCGATCGAAATGCCGTAGATGACGAGGCTGGAATTATAGAGCGGGTCGAAGCTGAAGCTTGTCCAGCCGAGATCGCGCACGACGCGCTGGACGCCGAAATCCGGGTTGAGCAGCCATTGCCAGACCAGCCCGGTGACGATGAAGGACAGCGCGAAGGGATAGAGGAAGATGGTGCGGAACGTGTCTTCGAAGCGGATCTTCTGGTCGAGAAGGGCTGCAAGCAGGAAGCCGATGGCCAGCGAGAACACCAGCGAGATCGCGCCATAGATCAAGAGGTTCTCGATCGAGACCAGCCAGCGCGACGTCGACCAGAGCCGGTGATACTGGTCGAGCCCGACGAAGTTGAGCCGAGGCAAAAGCTTCGAATTGGTGAAGGAATAGAGCACCGTCCAGGCCGTGCCGCCGACGAACACCACAAGCGCCGTCAGGATCATCGGGATCGATGCGACCTTGGCATTCAGGTTGCGGAAAAGCTTACTGGGGCGTTTGCTGCTGCTGCTCATCTCGGCCGGCTGGGCAATGAGGACATCGAGCTCCCGACCCCGATAGGCTGGGGTCGGAAGCCGGCGGGGGCGCCGGTTGTCAGTCCGCCGAGGCGATGATGTCGGCGAAGCGCTTCTGCGCCTCTTCGAGCGTCATGTCGGGCTTGGCGAAGAATTCGGAGAACAGGTCCTCCTTCTGCTTCTGACTGTCCTGCGAAAGCAGCTGGTCCGTCCAGGGCATGACCGCGCCCTTGGCGAGGATGGCGAGACCCTTCTTCATGCAGTCGTTCGCCGTGTTGAGGTCGACGTCGCCGCGCACCGGCAGCGAGCCCTTCTTGAGATTGAAGGCGACCTGGGTCTTAGGATCGAGCAGCGTCTCCGCCAGCACTATCTGCGCCTTGGACTTCGCTTCATCCTTGAGCAGGGGAAAGTAGAAGGCGTCGCCGCCGGTCGCGATAACTTCGTTGAGCCCAAGGCCAGGCAGGCAGGTATAGTCCTTGCCGGCGGTCTTGCCGGCGACCTGGAACTCGCCCTGCGCCCAGTCGCCCATAATCTGGCCGGCGGCCTTGCCGGTGATGACCAGGTTGGTGGCCTGATTCCAGTCCTGCACATTGGTGTTCTTGGCCATCTTGCGGGCGTCGTCGGCGGCCTTGAACACCTTGGCGATCTCGGGACCGGCGGCAAACTTGGCGTCCTTGTCCTTGTAGACCTTGAGGAAGGTGTCGGTGCCGCCGACAGCGGCCATCAGCACGTCGAAGGCGCCCGATGCCTGCCAGGGCTGGCCGCCCACGGCGAGCGGGATGATGCCGGCCTTTTCCAGCGCCGGCGCGTCCGCGACGAACTCATTCCAGTCCTTCGGCACCGGCAGGCCGGCCTTCTGGAAGGCCTCGCTGGACAGCCACAGCCATTGCCAGGAATGAATGTTGACCGGCACGCAATAGATCTTGCCGTCGATCGTGCAGCTGTCGAGCAGGCTCTTCGGCCGCACGATCTCCGTCCACTTGTCCTTGGTGGCAATGTCGGTGAGGTCGCGCATCAGCCCGGCCTGCACCAGCTCTTCCGCCTGGCGGCCGTGGTTGAATTGAGTGGCGCCCATCGGGTCGCCGCCGGTGATGCGGCTGATCATGATCGGGCGCGCCGTACCGCCGGAGCCGGCAATGGCGCCGTCGACCCAGTGATTGCCCGTCGCGTCGAATGCCTTGGCAAGCTCGGCCACCGCGGCCGCCTCGCCGCCGGAAGTCCACCAGTGGGTGACCTCCAGGTCGGTCGCGGCGGCCGGACCGGCGAAGTTGAGCGCAACCGTCGCGGCGAAGGCGGCAGTCAGGAATTTATTTCGCATTTCGGCTTCCTCCCAGAATCTGAAACGTTACAGATTTTCGATACGGCAAATGATCCGCCTCGGCAACCCCTCGCTTCAGAGCCCGGACCGATTTTTTCGAGCCGCGAACAAAATCTTTCTGCCGAGGCGACGAAACTACCGTGGAGGCGCTCGATTGGTGTCCAATTCGCGCGAAAGCCGATATTTCTTTGCGATTCCAGTGGCTTCCAATTGTCCTCCATACTCGGAGTGCAGAGGTTGCGGTCTCGCTTGCCAGTCACGAATCTTGGCAACCTGTAACGTTTCAGTATACTGAGCAAGTTACGGGCTAAAGGACGCGCAAAAGTCAACACCGCGCGATTGCCGGCCAGCCCCGCGGCTGCTATGCGCCTGACGGGCGGGACGAATGGATAGACGGGTAACGAAGAAGGACGACGACGCGTCGCGCACGGAGCGGCCGACGCTGAAAACGCTCGCCTTCATGACGGGGCTTGGTGTCACGACGGTCTCGCGCGCGCTGAAGGATGCGCCCGAGATCGGCGCCGAGACCAGGCGTCGCGTCCAGCTTGTCGCCAAGCAGATCGGCTATCGCCCGAACCGAGCCGGCGTCCGCTTGAGAACCGGCAAGACCAACGTCATCTCGCTCGTGCTGAACACCGAGCACGAGCTGATGAGCTTCGTCTCGGACATCATCTACGGCGTCACCGAGGTGATCGCAGACACGCCCTACCATCTGATCGTCACGCCCTATTCGCGCTCGCAGGATCCGCTGGACCCGGTGCGCTATCTGGTCGAGACGGGCTCGGCCGACGGCGTCATCATCTCACGCACCCAGCCCAACGATCCGCGGGCGCGCTACATGCTGGAGCGCGGCATTCCCTTCGCCACGCATGGCCGCACCGACATGGGGCTGGTGCATCCCTATCACGACTTCGACAACTACACCTTTGCCGGCGAAGCCGTGCGCTATCTCGCCGGCAGGGGTCGCAACCGGCTTGCGCTTGTGACGCCGCCGGTTGGCCTCACCTATTACGGCCATACGGTGAACGGCTTTGCCGATGCGCTGAGCGAGGTGGGCGCCAGCGAGGTGCCGTTCAACACCGTCTCCATCGACCAGTCGATCGAGCAGATCAGGATGCGCACAGCGCAATTGATGCGGCGCAAGGACCGGCCGGACGGCTTCGTCAGCAGCGCCGCCGCCGCGACGCTCGCCATCGTGGCCGGTATCGAGGACGCCGGGCTGGAGCTCGGTCGCGACGTCGACGTGGTGTCGAAACAATCGTCGGAGCTGCTGCATCTGTTCCGGCGGGAGCTGCTCGTCGTCAACGAGAACTTCCGGCTGGCCGGCTCCGAACTCGCCCGCGCGGTGCTCGGCTGGATCGGCGGCGCCGACCCCGGCTCGCTGCAATCGCTGAGTACGCCGAGCGAGGTCCTGCCCTATCGGGGTTAGTGTCCCGCCCCACTGCCCCAAGGTCCATGGAACGCCCCCTGCTCGCCGATACGCTCGAAGCCGTGCGCGCCAAAGAAATCGCGTTGCGCCTGGATCAGGTTCGAGGTGCCGCGGCCCTGGCGGTAGCTGTCGAAATAGGCAAGCGCCGAGGACAGCGCCGGCACCGGCGAGCCGGCCTCGGATGCGCGCGCCACGATGCGCCTGAGCGACGGATGCGCCTCCTTCATCATGGCGATGAAGGCCGGCGCCATCAGCAGGTTGGTGGAAGCGCCGCCCGAACCGAACGCCTCGGCCATCGTGTCCAGCATCTGCGAGCGGATGATGCAGCCGGCGCGCCAGATCTTGGCGATGGTCGGCATCGGCAGGTTCCAGTTGAATTCCTTGGAGGCGCCGCTCATCACCGCGAAGCCTTGGGCGTAAGCCGCGATCTTGCCGGCGAACAAGGCGAGCTCCAGATCCTTGAGCAGCGCGGCCTTGTCGCCGGAGATCTTTTCGACACCCATATCGCCATAGGCCTTTTCCGCCGCCTGCCGCTCGTCCTTGAGCGACGACAGCACGCGCGCCGCGACCGCGGCCTCGATCGCCGTCGCCGGAATGCCGAGCTGCTGCGCCTCGATGACCGACCATTTGCCGGTGCCCTTCTGCCCGGCGCGATCGAGGATGATGTCGACCACCGGCTTGCCGGTCTTGGGATCGTCGGCGGCGAGAACTTTTGCGGTGATCTCGATCAAGTAAGAGTTGAGCCGGCCTTTGTTCCACTCTTCGAAGACCTTGCCGATCTCCTTGGGCGCCATGCCGAGGCCGTCGCGCAATATGCCGTAGATCTCGGCGATCATCTGCATGTCGGCATATTCGATGCCGTTGTGGATGGTCTTGACGAAATGGCCGGCGCCGTCATGTCCGAGCCAGGCGGCGCAAGGCTCGCCCTTGAACTTGGCGGAGATCGCGGTCAGCACCTTTTCAACGCGCTTCCAGGACTCTTCCGTGCCGCCGACCATGATCGACGGACCATGGCGCGCGCCCTCTTCACCGCCCGACACGCCCATGCCGATGAAGGTCAGGCCCGAGCCGGACAGCTCCGAGAAGCGGCGCATCGTGTCGCGGAAATTGGCGTTGCCGGCATCGATGACGATGTCGTTGTCGGAAAGCACGCCGCGCAGCGCCGCGATCTGCTCGTCGACCGGCTTGCCGGCCAGCACCATGATGATGATCGGCCGCGGCGGGCGGATCGCCGCGGCGAGTTCCTCCAGGCCGTAGCAGGGAACGACCATGTCCTTCAGCGAACCGGCGCTCTCGACGAAGGCATCGGTGCGCGACGGTGTGCGGTTGAAGACGGCGATGCGGTGCCCATGCTCGGCGATGTTGAGCGCCAGGTTGGAACCCATCGTGCCAAGGCCGATCAGGCCGATTTCGGCTTTTTCCATCGTTTCTTCCCTGCGTTCGGATGCTTGTTGTGGGTTGCGTTCTGGAGAACGCCTTTCCCAGATGAATGACGGGCCTTGGCGGCTGCGTCAACCGTCTCGGAGGCCGTCCTCACCTGAATGTCACTCACCGCGGATATCGATCGGCGCCTCGATCTTCACCATCTCGAAGTCCGAAACGAGGATATCTAGCCGGGCGTTCCAGCGGCCGGTGAGCGGGATGACGAGATTGTCGATACGCCAGGTGCCGTCGCCGGGTTTTCTCGCCGGCCGTTTGATCGGCTCGATACCGGAATCCGGCTTCGACAGCACTAGCGTCACCGCCTTGGCGTCGAGAGGCCCGAAATCGCCGGTCATGATCATCATTGAAGCGGCGACCTCGCCGGCATGGCCGGGCGTGATGCTGAGATCGGCCATCGCCTTCAGCGTGTGGATGTGGATCGACACCGGCTGCGCGGCGGCGATCGCCAGCGCGCGTGGCGGCGGGGTGAAGCGCCAGCCGGCGGCGACGCCGAAAATGGCAAGCACGATCACGATCTCGATGCCGATCGAGCGCACCATCCGCCGCTGCACCTCGGTGTCGCCGGCTTCGGCGGGAGCCGTCAACGTCCAGCGGTTGATGGCGGCCAACGTGAACAGGAAGAGCAGCAGGGTGAGCTTGAGCAGCAGCAGCCGGCCATAAGCAGTATGGATCAACGCTGCCGGCTGCTGCACCTGGATGATCGCCAGCACGATGCCACTGGCGGCAAGCGCGATGACGACCGGCAGGATCGCGAGGGAGAAGCGCCGCAGAAAGGCTTTTGCTTCCGCCGGCTGCTGCCGCAACGCCAGCCCGAGCGGCGCCAGCGAACCGGCCCAGAAGGCGATTGCGGTGCCGTGCAGGAACACCAGTGGCCGCGTCAGCCATTGCGGTTGGGCGGCGCTGGCATGGCCGCTGACGGCAAGGGCGGCGCCGACACCGAGCAGTGCTGCGCTTGCCGAGAGCTTGCGAAGGCCTGATGGACCGGAAAGCGAAAGCAGCGCGAGACCGAGCGCGATCAGGCCGATCAGCACCGTCCAGACGAAGCTCGTTTCCAGCGCGGTCTTCCAGACCGTCGGCGCCGCAAACCGGACGAGCGGCGCGCCAAGACCGTCCAGCCCCTGCAACCCAAGCGACAACGGCGCGCCGGCGAGGCCGAAAAGCAGTGCCGCGGCGACGAAGCGCTGGCCGCAGCGCCGGTCTTCGGCCAGCCAGGCGAGCGCGAATGCGCCGCCGACGCCAAGAAAGAGGCCGGCATAGAGAAACAGCCTGGCCGCCCAGATCACCGCGCGCAGCGTCCAGTCCACGGCTTCGCCCGCCACCGGCGCGGCACTTGGCGCGCCGATGGAAAAAAGCGCCGAACCGCCGACCGGATGGCCGTCGACCGACACCACCCGCCAGCTCAGCACATGCGTGCCGGATTTGAGCGTTTCGGGATTGTCGATCTCGACCGTCTGGTCCTTGAGACGGAAGGATGCCAGCGCAAGCTGCGAGCCGTCCGGCCGCACAAGCGTCAGCACCAGCGGCGAGACAGGCTCGCTGAAGGTCAGCGAGAATTTGCCGGGACCTTGCGTCAGCACGGCGCCGTCGGCCGGGTCGGTCGCGACAAGCGCCGCATGCGCCAATGCGCGGCCGGGTATTACCAACACCACCATCGCCACGAGCATTGCCACCAGCCAGGAAAGCGAGCCGGCAAGCATGCGGTTCATCGAGGAAGGCAGTGCTGCGTTCATGCCGTCTTACAGGAAATGTTGGCGCGCCCCGAGGGAGCGCGCCAACAGAGATCATTTCTTCGGCAGCAATTTGATGCCGGGCGCCGGCGTTTCCAAGGAGTCCTCATCCTGGCCCGCCGCCGGGATCTCAATCCAGCGCTCGGCGGCATCGCCGCATTCCTGCACCACCGGGAAATAGAGCATTTGGCCGGCCGGCAGATCGGCCGCCAGCGAAGCGCGGAAGACGAACTCGTCATAGAATTCGTCGGGCAGATTGCCGCCGCTCCAGTCCACTTCCTTGACGCCGGCGGTCAGAGTCTCGCCATAGAGCTGGTAGGATTTCTCGTATTTGCCCTTCTTGACCTGCGGCGTCCAGCCGGGCTTGGGCATCGGCTTCACCGCGATGATGCCTTCGGGGATCTGCACGCGCACCGCGGTCGTCGCCTTGCCCTCGCAGCCATGTGGCACGCGCAAGACCGCCTTGTAGGTCGAGCCGACGGCCGCTTCCTGCGTTTCGAGCGTAATGTGGGCGAGCGCGGCATTGGTCCCGAGCGCGCAAAGCACGCCCGCCGCCAAAAGATACTTCTTCATGAATTGTCCCTCTGATTTCGAATTGGCGGATTATTCGGCGTGATCCATGTCGCCCATGTCGCCACTGCCCGTCTCGCCCATGCCTTCGACGGCGAACTCGACCTTGACGCTGCCGGCCTTCTCGAAGGTCAGCATCGCCGGGAATTTCTCGCCCTGCTTCGGCTGCCGCTTGAGGCCGGTAAACATCAGGTGGTAGGCGCCTGGCTTCAGCGCGACCTTGCCGCCGGCCGGGATCTCCAGGCCGCCCTCGACCGGCCGCATGATCATGACGCCGTCCTTGACGCCCATCTCATGCAGTTCGGCTTTTTCTGAGATGTCGGAGGAAATCGACAGCAGCCGGTCCGGCACGCTGCCTTTGTTGACCACGGTGAAATAACCGCCGGCCACCTTGGCGCCGGGCGGCGTCGCCCGCGACCAGGGATGCTCGATCTCGAGATCGCCGACCTTGAACTCATGCGCGAGGGCGGCGGGAATGCAGGCGAAGAGCAAAAGCAGGCTGAGCACGGCAAGGCCAACGCGCAGCTGGAGGTGGAAGGGCGGCGCGCCGCGAAGGGTGAAGGCTTGCGCCTTGGGAAGAAGATTGGACATGATTGCTCCATGAGTACGGGATCGTGCCGGAATGCGGCCGCGAACAGTCTGATCTTTGGATGAATAGGCCCGCGGAAGGTTCCGCGGATCAAACCATTGCCGGCGGCGCGCGCGGATTGGCCGGAGAGCGGTCGCGGGCGAAATCCTGGTGCCGGAAGGCCGGAAGCTGGAAGGCGACGGGCTCGAAAAGCCGGGTTCCGGCCAGCGTGCCTGCTTCAGGCGGCGGCAGATGCGCCGGCGAAACCATGCTGCAGCCGAGCGAGCAGCAGGCCGGCATATGCTGCTGGTGGGGATCGCCGCCGGGGAGTTTTACGGCACCTTCATGCGTGCAGATGACGTTGCCGAAAGCGTCGAGCTGCGAAGGCGCGCCGAAGGCGAAAGCGCCGAGAGAGGACTGAAGCAATAGAAGCAGCGCCGCGACGAACGCGGCCGGCATGCTCCATCGTCTCAGCCGGATATCCAACGCAAAGCCACTCTCGGAAACGCGTCGACGGTAGCACGGGGAATGCGGGCGGGAAATCGGCAAAACCGCGCTGCGGCAACGCGGCGCGACGCGCTTGTTTTTATGCATGTCGTTATCCCAGAACCGCTGCACGCTTCTGGACGACATCCGCTGGGATCTGTCGAGTTCAGGTCAGGCCGGCATCAGCTGAATATCAACAGACCCTAGGCGGGCTGCGCCTGCCGCCCTTCGGGAATGGAGCTCAGCAGCGTCTGGCGCGCCGACTTCAGATGCTTGCGGCAGGCGGCGTCCACCTTGCCGGGATCGCGCGATCTCAGCGCCGCGATATAGGCAAGATGCTCCTGCACGGCGACCTCGTTGCGCTGGCGCTCCTCGGCCTTGTTCCACTGATAGTGGTAATGGAAGATCATCGCGATCACATCGTAGAAGTCGACGATGAAGCGGTTGTGCGAGGCGCGGTGAATCAGCCGGTGGAAGCGCTCGTCGAGCTCGGAGAATTCGTTGAAGCGCGTGGCGATTTGGCTGGCGAGCTGTCGATGCTCGCCCTCCAGCCGGTCGAGATCGGCCCACACCGCGCTGTCCTCCGGCAGCGCGGCGAAAGCCGCCGCCGAGCGCAGCTCGAACATCTCGCGGATCTCGGTCAGCTCCAGCGCGAAGGCGCGCGTGAAACCCTTCAGCACCCAATGGCTGTTGCGCCTTTTCTCAATCAGGCCGAAGCGCGAGAAGCGGATCAGGAATTCGCGCACGCTGGTGGTGCCGACGCCGATCTCGCGCGCCAGCTCCAGCTCGTTGATCTGCATGCCGGCTTCGGCGCCCCCCGCAAGCAGACGCCGCATGAAGGAGCGCTCGATGATCTCGGCCAGCGAGTCGGTCTCTTCCTCGGGGAAGAAATCCTCGGGCCGCGGCGCCCTGAGCACCGTCTTGTTGCGCTTGTTCCAGTCGATCAGCCCGGTTTCTTCCATGCGCGCAAGGATGCTGCGCACCGTGGTGCGGCTGACGCCGAGCAACGTGCCGAGCTCCGGTTCCGACGGCAGGCTCTTGGTCTCGTCGAGCAGCCGCAGACAGCGGTTATAGGCGTCCTTGTAGACGTTGTTGCTCTTCGACATGCCCCGTATCCCCAACGCTTGCGGCGGCCTGCCGGAAGCGCGATATGATCGGTGTACCTAGCGCAAGCTTCCGAAAAGCAGAACGCCTTTCGCCGGTTTGCCAGAAGGACAATCATGCACGTCCCTGCGACGCGCATTGCCCGCGACGAAAAAACAATTGACGCAAAAATGTTTTTTCCCGATAAAAGACATTACCTTTAAACGGGCGCAAGTCAATCCGCCCGCATTCCCAGGATCACCCAGGACAGCCGCCCGTGAACGTTGCAAACACCATCCTCCTTTCTCCCGCCGACAATGTCGCCGTCGCCAATGGCCGTCTCGAGATCGGCGCCGCATTGCCGGGCGGCGCCAAGGCTATTGCGGTGATCGAGCCGGGCCACAAGGTCGCGATCAAGCCCATTGCTGCAGGCGAAGCGGTGGTGAAATACGCGCAGGCTATCGGTCGCGCCACGCAAGACATCGCGCCCGGCGAGCACGTCCATTCGCACAATCTGGTTTTCGAGAGCGGCCGCTTGCCTGTGGTGCCGCCGAGCGAGGCCGAGCACGCCACCGAGGCCGACCGCAAGCGCACCTTCATGGGCTACCGCCGCGCCGATGGCCGGGCCGGCACGCGCAATTTCATCGGCATCATCGCCAGCGTCAATTGCTCGTCTACCGTCTGCCACGCCATCGCCGACGAAGCCAACCGCACGCTGCTGCCGAAATATCCCGGCATTGACGGTTTCGTGCCGATCGTGCACGGCCAGGGCTGCGGCATGAGCGCTACCGGCGACGGCATGATGGTGCTGCACCGCACGCTAGCCGGCTATGCGCGCCATCCGAATTTCGGCGGCGTGCTGATGGTCGGGCTCGGCTGCGAGGTCAACCAGCTCACGCTGTATGGTCAGAAGGGCGTGGCTGCGGGAAAGCGGCATTTCAACATCCAGGAGGCCGGCGGCTCGCGCAAGTCGGTCGAGAAGGCGATGGGCGTGTTGGCCGAGATCGCCGAGGAAGTCGGCCAGTTGCAACGCGAGCCGATCCCAGTCTCGGAGATCGTCGTCGGACTGCAATGCGGCGGCTCGGACGGCATGTCCGGCATCACCGCAAACCCGGCGCTGGGCGCCGCCGTCGATATCCTGGCCGGCTGCGGCGGCATCGGCATCCTGTCGGAGACGACCGAGATCTACGGCGCCGAACATCTGCTTGCCTATCGCGCCGCCTCGCCCGAGATCGCCGCCAAGCTCGACGGCTTTGTGAAGTGGTGGGAGGACCACACCGCCAAGCACGGCGCCTCGATCGACAACAATCCCTCGCCGGGCAACAAGCGCGGCGGCCTGACCACGATCCTCGAGAAATCGCTGGGCGCGGTCGCCAAGGGCGGCCAGACGCCGCTCAACGGCGTCTTCGGCTATGCCGAGAAGGTTTCGGGGAGCGGTCTGGTGTTCATGGACACGCCCGGCTACGACCCGGTCTCAGCGACCGGACAGGTGGCCGGCGGCGCCAACGTCATCGTCTTCACCACCGGCCGCGGCTCCTGCTTCGGCTGCCGGCCGACGCCTTCGATCAAGGTCGCCACCAATTCGACCATGTATCACCAAATGGAAGAGGACATGGACGTCAATTGCGGCGTCATCGCCTCGGGCGAGAAGACGATCGGCGGCATGGGCCGCGAGCTCTTCGAACTGATCATCGAGACTGCGTCCGGCCGAAAGACCAAGAGCGAGGCGTTCGGCTACGGCGACAACGAATTCGTGCCCTGGCATCTCGGCGCAACGCTTTAGAGCATGATCCCGAAAAGTGGGAACGAAACGTCATCCTGCAGGCTGGTCGCCGCGAGGGAAGCGCTGGCGCCAGCAAGGACGTCTGCTTTCACAATTGCGCGACCTCGTGGTGGAATGAATATTCCACATTGACAGTGCCGTGAAATTATCGTTCCATAGCAACAAGGAGGAACGGAAGCGCCGATATGTAGCCAGGGAGGAGCAAACCTCGTCCCGGATCACATGAACGGCACCAGACACCGCTTGCATCGATCATGGCGATGCATTATCAACAAAAGGCATCTGTTTTTTATTGATAAAGTTCTGTTTTGGACTCGCCTATCCAAACGGAGCTTCCGCAACCTTCACCAGGCGACCTTAGGGAGGAACCTAATGAAATTCGTGACCAGCCTTCTCAACCGCCGCGCCTTCGTGGCCTTGGCCGCAGCTTCGATGCTTGCCGGCGCAATGCATTCCGCGCCCGCTTCGGCAGCCGACGTGACCATTCCGATCATCGTCAAGGACACCACATCCTTCTACTGGCAGATCGTGCTGGCCGGCGCGCGCAAGGCCGGCAAGGATCTCGGCGTCAACGTGCCTGAGCTCGGCGCGCAGGCCGAAACCGACGTTAACGGCCAGATCTCGATCCTCGAGAACGCCGTCGCCAGCAACCCGGCGGCCGTCGTTATCTCGCCGACCGAGTTCAAGGCGCTCGGCAAGCCGATCGATGAGGCGGCTTCCAAGGTCAAGGTCATCGGCATCGATTCCGGCGCCGACTCCAAGGCCTTCACCTCCTTCCTGACCACCGACAACGTGCAGGGCGGCCGCGTCGCCGCCGACGGTCTCGCCGCGGCGATCGGCGCTGCCAATGGCGGCAAGGTGGAAGGCAAGGTCGCGATGATCACGGCGCTTCCCGGCGCCGGCTCGCTCGAGCAGCGCAAGCAAGGCTTCATCGAACAGATCAAGGCCAAGTATCCGGGCCTCCAGCTTGTCGCCGACAAATATGCCGACGGCCAGGCCACCACGGGCTTGAACATCGCGACCGACCTGATCACCGCCAATCCTGACCTCAAGGGCATCTTCGCCTCGAACCTGATCATGGCGCAAGGCGTCGGCCAGGCGATCGCCGAAAACAATCTCGGCGGCAAGGTGGCGCTGATCGGCTTCGACAGCGACGAAAAGCTCATCAAGTTCCTCAATGACGGCGTCATCTCGGGCCTGGTGGTCCAGGATCCGTACCGGATGGGCTATGACGGCATCAAGACCGCTCTGGCCGCCTCGAAGGGCGAGAAGGTCGAGGCCAATGTCGACACCGGCGCGAACCTCGTCACCAAGGACAACATGAAGGATCCGAAGATCGACGCTCTGCTCAACCCGAAGCTCAAGTGAGCAGCGTTGCGACAGTCGTTTCCGGGGCCTTGCGCCCCGGAAACATCCATCGGGGCGATTTGGAAATTCGCCGGCCTGATTTAGGCTCCGACTTCAAGATGCGCGTCAGACGCATCGCTGCGTGCCCAACGGTTGAGACCAATCTGGGAGGATTGTCATGACGTCGACGGCGCAGGACCTGCACCCCGCCCCCACGCTGGCCCCGGGCAGGACGATCCTCGAGCTCAACGGGCTGGAAAAGCGCTATCCCGGCACGCATGCGCTGAAGCCCGTGCATCTTGCCTTCAAGGCGGGCGAGATCCACGCCATCGTCGGCGAGAACGGCGCCGGCAAATCCACCCTCATCAAGCTCCTGACCGGCGTCATGCCGCGCACATCCGGCGAGGTGATCTGGGAAGGCAAGCCGACCGCCTTGGCCACGCCGCATGAGGCGATGGCGCTGGGCATCAACGCCGTCCACCAGGAGGTGGTGCTGTGCCGCCATCTCACCGTCGCCGCCAACATGTTCCTCGGCGAGGAGGAGTCACGCTTCGGCCTGCTGCAGCAGCGCGCCATGGTGAAGGACGCGCAGAAGATCATTGACGGGCTGGGCTTCGACTTGCCGGCGCATGTCATGCTCGGCGATCTCACCATCGGCCAGCAGCAGCTGATCGCCGCCGCCCGCGCTACGGTGCGCGGCACGAAGTTTCTGATCTTCGACGAGCCGACCGCCTATCTCACCCGCAAGGAGGCCGACCAGCTCTTCAAGCTGATCCGGCGGCTCAAGGGCGAAGGCGTCACCATCATTTATATCAGCCACCGCATGGAGGAAGTGTTCGAGCTCGCCGACCGCGTTTCCGTGCTGCGCGACGGCACTCTGGTCGGCACCCGCAACATCGCCGAGACCGACGAGCCCGAGCTGGTCAAACTGATGATCAACCGCTCGATCGAGCAGATCTACCACAAGGAGCATTTTACACCGGGCGCGACCATCGTCGAGACGAAGAACCTCTCCGGCAAAGGCTTCGAGAATGTCTCGGTGACCGTCCGCGCCGGCGAGATCGTCGGCCTCTACGGCCTGATCGGCGCCGGGCGCAGCGAGTTCGTCACCACGCTTTACGGCCGCCACAGGAAATCTGCGGGCCAGATCCTGTGGCAAGGCAAGGAAGTGGAGGTCAATTCCGAGCACGACGCGATCCGGCTTGGCATGGCGCTGGCGCCGGAAAGCCGCCGCGACCAGGGCCTGTGCCTCAATTTGCCGGTCGGCATGAACCTCAACCTGCCGATCTACAAACGCATCTCCAGCAATTTGCTGATCTCGGGCCCCAAGGAGAAGGCCGAGGCCGACCGCCAGATCGCCGATCTGCGCATCAAGACGCCGACGCGCCATGCGCTGGCTTCCAGCCTTTCGGGCGGCAACCAGCAGAAGATCGTCATCGGCAAATGGCTGGCGCATGGCGCCAAGCTGTTCATCTTCGACGAGCCGACGGTGGGCGTCGACGTCGGCACCAAGGCCGAGATCTACCGCCTGTTCTCGACGCTGCTGTCCAAGGGCGCCGGCATCATCCTGATCTCGTCCTATCTGCCGGAAGTCTATGAGCTTGCCGATACGCTGCACGTGTTCCGGCGCGGCAAGCTGGTCGCGACCCATGGTTTCCGGACCGCCAGCCACGAGGATATTTTGGGTCAGGCACTGGCCGAGAAACAAGAAAAGTCGGGAGGACAAAAATGAGCACCGAGGCGATCCCCGCCGAAAAACCCAAGCGCAATTTCAACGCCCTCTTCGGCCTGACGCTGCTTGGCCTTTTGCTCCTGATGTGGATCGTGCTGGCCGTCGCCACGCCGTCCTTCGCCACGACGCTCAACATCACCAACCTTCTGCGTCAGGGCTCGCTGATCGCCATCCTCGCCGTCGGCCAGACTTTCGTCATCATCACCGGCGGCATCGATCTGTCGGTCGGCGCGGTGGTCGGCTTCACCACCGTCATTGTCGCGCTTTTGATCAACGCCGGTTGGCCGATCTGGGCCGCGGTGCTGATCACGCTGCTGGTGGGCGTCGCCATCGGCCTCTTCCACGGCTTCGGCATCGTCAAGATGGGCCTGCCGCCTTTCATCATCACCTTGGCCACCATGACCTCGCTGCGCGGCATCGGCCTCCTGATGACGAACGGCAACTCGATCTCGATCAACAGCGACTCGTTCCAGGCTTTCTCGCGCGGCTCGCTCGCAGGCATTCCCTACCTGTTCTGGATGGTGATCCTGGTCGCCATCCCGTCCTATGTCTTCCTGCACCACACGCGCTGGGGCCGTTACCTGTTCTCGGTCGGCTCCAACGCCGAGGCCGCGCGCCTGTCCGGCGTCAACGTGCCGCGCACCATCTTCATGGCCTATATCCTGTCCGGCCTTCTGGCGGCCATTGTCGGCGTGCTCCTGGCCTCGCGCATCGGCATCGGCAACCCGACGCAGGGCGACACCTATGAGCTGCAGGCCATCGCCTCGTCGGTGATCGGCGGCACCTCGCTCTTCGGCGCAATCGGCTCCGTGCACGGTCCGCTGATCGGCTCTTTCATCCTGTCGACGATCAACAACGGCGCCAACCTGCTCAACGTCAACACCTTCTGGCAGCGCGTTATCACCGGTCTGCTGATCATCGTCATCGTCTACTTCGACGGCCTGCGCCGTCGCGGCAAATGACTCCTCCCTGAAACTAACGCGCCGGCCCCGCTCGAGCGAGGCCGGCGCTCTTTTGCTTGGATTTGCGATATGAAAGCCGTTGTCTGCCGTTCGCCCGGCGAGCTTGTCCTCGAAGACCGCGCCGACCCAGGCGCGCCGCCGCCCGGCTGGGCGCGCGTGGCGGTGAGCCATGTAGGCATCTGCGGCACGGACTATCATATCTTCGAAGGCAAGCACCCGTTCCTGGCCTATCCGCGCGTCATGGGCCACGAGGTCTCGGGCACGATCGTCGAGAAGGGCGAAAGCGTCGATATCGCCGTCGGCGAGCAGGTGATCATCAACCCTTATCTTTCATGCGGCAAATGCATCGCCTGCCGGCACGGCAAGCCGAATTGCTGTGTGAAGATCGAAGTGCTCGGCGTTCACCGCGACGGCGCCATGTGCGACGAGATCCTGGTGCCGGCCCAGAACCTTTATCCGGCGAACGGCCTGTCGCTCGCCGATGCCGCGGCGGTCGAATTCCTGGCGATCGGCGCGCATGCGGTGCGGAGATCGCTTAGCATACCCGGCCAGCGCACGCTGGTCATCGGCGCCGGCCCGATCGGCCTCGGCACGGCGATCTTCGCGCGCATCGCCGGGCTGGATGTCAGTCTGCTCGACATGAGCGCCGAGCGGCTCGATTTCGCCGAAAAGCAACTCGGCTTTGCCGCGCTGGACGGCTCGAAGGCAGCGGCCGACGAACTGGTGCGGCAGGCAACCGCCGGCGAAGGGTTCGACCTTGTGTTCGACGCGACCGGCAACACGCAATCGGTGCAGTCGGCCTTCGCCCATGTCGCGCATGGCGGCACGCTGGTGCTGGTCAGCGTCGTCAAGGACGATATCACCTTCTCCGACCCCGAATTCCACAAGCGCGAGATGACGCTGGTCGGCAGCCGCAATGCCCTCAAGGCCGATTTCGAGCATGTCGCCGCATCGATCCGCAACGGCGCCGTGCCATTGAACAAGCTGGTCACCCATCGCACGACGCTCGCCGGAACGCCGCGCGACCTCGCCAGATGGACACATGAGAAGTCGGGTCTGATCAAGGCGGTCATCGAGGTCGGGTGATAACAGGACAGGCGGTGAACTCGGCCCGAATTGACGGAGCGCCGCACAAGTCGACCCCCACTCCGTCTCGGCTTCGCCGAGCCACCTCTCCCCCGATCGACGGGGGAGAGGAAGGGTGCGAGCCTTGCAGCCAACGCTCTTCAACCGGACACACTGCTTCTCCGGTCGCCAGCGTGCTCCTTTCCTCTCCCTCCGGAGGGGAGAGAGGTGGCTCGGCGAAGCCGAGACGGAGTGGGGGAAGGCGAGTCTCAAACGCCAAGCCGCTGACAAGTAAGCGACCTGACATCAGCGTAAAGCAGATCAATCACGGGCTCGTACAAGGCTGGCACTCCCTACAACACCGACAACTTCAGCTCCACCCGCTCTGCCGGAAAGCGCGACTCCGCGAACTGGATTGGCTCACCGTCGAGCGTCACGTTGATTGCAATTGTGACCAGCACGATGGCGCCGGGCTGCAGATCGAGGGCTGCAAGGTCGTCGGCATCGGCGTGGCGCGCCGACAGCACGGTCGAATGCCTCAGATAGTCATTGATGCCAAAGCGCTTCAGTGAGGCGGTGATCGACCCCGTCTCGGCCATCGCGGCCTCGATGCCGGCGAAGCGCTTTGCGTCGAACCAGGTCGTTGCGCGCGACACCGCATGGCCATCGGCCTCGCCGCGGGTCTCCAGGCGGATGACGGCCGCGCCCTCGGCGATGCCCAGCGCCTCCGCGATGCGCCGGCTGGCCGGCTCCGTCGATGACGACAAGAGCGCAATATGCCGCTCGCTCGTCTGCCCCTGCAGTCCGGTCGAGAAGCGCGTGCGCGCGCCGATCGGATAGGACAGCCGCTTGCGCGACAACACGAAGGTGCCGCGTCCCTGCTCGGCCTTCAGCACGCCTTCCTGCACAAGGGCTGCAATAGCGCTGCGCACCGTGTGGCGGTTGACCCCGTAGCGTTCCGCCAGCGCGACCTCGGGCGGCAGCGCCACATTCTCTTGGAAATCGCCGCTCGCAATCCCCTGCAGGATCCTGTCGGCGATCTGCCGCCATAGCGACACGCCGTTGCGCCGTTCGATGCTGCTCGCCAGTCCGGTCACCCATCGCCCCCAAGCATTTTTCCCGGGTTGTCATTCACCCGTCATGGACTCTCGTTAGGAGGTAGGTATAATTTGTATAGTTGCCTATATCAATAGACAAATTTATGCAGGCAAGGAGCGGTGCGATGCGAGGACAGGAAGCGCGCGAGCAGGCCGGGCGGAAAGCCTTGATGGCGACGCTGGCGCACGCCGAAGCCGATGAGATCGCCCGCCTATGGAACGAGTCGGGCCTGCCCTCCGAAGCTGAGCTTTTGCGCGGCCCCGAAACCGGGCTGGTGACGGTGCGCGGACGGATCGGCGGCGGCGGCGCTCCCTTCAATGCCGGCGAGGCGACGGTCACCCGGGCCACGGTGCGGCTGCCCTCCGGCCAAGTCGGCCATTCTTATGCGCTCGGCCGCGACAAGGGAAAGGCCAAGCTAGCGGCGATCGCCGACGCGCTCTGGCAGGACCCGGCGCACCGCGAAGCGGTCGAGGCGAAGCTCGCCGCGCCTTTGCGCGCGGCGCTCGATGCGGCGCGCGAGACAAAGCGTGTCGAAACGGCGGCCACGAAAGTGGATTTCTTCACGATGGTGCGCGGAGAGGACTGATGGATATCGCCACGCAATCGATCGACGGCGGCTTCGCCGAGCCGGTCTTCAACGCCCAGGGAGTGTTCCGCGCCATCATGGACGCGATGGCGCGCCCCGGCACGGTCCAGCCGTTGCCGCAGCTCGCTCGCCCGCCGGCGCCGTTGTCGGCGACGGCCGGCGCCGTGGCGCTCTCGCTCTGCGACAACGACACGCCGGTCTGGCTTGATCCGCCGCTGCAGGCCGAAGCCCCGGTCAAGGCATGGCTCGGCTTCCACACCGGCGCGCCCTTGGCCAACACGCCCGCCGACGCGCATTTCGCCTTGATCGCTAATCCGAAGGAGATGGCGGCGCTCGACGGTTTTGCGCAAGGCACGCAGGAATATCCCGACCGCTCGACTACGCTGGTCCTCCTGGTCGACGACCTTGCCTCGGGCCCGTCGCTGTTGCTCGAAGGTCCGGGGATCGAAAAGACGGCGATGATCGCGCCTCCAGGCATGCCGCGCCATTTCGTCGAGCAGTGGAAGCAGAACAACCAGCGTTTCCCACGCGGCGTCGACATCATCCTGGCGGCGCCCGGCAGCCTTGCCTGCCTGCCGCGCACCATCCGCATCAAATCGATGGAGGCATGACATGTATGTCGCGGTGAAAGGCGGCGAAGCCGCTATTGCCAACGCGCACCGCCTGCTTGCCGATCGCCGCCGGGGCGATCGCTCGGTGCCGGCGCTGCGCCTCGATCAGATCGTCGAGCAGCTGGCGCTCGGCGTCGACCGGGTCATGAGCGAAGGCTCGCTCTACGACCGCGAGCTTGCGGCTCTCGCCGTCGTCCAGGCGCGCGGCGACATGATCGAGGCGATCTTCCTGGTGCGCGCCTACCGCACCACTCTGCCGCGCTTCGGCTACACCAATCCGGTCGATACCGGCGCCATGCAGGTCGAGCGCCGTGTCTCGGCCACCTATAAGGACCTGCCCGGCGGACAGGTGCTTGGGCCCACTTTCGATTACACCCATCGCCTGCTCGATCCGGAGCTTGCCGCCGGCGCCGAGGTCGAGATGCCCGCGCAGCGTCCGGTCGAGCCGGAGGCCATGCCGCGCGTTTCGGCGATCCTCGCCCATGAAGGCCTGATCGAGGCCGATGGCGACATGCCGCTGGACCATGTGCCCGGCGACATCACGCGCGAGCCGCTGCAATTCCCGATGGCGCGCGACATCCGCCTGCAGGCGCTGTCGCGCGGTGACGAAGGCTTTCTCCTGGCGCTTGGCTATTCGACGCAGCGCGGCTACGCCCGCAACCATCCCTTCGTCGGCGAGATACGCATCGGCGAGGTCGAGCTGGAGCTCGACGTGCCGGAGCTACCCTTCGCCGTGCCGCTCGGCTCCATCCGCGTCACCGAATGCCAGATGGTCAATCAGTTCAAGGGCTCGGCCAAGGCGCCGCCGCAGTTCACGCGCGGTTACGGCCTCGTCTTCGGCCAGAGCGAGCGCAAGGCGATGGCCATGGCGCTCTGCGACCGGGCGCTACGCGCGAGCGAGCTCGGCGAGGACGTCGTCGCCGCGGCGCAGGACGAGGAATTCGTCATCTCGCATTCCGACAATGTCCAGGCGACCGGCTTCGTCGAGCATCTGAAGCTGCCGCACTATGTCGACTTCCAAGCCGAGCTCGGCCTGGTTCGCCGCATGCGCGCCGAATACGAAGCGCGGCAAAACGAGGACAAGGCCGCTGAGGAGAAGCGCGAGGCGGCGGAATGACTTCAGTGTCCGCTACCGGAATGCCCGCCGCCGTCGAAGCCGCCAGTATAGTCGCCGCCACCGAAGGACTCGCCGTACGGAGGTTCCCTTGGCGCGGGGAGAACCATTTTCCGCAGCGCAAAGGTCGCGAAGCCGGCGAACACCAGCAGCAGCACGCCAAGATGCAACCAACCGGTAGAGTCCATTCGGGCGTCCTTCCGCGTCTTGGGCGCCAATTTCATAGCAGAGAGCGGACGTGATCGCCATGACCGACATCGCCACCTACAACTTCGCCTATCTCGATGAGCAGACCAAGCGGATGATCCGCCGCGCCATCCTCAAGGGGATCGCCATCCCCGGCTACCAGGTGCCTTTCGCCTCGCGCGAGATGCCGATGCCTTATGGCTGGGGTACCGGGGGCGTCCAGGTCACCGCCTCGATCATCGGCCCGGATGACGTGCTGAAGGTCATCGACCAAGGCGCCGACGACACCACCAACGCCGTCTCGATCCGCGCCTTCTTCAAGAAGGTCGCCAATGTCGCCGTCACCACCGACACGGCAACCGCCACCATCATCCAGACCCGCCACCGCATCCCCGAGCATGCGCTCAACGCGGGACAGGTGCTAGTCTTCCAAGTGCCGATCCCCGAGCCGCTGCGCTTCCTCGAGCCGCGCGAGACCGAGACGCGCAAGATGCATGCGCTGGAGGAATACGGCCTCATGCATGTGAAGCTCTATGAGGACATTGCCAGGCACGGCCGCATCGCCACCACCTACGCCTATCCGGTCAGGGTCGAGGGCCGTTACGTGATGGATCCTTCGCCGACGCCGAAATTCGACAATCCGAAGATGCACCGCTCGCCCGCCTTGCAGTTGTTCGGCGCCGGCCGCGAGAAACGCATCTATGCGGTGCCGCCCTTCACCGACGTCGTCAGCCTCGATTTCGAGGACCATCCCTTCGAGGTCCAGACCTTCGACCAGCCCTGCGCGCTCTGCGGCGCCGAGAATGTCTATCTCGACGAGGTCATCCTCGACGACCATGGCGGCCACATGTTCGTCTGCTCCGATACCGACCACTGCGAGAAGCGCCGCGGCGGTTCTACCTCCCCCTCGTGGGGAGGTAGCGCCGAAGGCGCGGGTGGGGGGAACGGCCAATCTTCTCTTTCTTCAATCCCCACCCCGGCGCTGCGCGCCGACCCTCCCCACAAGGGGGAGGGTAAGGAGGCCGAATGACCGACGAACCGCTGCTGCGCGTTTCAGCGCTGTCCAAATTCTACGGCTCGCGCGTCGGCTGCGAGAACATCACCTTCGACCTCTGGCCAGGCGAGGTGCTGGCGGTGGTTGGCGAGTCCGGCTCCGGCAAGACGACGCTGCTCAACTGCCTGTCGACCCGCCTGCTGCCCTCTTCCGGCACGGCCAGCTACCGCATGCGCGATGGCCAATGGCGCGAGCTCTACCGCATGAGCGAGGCCGAGCGCCGCTTCCTGATGCGCACCGACTGGGGCTTCGTCCACCAGAACCCGGCGGACGGCCTGCGCATGACGGTGTCGGCCGGCGCCAATGTCGGCGAAAGGCTGATGGCGGTCGGCGACCGCCACTACGGCAGGATCCGCGCCACCGCCGTCGACTGGCTGTCGCGCGTCGAGATCGACGAGGACCGCATCGACGACGAGCCGCGCGCCTTTTCCGGCGGCATGCGCCAGCGCCTGCAGATCGCGCGCAATCTGGTGACCGGACCACGGCTCGTCTTCATGGATGAGCCGACCGGCGGCCTCGACGTCTCGGTGCAGGCCCGCCTGCTCGATCTGCTGCGCGGGCTGGTCACTGACCTCGGGCTGGCGGCGATCGTCGTCACCCACGACCTCGCGGTGGCCAGGCTTTTGTCGCAGCGCATGATGGTGATGAAGGACGGCCGCGTCGTCGAAAGCGGCCTCACCGACCGCGTGCTCGACGATCCGCGCGCGCCTTATACCCAGCTTCTCGTTTCTTCCATCCTGCAGGTGTGATGATGGCTACGCCTCTCGTTGTCTCCGATGTCGCCAAAAGCTTCACCATGCATCTGCGCGACGGCGTCACGCTGCCGGTGGTGGCGGGGGTCTCCTTCTCGATCCGCGCCGGCGAATGCGCCGTGCTCGGCGGCCCGTCCGGCGCCGGAAAAAGCTCGATCCTGAAGATGCTTTACGGCAACTACGCCGTCGATGAAGGCCAGATCATCGTCCAGCATGGGGGCGGGTTGATCGACCTCGCCTCCGCCAGCCCGCGCACCGTGCTTTCCGTGCGCCGCCATACCATCGGCTATGTCAGTCAGTTCCTGCGCACCGTCCCGCGCGTTTCCGCGCTCGACGTCGTCGCCGAGCCGCTGGTCGAGCGCGGCGAGGACAGGGAAAGCGCGCGGGCGAGAGCGCGTGCCCTGTTGGCGCAGCTCAACCTGCCGGAAAAGCTCTGGGCCTTGCCGCCCGCGACCTTCTCCGGCGGCGAGCAGCAGCGCGTCAACATCGCGCGCGGCTTCATTACGGAGCATCCGATCCTGTTGCTGGACGAGCCGACGGCCTCGCTCGACGCGAAGAACCGCGATGTCGTGGTCGAGCTCATCGCCGCCAAGAAGGCGGCGGGCGTTGCCCTGCTCGGCATCTTTCACGACCTCGACGTGCGCGAGGCTGTCGCCGACCGCGTTATCGACGTAACCGCCTTCGCCGCCGGAAAGATCGCCGCATGAAGAAGCTTTCGGAGGCGCCGCTGATCCATCCGACGGCGCAGGTCGAAAACTCGACGCTCGGCCGCTGGACCGAGATCGCCGAGCGCAGCCGCGTCGCCGAATGCGAGCTCGGCGACTATTCCTATATGATGCAGGACTGCGCCGTGTGGTGCGCGACCATCGGCAAGTTCTCCAACATCGCGGCAAGCGTGCGCATCAACGCCACCAACCATCCGACATGGCGTCCGACGCTGCACCACTTCACCTACCGCGCCTCCGACTATTGGGACGACGCCGAACATGAAAGCGCGTTCTTCGCCGAGCGCCGCGCCAAACGCGTTACCATCGGCCACGACACCTGGCTTGGCCATGGCTCGACCATCCTGCCCGGCGTCACCGTCGGCGACGGCGCGGCGGTCGGCGCGGGCGCCGTGGTGTCGAAGGACGTCGCGCCCTACACCATCGTCGGCGGCGTGCCGGCCAAACCGATCCGCGAGCGCTTCGACCGTCGGACCGCCGAACGCTACCAGGCTTTAGCCTGGTGGGATTGGGATCATGCAAGGCTGCGCGCCGCCCTCGACGATTTCCGCGAGCTGGAGGCCGAGGCTTTCCTGGAGAAATATGGCGGCTGATGATTGTGAACGGTGAATAGTGAATTGTGCTGACGAATAGGGCTCAGGGAAGCCTTCTTCACCATTCACACCGTTGACACATGACTCGGACAGGACGTCATCTCTCCAAGGAGATCGCGATGCTCGCCACAACCAGACCCTCGCTCGCCGGATTTTTCGAAGGCAGCAACCCGATAGCGCCCGTGCATCTCGGCACCCGTTACGACATGTCGGGCAACTTCCTCCCCGAACCCGGCAACACGGTCGTCAGTCACCTCGTCGGCGGCTCGCTTTCCGAAGCGGCGATCATCAAGGTACGCGAGCGCATGCTCGCCATGCCGGATGCCGATCGCCTCGCCTTTACGCCGATCTCCAGCCTGCACATGACGCTCTTCCAAGGCATCATCGAATACCGGCGCCGCCTCCTCTACTGGCCCTCCGACGTGCCGCTCGACACCGGCATCGACGCCATGACCCGCCTCTATCTGCAGCGCCTGGAGGGCTTTGAGGCCTGCCCTCCGTTTCGTATCAAGACCATCGGCGTCACGCCAAACGGCTTGACCGTCGCCGGTGCAACGGAAGAGGACCGTGCTGTCCTCAAGGCCTGGCGCGACGCGCTATCTGTGCCGTTCGGCTACCGCCATCCGGACCACGATTCCTATGTCTTCCACATCACCTTCGCCTACCAGATCCGCCGCCTCGCCGATGAGCGCGCCGCGGCCTGGCAGGAATTGTTCGACGAGAGCCTGTCGTTCCTCGAGCGCGAGGCTCCGGTGATCGAACTCAGGCCGCCGGCCTTCTGCAGCTTCAAGGACATGAAGCATTTCGAGGAATTGCTGGTGCTTGGTTGAATCTCCAAGGCTGTGGGACGTAACAAAACTGACATCAATCCGACACCCCAGCTTCATCGGCCTGCGCTAGCGAAGGTTAACAGACCTGCAAGAGCGCGACGGACTGGAGTTTTGGTATGTCAGCATCATCGGCCACGCTTGAGATCCGCGGCGTAACCCGACGATTTGGCAAGAACACCGCCGTCAGCGACATCAACATCTCGATCCCGCGCGGCCAGATGGTCGGGATCATCGGCCGTTCGGGCGCCGGCAAGTCGACGCTTTTGCGCATGATCAATCGTCTCATCGATCCCAGCCAGGGGTCGATTTTTTTTGAGGGCGCGGAGGTTTCCAGCCTGCAGGGCTCGCCGCTGCGCCGCTGGCAGCGCGACTGCGCCATGATCTTCCAGCAGTTCAACCTCGTGCCACGTCTCGACGTGCTGACCAACGTGCTGCTCGGGCGCCTCAACCATCGCTCGACGATTTCCAATCTGCTCGGCATGTTCACGCGCACCGAATGCGCCGAGGCGGTGGCCGCGCTCGAGCGCCTCGACATCGCCCGCACAGCGCTGCAGCCGGCCGGCACGCTGTCCGGCGGCCAGCAGCAGCGCGTCGCGATCGCCCGCGCCATGATGCAGCAGCCGAAAGTGCTTCTGGCCGACGAGCCGATCGCCTCGCTCGACCCGCTCAACGCCAAGGTTGTGATGGACTCGCTGCGCGACATCAATCTGCGCGAAGGCATCACCGTCGTGACGAACCTGCACACGCTGGACACCGCGCGCGCCTATTGCAACCGTATCATCGGCATGGCCGCCGGCAAGGTCGTCTTCGACGGCGCTCCGGAAGATCTCGACCGCGATGCCGTGCGCACCGTCTACGGCGCCGACGCCAGCGGCACCGAGATCTCCGAAGCCATCACGTCGACCAGCGTGACGATCAAGCCAAAGATCATCGCATCCGCCGGACCGCTCGAACCAGCCTTCCCCGGCTACTGACTCCGCCGCCCGACCCAGCGGGTCCGGGCAAATCGCGGATGTCGGCCGAGCAACCCGGATCGCCCGCCAGCGTCAAAGGCAAGACTTGAAAAATCAGAACGCCGCCGGCGCGCAGCCGGAACAACAGGAGAGAGAGCAAAATGTTCAGGAAGATGATTTTTGGGGCGGTTTCGCTGCTCGCCATGGCGGCAAGTGCCGCGCACGCCGCTGACATCAAGGAATTCCGCGTCGGCATTCTCGGCGGCGAGAACGAGACCGACCGTCTGCGCAACTACCAGTGCCTCGCCGATCACCTGAAGTCCGAATTCGGCTTCGAGAAGGTGTCGCTGTTCCCGGCCGCCGACTATGACGGCGTCATCCAGGGCCTGCTCGGCGGCACGCTCGACTTCGCCGAGCTCGGCGCTTCCGGTTACGCCAGCGTCTATCTCAAGGATCCGAAAGCGGTAACGCCGATCCTCACCACCAAGCAGACAGACGGCTCGACCGGCTACTACTCGATCGGCCTGGCGCTGAAGTCTTCCGGCATCACCGACATCAAGTCGGCTAAGGGCAAGAAGCTCGGCTATGCCGATCCGGATTCGACCTCCGGCTATCTGATCCCGCTGACCCAGATTCCGAAGGACACCGGCGCTTCCAACGAAACCTACTTCGCCTCGACGCAGTTCAACGGTGGCCATGAGAACAACGTGTTGGCCGTGCGCGACGGCAAGGTCGACGTAGCGGTGGACGATTCCTCCGGCATCGGCGACTTCAAGAACGGCTACACCTCCGGCACCTTCCACAAGGAAGTCGCCAAGGGCGCCGTCGACCCGAACGACTTCGTCGAAGTGTGGCGCTCGGGCCTGATCCCGAACGGCCCGCTGGTTGTCCGCACCGCGCTCGGCGACGACATGACCGCCAAGCTCACCGCGTTCTTCACCGCCCTGCCGGCCAAGGACAAGGCTTGCTTCGAAGGCGTCGAAGGTGGCGATTTCACCGGCTACGTCCCGGTGAAGCCCGACTTCTACAGCGTCATCGTCGAAGCCCGCAAAGCAGCCATCGGCGGCTAAAGGCATCAGGAAAAAGGGCGGCGTTCGAAACGCCGCCCTTTTTGCATGTCCCGATCATGACATCAGCGACACTCCATTCCGACGCCACCCGCCAGCAGGCCGATGCCTGGCGGCGCCAGACGTCGCTGCGCCGCTTCTACACTGCGCTTGGCGTCGCCCTGCTGCTCGTCGCCATGTGCGCGACCATGTGGTTCGCCGACGAGGCCAATGCCGGCCATTTCTTCGACCGGCTGCCGCACATCCTCGATTTCCTGAGCTGGCTGGTCCCGAAGGACTGGAATGATGTCTGGCGGGCGCTGTTCGACATCGCCTCGCCCAACGACAAGGGTACGCAGGAATTCAATTTCCCGCTTGGCCGCGTCTACATCTGGGGCGGCTTCTACATCCCCGAATATTTCGAGCTGATGCTGACCACGGTGAACGTCGCGCTGGTCTCGACCTTCATCGGCTTCGTCTTCGCGGTTCCCTTCTCCTTCATTGCCGCGCGCAACCTGACGCCGAACCCGATCCTGCGGCTCGTCGTCAAGCGCTTCATGGAACTGCTGCGCGCCTTCCCCGAGATCGTCATCGCCGGACTGTTCGCGGCCATCGTCTCGATCGGCCCGGTCGCCGCCATCATCGCCATCGGCCTGCATTCGATCGGCGCGCTGGGCAAGTTGTTCTATGAGATCAACGAGAACATCGACATGCGCCCGGAAGAGGGCCTGCGCGCCGTCGGCGCCAACTGGTTCGAGCGCGTGCGCTTCGCCGACCTGCCGCAGGTGCTGCCCAATTTCATGTCCTATACTCTGCTCAGGATCGAGATCAACGTGCGCATCTCGACCATCATGGGCGCGGTCGGCGGCGGCGGCATCGGCGAGGAGCTGAAGCTTTCCATTTCACGCGGCTTCGGCGCCAAGACCCTGGCGCTGGTGCTCCTGCTCTTCGTCACCATCTTCCTCGTCGACCAGTTCTCCGCCTGGCTGCGCCGCAAGCTCGTCGGCGAGCAAGCTTTTTTGATGAGCGCTTGACCATGATCCCGAACCGAAGGACCGCGTTAGCGAAAAGTGGATGCCGGTTTTCGGACGAGATCATGGTCAGGACCAAAGAGTAAGCTATGGCTATGACCGCCTCCGAACTAAGCGCCATCGAAGACCGCCATCCGCAGATATTCCAGCGGCCGGCCTACAAGCGCTTCTGGCCGCTGCTGCTGATCGCGGGCACCGTGCTCTATCTTGGCTATGCCTTGTGGTTCTTCAGCCTGCCGCAAGTGCTGCGCGAGTCGCATTGGGAGCGCCTGCCGCTCTTCCTATCGCAATGGATCAGCTACGACCTGCAGCCGGAATTCCGTCTCGATCAGCCCGAGATCACGCCGAAATATCCGCGCTTCTCGGCGCTCGGCGAGAACCCCAATCCCGATTGGGTGATCAAGAACCCCGACGGCACCTTCACCGTCCGGATCGACGGCGATGCGAAATCCATCACCTTCGACAAGACAAGGGCGGCGATCACGGCCAACGGCGTGACCGTCCCGATATCGCTGACCGGCGGCAAGCCGGTGGTCACAGGTCCGGTGCCCGACTGGGTGACCGTCCATGACGACGAGATCGTCGCCAAGATGGGCTTTGTCGGCGAGGTGCGCGTCACCGTCGACCGCGTCAAGGTGCGCAAGCGCTTCCTCGGCTGGGCCAATTTCGTCTTCGATACGCGCTCGCCCTTCTTCGGCAAGTCGGCCGGCGAGGTCATCTCGCTCATCGCCTCCGGGCCAGAGCTCAAGCCCGGCACCTCGAACCTCGCCTTGGCCGCCGACAATATCTGGAACAACGCCCAGTGGCAGCATGGCGATGTCTGGACGAAGCTGTTGCAGACCATCGTCATGGCCTTCCTGGGCACGCTGCTCGGCGGCATCGTCGCCTTCCCGCTCGCCTTCTTCGCCGCCCGCAACATTACGCCGAGCGGCGTGCTCAGCCAGGTGCTGAAACGCTTCTTCGACTTCATGCGCTCCGTCGACATGCTGATCTGGGCGCTGTTCTTCACCCGCGCCTTCGGCCCCGGACCGCTGGCCGGCAGCGCCGCGATCTTCTTCACCGAGATCGGCACATTAGGCAAAACCTATTCCGAGGCGCTGGAGAACATCGACGACAAGCCGCGCGAAGGCGTGCTTTCGACCGGCGCCAACGGCCTGCTCGTGCAGCGCTACGGCGTGCTGCCGGAAGTGGTGCCGGTCTTCATCAGCCAGACGCTCTACCAGTGGGAATCCAACACCCGCGGCGCGACCATCATCGGCGCCGTCGGCGCCGGCGGCATCGGCCTGAAGCTCTGGGAAGCGATGCGCACCAATTCCAACTGGGCCAACGTCTTCTACATGGTGCTGCTGACGCTGCTCGTCGTCTTCATCTTCGACAACATCTCGAACTTCCTGCGCCGAAGGCTGAGCCGCACGCTGCACGATTACAATCGGCTGCAGGCTGCGCAGGGGTAACCTTGTGATGCAGAAGCGCAAGCATCGTCTCGCCTGCGCCAAGGTCGACCCCCACTCCGTCGAGCTGCGCTCGACACCTCTCCCCCGATCGACGCGGTAGAGGAAAGGCGCCAAGATGTCCGAGTCGCGCCTGTCCTCGAAGGCCGAGGCTTCCTTCCTCTCCCGGCGCCACCATGCTCCCTTTCCTCTCCCTCCGGAGGGGGGAGAGGTGGCTCGGCGAAGCCGAGACGGAGTGGGGGAACCACTTGGCAATTGCCGCGAACGCAAATAGGAAATGGACAAGGGGTCACTGTCGCGCGATCAGGGCGCTTACGCCGCCCTCTTCCACCCATCCCTGATATGCCGATACCCCTCGCGGTAAACCGCCTCCGGGCTCTCGGCGAAATCGCGCCAAACCTTGGTCGCCGCCGCCAAATCCTTCAGCGAGCGCCCGAACGACTCGATGGTCAGCCAGTCGTCATAGCCGCTCTTGCGGATAGCGGAAAAAGTCTCCTTCCACGGGATGTTGCCGCGCCCCGGCACGCCGCGATCATTCTCCGAAATATGGATATGGACGACATTGCGGCGATGCTTCGTATAGGCGCCGATCGGGTCGGCTTCCTCGATATTGGCATGAAACGTGTCGTACATCGCCTTGATGTGTGGCCGGTCGATCGCGTCGATATGCTCCGACAGATCGGCCATGGTGTTCACCAGATAGCATTCGAAGCGGTTGAGCGCTTCCAGCCCGATGGTCACGCCCCTCTTGCCGGCATGGTCGCCGATCGCGCGCTGCGAGGCGACCGAGCGCTTCTTTTCGGCCGCCGTCGGCCCGCTGCCGGAAAAGGCGCCGAGCGTCGAATGCAGCGGCCCGCTGAGGGTGTCAGCGCCGAGGGCCGCGCTGCAGTCGATCGCCCATTTCATATACTCGATGCCGGCCTTGCGCGTCGCGGCGTCCGGCGAGATCAGGTTCATCGCCGGATCGCCCATGGCCGAGACAGCGGTGCGCTCCAGGCCGATGCGGTCGAGCATCGCGCCGAGTTTTTTATAGTCGTCAGGTACTCCGACAAAGACCGGTATTTCGACGCCGTCGAAGCCGGTCGCCTTGATGTCCTTGAGCAGCGCCTCGTGCTTCTTCGAGACGCTGGTGGTCCACAAGAACATGCACATGCCGATTTTCATCAACACCCCCCTCCCTCTGACGGCCGGCTGATTGCACCGCCGATCTCGCCACTCCCCCTCATCCGGCCGCTTCGCGGCCACCTTCTCGCCGCTGGGGAGAAGATAGGCGCCAACGCCTCCTCTCCCCTCGGGGAGAGGTCGGATTGCCCCGAATTGCTGTTGCAATTCGGCTGGCAATCCGGGTGAGGGGCGCGTCGCCAACTACAGCTTCGTCCACGCCCCGTTTTTCTTCGACGACCTCACGCAGGCTTCGATGAAAGCCATGCCTTCGACGCCGTCCGCGACAGTTGGGAAGACCACATCCTTAGCCGGCTTGCCGCCTTTCCTGCGCGCCGCCCGAATGGCGCGCGCGGCCTCCTGGTAGATGTTGGCAAAGCCTTCGAGGTAGCCCTCCGGATGGCCCGACGGCACGCGGCTGACGCGCGCCGCCACGGGCATCGCGCCGGCGCCGGCCCGTGTCAAAAGCTGCTTCGGCTGGCCGAACGGCGTGTACCAGAGATAGTTCGGGTCGGCCTGCACCCATTCCAGCCCGCCCTTGGAGCCGTAGATGCGCAGCTTCAGCCCATTCTCGTGGCCGGGCGCGACTTGGCTGGCCCAGATCATGCCCTTGGCCGGATGCTTGTTGCCGACGGGCTTGAAGCGCAGCATGACATTGACGTTGTCGTCAAGCTGGCGCCCCGGCACGAAGGCATCCAGATCGGCCGACAAAGAGTCCAGTTCCAGCCCGGACACGAAGCGGGCGAGATTGTAGGCATGCGTGCCGATGTCGCCCAGCGCGCCGCCGGCGCCGGCCTGTTTGGGGTCGGAGCGCCAGGAGGCCTGCTTCTGGCCGGTGGCGGCAAGGTCCTCGGTCAGCCAGTCCTGCGGATATTCCGATTGCACGATGCGGACGTCGCCGAGCACGCCCTTGGCCACCATCTCGCGTGCCTGCCGGATCATCGGATAGGCGGTGTAGTTGTGGGTCAGCACGAACACCTTGCCGGTCTTTTCGACCAGGTCGGCAAGCTTCTTTGCCTCGGCCAGCGACGTCGCCAGCGGCTTGTCGCAGATGACATGGATGCCTGCCTCGAGGAAGGCTTTCGCCGCCGGCACATGGACGTTGTTTGGCGTCACGATCGCCACCGCCTCGATGCCGTCGGGACGCTTGGCTTCGGCCTTGGCCATCTCGGCATAGGAGCTGTAGCTGCGCTCCGGATCGAGCCCGAGTTCGGCGGCCGACGCCTTGGCCCGCGCCGGATCCGACGATAGCGCGCCGGCCACCAGCACGAAATCATTGTCCATGCGCGCCGCGATGCGGTGCACCGCGCCGATGAAGGCGCCCTGCCCACCGCCAACCATGCCATAGCGGATCGGGCCGCCTCCCGCTTCCGACTTCGATGCGCCGACCATTTTTGTCCCTCCATTGTCTGAGATATCCCTTCCCCTCCCTGAGGGGAGGGTGGCCCGCAGGGCCGGGTGGGGTCGGTAGGTGCCGAGCTCTACGCCCGGCGACCCCTCCCCGATCCGCTGCGCCGATCGACCCTCCCCTCAAGGGGGAGGGCAAGCGTCAAATCCCCATCATCGCGCGCAGCAGCTTCTTGTCAGTCGTGCCGGCGGCGAAATCATCGAAGGCCTTCTCGGTCACCCGGATGATGTGATGCTGGATGAAAGGCGCGCCTTCGGCCGCTCCGTCCTCGGGATGCTTCAGGCAGCACTCCCATTCCAGCACCGCCCAGGAATCGTAATCGTACTGGGTGAGCTTGGAAAAGATGCCGCCGAAATCCACCTGGCCGTCGCCAAGCGAGCGGAAGCGGCCTGCCCGGTTCACCCAGCCCTGGTAGCCGGAATAGACGCCCTGCCGCCCGGTCGGGTTGAACTCGGCGTCCTTGACGTGGAAAGCCTTGATCCGCTCGTGGTAGATGTCGATGAATTCGAGATAGTCGAGTTGCTGCAAGAGGAAATGCGACGGGTCGTAGTTGATGTTGCAGCGCTTATGGCCACCGACCGCGTCGAGGAACATCTCGAAAGTCGCGCCGTCGAACACGTCCTCGGAGGGATGGATCTCGTAGCCGACGTCGACGCCATTGTCCTCATAGACATCGAGGATCGGCTTCCAGCGTTTGCCGAGTTCGCTGAAGGCTTCTTCGATCAGCCCGGCCGGCCTCTGCGGGAAGGGATAGAGATAGGGGAAAGCCAGCGAGCCGGTGAACGACACCGAGGCGTTCAGCCCGAGATTGCGCGATGCCTTGGCGCCGAACTCCATCTGTTCGACAGCCCATTTCTGCCGCGCCTTCGGGTTGTTGTGCACCTCGGCCGGCGCGAAGCCGTCCATCTGGGCGTCATAGGCGGGATGCACCGCCACCAGTTGCCCCTGCAGATGCGTCGACAATTCTGTGATCTCGACGCCAGCGTCCGCGCAGATGCCTTTCACCTCGTCGCAATAGGCCTTCGACGACGCCGCTTTCTTGAGGTCGAAAAGGCGCGCGTCCCAGGTCGGGATCTGCACGCCCTTGTAGCCCAGCCCTGCCGCCCATTTGGTGATCGAAGCCAGTGAATTGAACGGCGCGGCGTCGCCCGCGAACTGCGCCAGAAACAGGCCGGGACCCTTCATCGTCGTCGGCATCGGCATCCTCCCTCGTTTGTTTTCGCGACCAAGCATAGCGCCGATTGAAGTGAGGGCCAGCCTATTTGGTCAATCCTGTCGGCGTCCATGCGTTGCGCCATTCTGGTATTACCAAATCCCGGAATTCGGTCAAGCGGCCGAAAACCGCTAACGCGAGGCGAACTTCCAAACAGGTAAGCGAAATTACCTCATAAAATCAGTTTATTGCTTGGTTGGTGAAGCTTCAGCCGGCCACTTCTTGCTGCGCAGTAAAATTTGCTGTAGAGGTCATGGCAGGCCCAATTGGTCGAACCAGTTTGGAGGAAAATGCTGGCAACGCCTTGGGGAGGAAATCATGCGGCTCACCTCTGCCGGAGGCGCCGCGGCAAAATGTGACAGGCGAATTCTGGGAAGGATAGACCATGCATCTTTCGACGCACAATTGGATGCGGGCGGAGCCGCTGGAGGTGACGCTCAAGCGCATCAAGAAATTCGGCTACGAATCGATCGAGATTTCCGGCGAGCCCGAGCAGTACAAGACCAAGGAGACGCGCGCGCTCCTGAAGGAGCACGGCATTCGCTGCTGGGGTTCGGTGACGCTGATGCTGGGCGAACGCAACCTCGCCGCCAAGGACCAGGGCCAGCGCGAGCGGTCTGTCCAATACGTCAAGGACGTGCTCACCATGGTGAGCGAGCTCGATGGCGAGATCATCACGCTTGTGCCCGCGACCGTCGGCAAGGTCGTGCCGGACGGCACCGAGGCGGAGGAATGGGGCTGGGTGGTCGACGCCACGCGCGAATGTTTCACGCACGCCAAGAAGGTCGGCGTCAGGATCGCCGTCGAGCCGCTCAACCGCTTCGAGACTTATCTCTTCAACCGCGGCGCCCAGGCGCTGGCGCTCGCCGATGCGGTGAGCCCCGAATGCGGCGTCTGCCTCGACGCCTACCATATCCACATGGAGGAATTTAACGTCTATGACGCGATCCGTCAGGTCGGAAAGCGCCTGTTCGATTTCCATGTCGCCGACAACAACCGCTTCGCTGCCGGTCTTGGCCAGATCGACTGGCCGAAGATCGTGCGCACGCTGAAGGAGGTCGGCTATGACGGCGCGCTGACCAACGAGTTCGTCGCGCCCGTCGACCGCACGCCGGCGGCGCCCTATCCGGAGATGGTCGAGCGCAATCCGGTCGACATCTCGCCCGAGCAGCTCAAATTCATCCAGGACCACGGCTCCAGCGTGCTCACGGAAAAATTCTACACCGACCAGATGCGCATCACCGCCGAAACGCTGCTGCCGCTGATCAAGTAGGCCTCCGATTGAAACCTGTGCCTTCCACCGGTGGGCGGAGGGGCCGAAGGGACAAAATGCGCATCAAAAGCGTCCAGGCCTGGTGGGTTCGTATCCCGATCGAAGTCGCGAAGCAGCATCGCAGCGACTTCGGTCAGGTGACGACGTTCGACGCCGCCATTCTGCGCATCGACACCGACGACGGCCTTGTCGGTTGGGGCGAGGGCAAGAACGCCGCCGGCAGCGCCGGCAGCTATGGCGCGCTCGTCCACATGCTCAACCATGAGATCGGCCCGCAGCTCATCGGCCGCGATCCGGCCGACATCGGCATCATCTGGGAGATGCTCTACAACGGGGTGCGGCATGAGACGGCGGCGCATGCCGGCCATGCCATGCCGCAGCTGGCGCGGCGCGGCATGAGCGTGGCGGCGATCAGCGCCGTCGACATCGCGCTCTGGGACATCCTCGGCAAATCGCTCGGACAGCCGGTGTGGCGGCTGCTCGGCGGCCGCAAGGTCGAGCGCATGCAGGCCTATGCCTCGGGCGGCTGGGCCGCGGCCGATGCGATCGGCGAGCAGTTGAAATCCTACGTCGCCAAGGGCGGCTTCAAGGCACTGAAGATGCGCATCGGCGCCATGGACGGCGCCCCGCATGTGTCGGCCGCGCGCGTGCGCGCCGCGAAGCAGGCGATCGGGCCGGATGTCGATCTGATGGTCGACGCGCACGGCACCTACACCGTCGCCGAGGCCAAGCGATTCATCAAGCTCACCGCCGATCTCGACCTTGCCTGGTTCGAGGAACCGGTGGTGGCCGACGATAAGCCGGGCATGGCCGAGGTGCGCGCCTCGGGCTCGACGCCGATCGCCACGGGCGAGAGCGAGGCGACGCGCTACGCCTTCCGCGATCTGGCGGTGCTGAAGTCGGCCGACATCTTGCAGCCGGATCCCGCCTTCTGCGGCGGCATCAGCGAGGCGATGAAGATCGGCACCATCGCCAGCGCCTTCAACCTGCGCTTCGCGCCGCATCTGTGGGCTGGCGCGCCCTGCTTCTTTGCCGGGCTGCATGTGTGTGCCGCCTCGCCCGCCAGCTTCATCATCGAATATTCGCTCGGCGCCAACCCGATGATCCACGACCTGGTCGAGGAGACTGTCGAAGCGAAGGACGGTATGATAGCGATCCCTGAAAAACCTGGCTTGGGATTCACCATCTCCGAGCGATACCTGGAGGCGCACGCGCAACGTATCTGACGATGAAAGAAAAGAACCTTCTCGCGGAACTCGCCGCCTATCTCTTCTCCAACTCGGACAAGGAGTCCGGCCGCACGCCGTCGGAGCGCGAGCTGGCGGAACATTTCGGCGTCAGCCGCGGCCAGATCCGCGAAGCGCTCGCCATCCTCGAGGCCATGCGCATCGTCGAGCGGCGCGCCAAGTCCGGCATCTATATCGACACCAAGCAGGCGAGCGTGGAAGCGCTGGCGCTTTTTGCCCGCGCCGGCCTGCCGCTCGATCCGGTGCAGATCTACGAAACCGTCGAATTGCGCAAGATCCATGAGATCAAGGCGGCCGAGCTTGCCTGCTCGCGCGCCACCGAAGAGAACTTCGAGCGCCTGCGCGAAATCCTGAAGGCTTCCGAAGAGCGCATTGCCGCCGGCGAAGGCCTCGCCAAGGAAGACCGCGAGTTCCACCTCGAGATCGTGCGCGCGACCAAGAACAGCGTCTTCCACAATATCTGCAGCGTCTATTACCTGATGGGCGAGCAGCGCCTGCCGATCTATTTCAACGACCCCGAACGCAGCGTGCGCTCGCATGCCGAGCACATCCAGATCTACGAGGCGCTGCTGCGCCGCGACGGCAATCTCGCCCAGGCCCTGATGAATGCCCATTTGCAGGGCGCCGAGAGCTACTGGAAGGGGATCATCGAAGGCCGCGGGAAGGAATCGAAAAGCGCGGCGCTCGAGAAGGCTTGAGCCGATGCGCAAGATCCTGTCGACGCATCCGCTGCACCCTCGCGCCACGGCGATGCTGGCCGGCGCCGGGCGGCTTGCGATCGCTTCCGCGCTTGATGCCAAGACACTAACCGCCGAGGCCCGCGACGCCGACATCGTCATCGTGCGCGCACCGCTGCCGCCGGAGCTGTTTGCCGGCGCGGCGAATTTGCGCGCCGCGATCCGCCACGGCGCCGGGCTGGACATGATCCCTGTCGAGGCGGCGACCGCCGCCGGCGTGCTGGTCGCGAATGTGCCCGCCGTCAACGCCCGTTCGGTCGCCGAGCATGTGATGTTCACCGCCCTTGCGCTGCTGCGGCGCTTCCGCGTGATGGACCGCGACCTGCGCGCCAAGGGCTGGCTTGCCGGGCGCGAGCATGCCAATTCGACCAGCGAGATGGCCGGCAAGACGATCGGCATCGTCGGCCTCGGCGCGGTCGGCCAGGCCGTGGGCCACATCGCCGCGCACGGCTTCGACCTCACTGTCGTGGCGACCACGCGCAGCCTGCGTCCGGTGCCCGAGCGTGTCGGCTTCCTGTCGATCGACGCGCTGGTCGAGCAAAGCGACATCATCGTGCTCTGCTGCCCGCTGACGCAGGAGACGCGCGGCCTGATCAGCCGCGAGCGCATCGGCCGCATGAAGCCCAACGCGCTGCTGATCAACGTCTCGCGCGGCCCGGTGGTGGACGATGAGGCGCTGATCGAAGCGCTGCGGGAGGGGCGTATCGGCGGCGCCGCGCTCGATGTCTTTTCCACGCAGCCGCTGCCGCCCAACCATCCTTATTTCGGCTTCGACAATCTCATCGTCACCCCGCATATGGCCGGCATCACCGAGGAATCGATGATGCGCATGGGCGTCGGCGCCGCCGGCGAAGCGCTGCTGGTGCTCGCCGGCAAACTGCCGGTCAATCTGCGCAATCCGGAGGTCATTGAGCACTACCGGCGACGCTTTCCGGTCGGCGAATAGTTCCGCGGCGAGCATCGCGACCGTGCAGACCTGAGATGCCGGCGGGACAGCACCCCCCTCTGGCCTGCCGGCCTTTCCGGACTTGCATTCTGATGCCCTCCGCAGTTAACGGCCAAGCAAAGCCTCGACAGCGGCGGCAATGCGCAGCAGTCGGCGATCATCCCCATGCTTGCCCACCAGCATCAATCCGGCCGGCAGCTTGGCGCCGGGCATCGGCAATGAGATCGCGCACAGGTCGAATTGGTTGGCGACCTGCGTGTTGCGCAGGAGCAGCCCTTCAGTCCTGTCGCGCAGCGCTTCGTCGCCGGCCATGGCGGCAATGGAGGGCGCGACCATCGGCACGGTCGGCAATGCAAGGAGATCGACCGCCTCCAGCCGTTCCGCCATGGCCGCCATAAGCTCGGCGCGGCGGCGGATCGTGCGGATGTAGGTCGAGGCAGGGACAGCCAGCGCGCGCGTCAATGGCCCGGTGACATGCGGATCGACCGGCACCGAGGCGCCGCTCGCCAGCCAATCGGCATGCACCTCGGCGCCTTCCATGGACGCGATCGTGCCGCGCCTGGTGGCAGCCCGCATCTCAGCGATAAGATCGTCGATGGACAAATCGGCGACGCGGGCGCCGGCTCGACCGATCCTGTCGATGCAGGCCTCGAAAGCTTCGGCGACCTGCGCCTGCGTCTCGCCGAACAAGATGCCGCGCGGAATACCGACGCGTAGGCCGGCGAGCGAAACCGGCTGAAGCGCCGCCGGCTCTTTTCCGGCCATGATCGCATCGGCGATGGCGCAATCGGCGACGCTGCGGGCAAGCGGACCGATCGAATCCAGCGTCATCGACAGCGGAAAGGCGCCCGTCAAAGGCACGCGCCTCGCCGTCGGCTTGAAGCCGACGACGCCGTTGAGCGAGGCGGGGATTCGCACCGAACCGCCAGTGTCCGAACCGATGGAGATGTCGCTCGTGCCCTCGCCGACCGCAACGCCCGCTCCCGACGACGAACCGCCCGGGATAAGGCTGGCGTCGGCGGCATTGCCCGGCGTGCCGTAATGCAGATTGTCGCCGATCGCGGTGAAGGCGAACTCGGTCATGTTGGTCTTGCCGAGGATGACAGCTCCCGCCTGGCGCAACCTTTGCACGATTACCGCGTCCCGCGTCGCCGGTGCGGCGCCGGCGCGGATCAGCGACCCGGCGGTCGTCGGCTCGCCGGCGACGTCGAACAGATCCTTGATCGAAACGATGCGCCCGTCGAGCGGCCCAAGGCTGACGCCGGCCTTGCGGCGGGCGTCGGACGCATCGGCGGCTGCCCGCGCGGCCTCGGCATAGAGCCTCGTATAGACGTTCTCGTCCCCCGCCCGATTGGCAAGACGTGACAGGATGATTTCGAGACGGTCGCGGATGGATTGCATTTTCGATGTCGGGCCTTGCAAAATTGCAACGTCTTTTAGGCGTGCGGCCTGGTGTTGGGCCGGCGAAGAGATAACCCGGCAAGTGTGCCTTTGCACCCTGCCAGCGATGGAAAGATTCTGATGCTGTACAAAGGCAGCTGCCACTGCGGCAAGGTGGCGTTCGAGGTCAAGGGTGAGATCGGCGGCGCGGTGCGCTGCAACTGCTCGATCTGCCGGCGCAAGGGGGCGCTGCTGTGGGCCGTGCCGCATGAGAAGCTCAATCTGGTCGCCTGGGGCGACGACCTCGGCCGCTATACTTTCGGCAAGGCCCAGATCGCGCATCGCTTCTGCCGCACCTGCGGCATGCACCCCTTTGCCGAGGACGTCGGCGAAGGCGACGGGCGGACGGCCTACATCAACATCAACTGCCTCGACGATGTCGACATCGCCAGCATCGAAGTGTTCGAGTTCGATGGGCGCTCGGCCTGATTACCGCTAGCCGGTCGCATCGGCCGGCTTGCCGGCATCCTGGACTTCAGGGACATAGCGCCAGGCGTCGGGACGCGATCCGTCGACATCGGTGAAGCCGTAGACCTGCGCCAGTCCGCCGCTGGACAGCGACTGGCCGTTCCAGCGGGAGCGCTCAGGATCCGCCGCAAGTGCTACGACAGCGCGGTCGACGAAGCGCGGCCGTCTCGGATATGACGAAATGCGGCACGGTGGCTGTAGCGTCGCACCAGTTCTCTTCCCGCACGTCGAAGGCTTCCAGCATCTCCGAGCGTAGCCAACCGGGCGTCAAGGACACCGAAACGGCGCCGTGTTTTTCCAGGTCCTTGGCATGCGCCCAGGCCATGCGGTTCACAGCCACCTTGGCGAGATCGTAGAAGGGCGACAGCCGATAGTGCTCGGCGTTGTATTCGGCGGTGCCATCGGTGACTTCGACAAGGGCGCACTGGCAGATGCATGGCGGCGAAGCCACAAAGGTCGAGTTGCCGCCCGGCTCCTACTGGACCCAGAAGGCCAACGAGATGCATGACGACGCCTGGCTGTCGGACACCGAATGCGTGATCCTGCTGATCAACGACACGCCTTACGAGACCTATCTGCCGAAATAAGGCAGCAGGCTAGGCCGGAGCGCTATCCGGCGTGCCGCAGGCTGACGCCGCTGCCCTTGTCGAACATCACCACCTTGTCCGGGTTCCAGGCAAAGCGCACCGGCTGTTCGATCGCGACGTCGGTCCTGGCAGGCACGGTCGCCCGCAGCATTGTGTCGCCGACCCTGAGCGTCAGGATCTTCTCCACGCCATGGTTCTCGACATCGTGGACGCGTGCCTCGACCGGCGCCCCGCTCTCCAGATAGACATCCTCCGGACGGATGCCGAAGACGAGCGGGCGACCGTCGGTCGCGCCGCTCGCCCGGCCCCCGCCAAAGCTCTTGGCGCCAATTGTGAGCGGCAGTTCGAAATTCACCGGCGCCATCACCGCGCGGTCGTTGACCAGCCTGCCATCGATGAGGTTCATCGGCGGCGAGCCGACGAAGCTCGCGACATAGGTGTCGCGCGGATTGTTGTAGATCTCATGCGGCGTGCCGGTCTGGACGATGCGGCCATGGTTGAGCACGCCGACCTTGTCGCCCATCGACATGGCCTCGATCTGGTCATGCGTGACGAACAGGAACGTGGCGCCGAGCTGCATCTGCAGGTTCTTCAGCTCCGTGCGCAGCGCTTCGCGCAGCTTGGCGTCGAGCGCCGAGAGCGGCTCGTCCATCAGGAACACGCGCGGCTTGCGCACGATCGCGCGGCCGATCGAGACGCGCTGCATCTCGCCGCCGGAAAGCCGGTCGGTCTTGCGGTCGAGCAGATGCTCGATACGAAGCGTGCGGGCAGCTCGGGCGACGCGGTCCTTGATCTCGGCATCCGGCAGCCGGCGGATCTTCGGCTTCAGCGGGAATTCGAGGTTCTGCCGCACCGTGTAGCGCGGATAGAGCGAATATTGCTGCAGCACCAGCGCGACGTCGCGCTCGGCCGCGCCCCAGTCGGCGACGTCGACGCCGTCGATGAAGACCTGGCCCTCGGTCGGCTTTTCTAGCCCTGCAATCAACCGCAACGCCGTTGTCTTGCCGGCGCCGGTTTCGCCGAGCAGCACGAAGAATTCGCCGTCGGCAATGTCGAGGTTGAGTCCGGTCAACGCCGTGTGGCCGCCGAACTTCTTGGTGATGTTCTTCAGTTCGATATGGGCCATTACAGCCTTACTCCGAGTGACTTGCCGCTTGCCGTGTCGAAGAAATGCGCCTGCTCGGGATCGATGCGCACATGGACCTTTTCGCCGGGACCCGAGACGTAACCGGCCTTGGTGCGGGCGCGCAGCAGTTTGGAGCCGATCTTGAGGTCGACAATGTCGAAGGATCCGAGCGGCTCGATGATGCTCGCCTCGACCGGCATATAGCCGGGAGCCGCATCGTGCCGGACGAGCACGCCCTCCGGACGGATGCCGAGCGTCAGGCCGCCATTGGCTGCATGACCGTTGAGCTTGGACAGGAGCTGGCGCGGGAACTCGAAGCCAGCCGGCGCATCGCCGACGGTCACGGAGGCGGCGCCCGCTTGATCCGCGACGCTGGCCTCGGCGATGTTCATCACCGGGCTGCCGACGAACTGCGCCACGAACAGGTTTGCCGGATGCGAATAGACATCGTCCGGCGTGCCGACCTGCTGGATGAAGCCTTCATGCATGATGACGATGCGGTCGGCGAGGCTCATCGCCTCGATCTGGTCGTGCGTGACATAGATCGTGGTCGACCCTTGCTTGACGTGCAGGCGCTTGATCTCGGCGCGCATCTCCTCGCGCAGCTTGGCGTCGAGCGCGCCGATCGGCTCGTCCATTAGCATCGCCTTCGGGCGCCGCACCAGCGCACGACCGATGGCCACGCGCTGCATGTCGCCGCCCGAGAGCGCCGACGGCCTCTTGTCGAGCAGGTCGGTGATGCGCAGGACCCGGGCGACCTCGCGCACGGACTTGTCGACCTCGCCGCTGCTCATGCGCGTTGCGCGCAGCGGAAAGGCGACGTTCTCGAACACCGTCATATGCGGATAGAGCGAGAACGACTGGAACACCATGGCGATGTCGCGATCGGCGGCCTTGAGGTGCTGCACCGCCTTGCCGTCGATCAGGATGTCGCCCTTGTCGATCGTCTCCAGCCCGGCTATCGCGCGCAGCGTCGTGGTCTTGCCGCAGCCCGACTGTCCGAGCAGCACGATGAATTCGTTGTCGGTGATGGCGATGTTCAAATTGTGGATGACCTGGACGGCACCGAAGAATTTCTCGATGCCGCGAAGTTCGATCTGTGTCACTACCGGGCTCCCTCATGCGTCGCGGCGCCGGTTTCCTCGCCGCGCTCCGGCGCAATCTTCGACGTGATGTTGAAGCCGATCAGCCCGGCCAGGATGATCGTCACGCCGTAGGAATGCAGGTTAAGGCTCCATGGCTGGCAGAGCGCGACGATGCCCAGCACCATGAGGATCTGCGAGGCCGGCAACAGGTATTTCTCGTTGATGGCACGAAAACTCATTTGCGGATCGCTCCGAACGTCACGCCGCGCAGCAGATGATTGCGCAGCAGGAAGGTGAAGATCGCAACCGGCAGCAGGAACAGGAAGGTGCCGGCCGCGATCGTCGTCCAGTCCGGCAAGCCGGAGCCGATCTGCGACGGAATGAAGGGCGGCGCCGTCTGCGCCCGCCGGTTGGTCATGATCAATGCGAAGGCGTATTCGTTCCAGGCGGTGATGAAGCAGAACACGGCGGTGGCGGCGATGCCGGTCGCGGCCTCGGGCAGCACGATCTTGAAGAAGGCCTGCATGCGCGTGTAGCCGTCGACGAGTGCTGCCTCCTCATACTCCTTCGGGATCTCGTCCATGAAGCCCTTCATCAGCCAGACCGAGAAGGACAGGTTGAAGGCGACGTAGAGGATGATTAGCCCGATATGCGAGTCGTTGAGGCCGACCATCCGGTACATCAGGAACATCGGGATCGCGACCACCACCGGCGGCAGCATGCGCGTCGACAGGATGAAGAACAGCAGATCCGCTTCGCCGGCGATCTTGAATCGGGAGAAGCCGTAGGCGGTGAAGGTTCCCATGCCGACCGCCAGCACCGTGCTGATCACCGCCACGATCAGGCTGTTCATGAACCGGTCGGGATATTGCGACAGCTGCACGTCCTTACCGACCTTCAGCACCCGCTCGCCGCCGTCATAGATGCGCTTCTCCCACCAGGGCGCGGCATCATAGACTTGCGGGTCAACGGGCTTCTGCATCTGCACGCGCTTGGTGAAGAGCCGCACGAACGGCGTCACCTCAGGCTCGAACAGCACGGTCGGCGGCACGCTGACGGCGAGTTCCTTCGGCTTGAACGCCGTGGAGGCGATCCAGTAGATCGGCGCCAGGAAGACCAGCGTGGCGATCAGCACCGCGGCGATGGCGATGCGGTTGAAGGCGACCTCGGAAGAAGTGCGGACGGCGGCCATGTCAGCGCTCCTTCACCTTGTTGAGATACTTCACGTAGAGGTTGGTGATGGCCAGCACCATGATCAGCACGATGTAGGCCAGCGCGCAGGACTTGCCCGTGTCCCATTGCTGGAAGGCCTGCTTGTAGAGCCGGATCGCGATCAGCTCGGCCGTCGGCTGGGTGGTCATGGTGTAGGCGATGTCGAAGGTCTTGAAGGCTTCCATGGTGCGGAAGATCAGCGCGATCAAAAGGATCGGCGAGACCAGCGGCAAGGTGATGCGAGTGAAGGTGTACCACCATCCGGCACGGTCGATAGCGGCCGCCTCGTAGAGATGCTGCGGCACCGCCGAGAGTCCGGCGAGCGAGAGCAGCATGACGAAGGGCGACCACATCCAGATATCGGTGATCGCGACCGCATAGAGCGCGCTGTCGGGATTGGAGAGCCAGGCGAAGTCGCCGAGCCCGAACACATAGTTGATCGGTCCCCAGGACGGGCTGTAGAGCAATTGCCAGAACAGGCCGACAACCGCCGCCGACATCATCATCGGCAACAGCAGAAGCGTGGTGATCAGGCCCTTCATCGGGAAGCTGCGGTTGAGCAGAAGGGCGAGGCCGAAGCCGACGATCATCTGCCCGGCCACCGACACGATGACGTATTTCGCCGTGATGACAAAGTTCGACCAGATGTGGTCGTCGCTCAGCAGCTCGCGATAATTCTGCAACCCAACGAACTGCCAGGGCTCCGCGCGGTTGGCCGCGAAATTGGTGAAGGAATAGCCGAGCGAATAAATCAGCGGAAAAATGTTGAAGACGATCAGAAAGACCAGCGTCGGGATGATGAACAGGTTGCGGATGGTCAGATCGGACCAGCCGCGCGCGGCGGCCCTGGACGCGGGATCAAGATTGGTGAGGGCTACCGAAGCCAACTTTGTCTCCTGAAAATAGGAATGCCGGAGGGGAAACCCTCCTCCGGCATTCTGACTGTGATGCTTACTTGTAGCGGTTGTACTTGGTGAAGGTCGCCTTCCAGTCGGCGGCGGTCTTGTCGAGCGCCTCCTGGGCGGTGCCCTTGCCGCCGACCACGAACGGATAGATGTTCTGGTTCAGCTGATCGAGCACTTCGGCGTATTCAGGCGTTGCCCAGAAGTCCTTGACCATGAACATCGTGTCGTAGAACGCCTTGTTGTAGGGCGTTGCGTTCTGGAAGGCTTCGGACTTCAGCACGGCCTGACTGCATGTGTAACCGCCAAGCTCGGCCCACTTCTTCTGCGTCTCGTCCTTGATGAACCACTCGAGGAACTTCATCGCCTCGTCCTTGTTCTTCGAATACGAGACAACCGAGATGCCCTGGCCGCCGAGCGCGGCGAAGCGCTTGCCGTCGGGGCCGGCCGGGTTGGCGAAGAAGCCGGTGACGTCGGCGTAAGGGTTGGTGGCCTTGTTCACCAGCGGCGGGAAGAAGGCGAAGAAGTTCATGCTCATCGCGGCGAGGCCACCGGTGATCGCCTGATTGTCTTCCACGAAGAAGGTCTTGCCCCAGCCCGGAGGCGTGAACTTGTAGAGTTGCTTGTACATGTCGAGGCCAGCGGCAGCCTCTTTCGAATTGGTGATGCCGTCGACCTTGTAGGTTGCGTAGTCGCCGAGATCGCCGCCATAGCTGAAGATGGCGCTTTCGACGCCCATCGCCATCGCGTCATAGGAGTTGTCGGTGTAGATGGCGACGCCGTAGCGCTTCTGGTCCGGACGATAGAAGAACTCGGCAATATCGCGCAGCTGCGCGTAGGTTTTCGGAATGTCCAGATCGTAATTGTACTTCGCCTTGAAGGCTTCCTTCTCCTTCGGGTCCTCGAACCAGTCCTTGCGATAGGACCAGCCGATGGCGTCGCCTTCCAGCGGGATTGCCCAGTACTTGCTGGAACCGCCGGGATATTCGGCATAATACTTGATGGTTGCCGGCGCCATCACATCGCCAAGCTTGTGCTGGTTGAAGAAGTCGGTCAGGTCGACATAGTGGCCTTGCGTCGAACCGGCGCCCAGCCATTGCGAGTCGCCGACGACCATGTCGTAGGCGTCGCCATGCGCGTTGAACTCGGTGAAGGCCTTGGTCTGGAAGTCGGGCCACGGCGTTGTCTGAACCGTGACCTTCACGCCGGTTTCGGCCGTGTAGTCGTTGACGAGTTCCTGCAGGTAATTGGCCGGATCCCATTCCGCCCAGAAGATGGTGAGTTCCTTATCCTGCGCGCGGACGGACGTCCCGCAGGCAAGCGCTAGGCCGATACCAGCAAGCACGCTGGTCACTAACTTGCGCATAGTTTTCCTCCCTTGTGCGCATTCTACCGTGTCATGTGGGGCCGGCAGCGAAGCCGGCCCTGGTAGTTCCTCCTGTGATGGCATCTCTCCGGTTCCAGGCCTCCTCGCCCCTGCCGGAAATAGATCGCAGCCTTCACTTTTGATCCGCTTTATTCATCTTGATCTGGTATTACCAATTTTGCCTTGACGTCAAGCGCTTTCTTGAGTGGCCGACGGCAGCCAAATAAGCCGAATATTACGACATCTGCCTGTTTTCCCTCGTTTTTCCTACTCCTTGATACGCGGAGGCCTTGCGACGAGCCGTCCATTCCAATTAACATTCAAAACTGTCTCAGCAATCTGGTCGAACCAGATTTAACCGATCGTCGCCTCAGGCGTCGCCGACATTCCTGCTGATTTTTCCTCTGATTCCGCCATTGCCGCGCGCACCAGCGCGCCCGCCGCCCATTGCGCCACAGACACCATCTCGGCGCTATCCAGCCCCCAGATATCCTTCAGCACCGTCACCACCTCGACGCCGAACATCAGCGACAGCGCCTGCGCCAGGCGTTTGAACTGGCGGGGCTTCAGGCGGCCCTTGAGCGGCCCGATCGCATCCTTCAACAGGTCGACGCGATGGCCGCGGGTGAAGGCGGGTTCCGATCCGAGCGTGCCCGCCTGGCGCCGCGCCCATTGATCGAGGGACAGTTTCAGCGCCGCCTTGAACGTCGCCTCGAAGGCCTCGATGCGCGGCATCGCGGTGGCGAACAGATCCGCCACGCGCCGCTCGGCATCGTCGGATACCGACTTCCAGGTGAGGATCGGGCCGAGCCCTTCATCGACCACGGCCTGCACCAGCGCCGCCTGGCTCGGGAAATAGCGGTAGGCGGTCGCGCGCGACACCTCCGCCGCCTCCGCGACCTCGCTGACCGAAGGAGTCATGCCGGCCTGCATGAGCCTTGTCGCCGTTTCCAGCATCAGCCGCCTTGTGCGGGCGCGCGGACCCTTCTCGGCGGCCGGCACCTGGGCGGCATCATCGGCGGAGGCGGCTTGTTGACGTGAGACGTCCATATCAATACGATACGCGCGTCTCAAAAATTTGCAATGGCGCGACGCCGGGCAATACGGGGTCCCCACCAGCGACGAGGCTTCTGCCGAGGAGCTTAAGGGTGGGGCGAAAAATAGAGTCCCCACCAGCGACGAGGCTTTTGCCGAAGAGCTCAAGGGTGGGGCAAAAAGGCGGGCGGCAAAGCCGACCATGCCGGACGACGGGGAACCGCGGATGAAGCGCATCTATGTGGTCGGCACCGCCGACACCAAAGGTGAGGAACTCGCCTTCCTGGCCGATGCCGTCGCCTCGGCCGGTGGCGCGATCGTCCGTGTCGATATCGGCACGCGCGGCGCGACCGTCCCGGTGGATATCCCCGCCAGCGAGGTCGCCGCGCACCATGTCAAGGGAGCCGGCGCTGTTCTCGGCATCGACGATCGCGGCGCCGCCGTTGCCGGCATGGGCGCCGCCTTCGCCAGTTTCATCCGCTCGCGCGACGACATCGCCGGGGTCATCGGCATCGGCGGCGGCGGCGGCACCTCGATCGTCACCGCCGGCATGCGGGCGCTGCCGCTCGGCCTGCCGAAGCTCATGGTTTCGACGCTGGCCTCCGGCGATACCGCGCCCTACGTCGATGTCTCGGACATCATCATGATGCCGTCGGTGACCGACATGGCGGGACTGAACAGGCTTTCCCGCGCGGTGCTGCACAATGCCGCCCAGGCAATCGCCGGCATGGCAGCGAGGCCCGCCTCGGCCGACGCCGGCAAGCCGGCGCTCGGGCTCACCATGTTCGGCGTCACCACCCCCTGCGTGACCGCGATCGTCGAGCGCTTGCGCGCCGATTACGACTGCATGGTTTTCCACGCCACCGGCACTGGTGGCCGCTCGATGGAGAAGCTCGCCGACAGCGGTCTGCTGGCCGGCATCCTCGACATCACCACGACCGAGGTCTGCGATTTCCTGTTCGGCGGAGTGCTGCCGGCGTCCGAGGATCGCTTCGGCGCGATCGCCCGCACGAAATTGCCCTATGTCGGCTCGGTCGGCGCGCTCGACATGGTCAATTTCTGGGCGCCACCGACCATCCCGGGAAAATATCGTGGGCGGCTGTTCTACGAGCACAATCCCAATGTCACGCTGATGCGCACCACCGCCGAAGAATGCCGCCGGATCGGCGAATGGATCGGCGGCCGCCTCGCCCGATGCGACGGCCTGGTACGATTCCTGATCCCGGAAAAGGGCGTCTCGGCACTGGACATCGAAGGCGGCGCCTTCTTCGACATGGAGGCCGATGCGGCACTGTTCGACGCCATCGAGCGTACGATCGAGCCGACCAGGGAGCGCACCGTCACTCGCCTGCCGCTGCACATCAACGACCCTGCCTTCGCCAAGGCCGCGGCCGAGGCATTTCTCGACATCGCCAGCATATGAGAGACGACAAGCATGGCTGCCATCCCACGCAAAACAATACTGGAGAAATTCCGCAAGATGATCGCCGACGGCGTGCCGATCGTCGGCGGCGGCGCCGGCACCGGCCTGTCGGCCAAGGCCGAGGAAGCCGGCGGCATCGACCTGATCATCATCTACAATTCCGGCCGCTACCGCATGGCCGGGCGCGGCTCGGCCGCCGGCCTGCTCGCCTATGGCAACGCCAACGAGATCGTCAAGGAGATGGCCTATGAGGTGCTGCCGGTGGTGAAGAAGACGCCGGTGCTGGCCGGCGTCAACGGCACCGACCCCTTCGTCATCATGCCGCTGCTTTTGGCCGAGCTGAAGACGATGGGCTTTTCCGGCGTGCAGAATTTTCCGACCGTCGGCCTGTTCGACGGCACCATGCGCCAGAGTTTCGAGGAGACCGGCATGGGTTTCGGGCTCGAGGTCGACATGATCGCCGAGGCGCACAAACTCGACCTGCTCACGACGCCTTACGTTTTCAATCCGGACGAGGCGCGCGCCATGGCACGAGCCGGCGCCGACATCGTCGTCGCCCATATGGGTGTGACGACCGGCGGCTCGATCGGCGCCACCTCGGCGAAAACGCTCGACGCCTGTGTGAAGGAGATCGACGCCATTGCCGATGCGGCGCGCTCGGTGCGCAAGGACGTTATCCTGCTTTGCCATGGCGGGCCGATCTCGATGCCGGAAGACGCGCGCTACATCCTCGAGCGCTGCGAGGGGCTGCACGGCTTCTATGGCGCAAGCTCGATGGAACGGCTGCCGGCCGAAGCGGCGATCGCCAGGCAGACGGCGGATTTCAAGGCGGTTTCGCTGGAGCATCAGACCCAAAAGTGGAAGCCGGTTTTGGGAAAATCCGATGCTCCGACAAAAACGAAAAGGAAGGGATGAGGCAATGACCGACAGGAGCAAGGTGTTCGTCTACCCGAAGGATGTCAGCGCCTTCGGCTTCGACTGGGGCAAGCTGTCGCTGACCGTCGCGCCGGAAGTGAACGGCGCCGCCCGCTTCTCCGGCGGCGTCGTCCACCTGCCGCCCGGTCAGGGCCACACCCGCCACAACCATCCGGGCGCCGAAGAGATCATCTTCGTCATCTCCGGCAATGGCGAGCAGATGGTCGAGGACGAGAACGGCAATCCGGTGGTGGCGAAAGTCGGCCCCGGCTGCACAATCTACGTGCCGGAGAGCCGCTTCCATTCGACGCTCAACACCGGCGACCAGCCGATGCAGCTCTTCGTCGTCTATTCGCCCGCGGGACCGGAGCTGGCGCTTCGCGACCTGCCGGACTTCAGGCTGCTGCCGGCGGGCGGAAAGTAATCGCGTAACGCCCCCCTCATCCGGCCGCTTCGCGGCCACCTTCTCCCCCGGCGGGGAGGCGCCGGCGCCACCCGGTCCTCTCTCCTTGGGGAGAGGTCGGATTGCCCCGAATTGCCCTTCGCAATTCGGCTGGCAATCCGGGTGAGAGGGAGCGCCGTCGATTCTATGCTGCCGCCCCGCCCCTGTTCCACCCCCTGCCCCGGTCACCGAACATCACATAGCCGGCGTCGGTCACCGCGACGGTATCTTCCAGCTTGATGAAGCCGCGCGACGGATGAAGCATGGTGGTCTCGACCGACAGCACCATGTTCTTTTCCAGCGGCTTGGCCGCATAGGTGCCCTCATAGGCGACCGGGTGATTGGTCATCAGGAACGGCGCCTCATGCGTGATCAGCCCCATGCCGTGAGCGAAGAAATCCGTATAGGCCGCGACCTTGGAGGCCTTCAGCACGCTCTCCGCGTGCGCGATCATGTCGCCGCCCAGCGTGCCTGCCTTGACCTTGGAAAAGGCGGCCTGCTGCACCGCTTCGACTTCGGCCAGAAGATCCTCCAGCTCGGCATCCGGCTCGCCAAGCACGCCCATCCGGCAGAGGTCGCCGATATAGCCGTGGTAATTTCCCCCGGAATCGATCGACAACACCTCGCCCTTCTTCCACGCTTGGCTGGACGCGGCGCGGTTGTGGCTGGAACCCAGCGTCAGCAGGCAATATTCGAAATGCGCGCCGCGATTGGTCTCCTCGCGCCTGAGCTGCTCGATGATGTCGGTCTTGCTCGTACCCTCGCGCGCCCAGCCAATCGTCGCCAGCATGGAATCGGTGATCAGCTCGGAAGCGATGCGCAGCTGTTCGAGCTCCGCCTCGGTTTTGATGGCGCGCATACGCTCCAGCATGTCGGTCGCGTCAATCAGCTTTGCATCCGGCAGCGCCTTGCGGATCAGCGTGTAGGCATCCGATGGCAGGAAGGCCGGCTCGATGCCGATGCGCGTGGCTTGCTTGCCGATCTGCTTGAGATGCTCCACCGCCAGATTGGCGGCATCGAGCGTGCCCCAGCAGGCGGCATGCAAGGTCGGCGTCCAGAACGGATGGTTCTGATGTTCGCCGCCTTCCATCTTGTTGCCGATATAGGCCGCATGTTCCGGCCCGCCCTTCTCGTAAAGGACGATCGGCAAATAGCGGCTGTGCCCGATCGCATCCATCGCCGCGAAGAAGATGAACTTGTAGCCGCCGAGCAGATATTGCGTGTTGTGCTTGGACGTGGCGAAGAGCACGTCGATGCCGGCGTCTTCCATCAGCCGATCCACCCGCGACTGATCGAACGGGATATTGCTGACCTCGTTTTTGCCCGGAGCGATGTTCATCTGCCTCTCCCTGTTTTATCGGCCGCAGGAGCGCCGAACGTTATGATGTATGGCTGTTGGCCAAATCTGCATTATTTTGGCCACTCTGGTCCAGCCAGAATTGATCACTTTCGCGCCAATGACGGGCTTCAGTCCAAATCCCGATCCCACTCTTCTATATCTGGTCCGACCAATTAAGAGCATGAGAGCCTCTTTCGGCTGGCTGGTCCAGCGGACGGAAATTTCAAAGCCAAGCCATGATGCGCCAAATCGGTCTCTGGCGAAACCTTTGCCAAGGGCCATAATCACCGGATTGCCGCGCCTGCCATGGCGCGAAGAGGGGAGTTTGAGCGATGTCCGAACTGACGATTTCACGCCGCGGCCTGCTGGCCGGCTCGGCGCTGCTGCTGGCCTCGACCGCATTGCCTACCATCGGCCTTGCCCAGACGCCGAAGAAGGGCGGCCGGCTGATCGTCGCCGCCGATTCCGAGCCGCGCAACCTCAACCCGGCGATCGTCGCCTCCAACGGCGTCTTCTTCATTTCCAGCAAGATCGTCGAGACGCTGGCCGAAGCTTCCTTCGACGGCAAGGACGGGCTGCAGCCGCGCCTGGCGCTTTCCTGGGAGGGTGCTGCCGACGGCCTGTCGGTGACCTTCAAATTGCGCGACGGCGTCAAATGGCATGACGGCAAGCCCTTCACCTCCGCCGACGTCGCCTTCTCGGCGCTGCAGATCTGGAAGCCGCTGCAAAATCTCGGCCGCACCGTGTTCAAGGACCTGGAGGCCGTCGACACGCCGGACGCCCTGACCGCAATCTTCAAATTCGCCAAGCCGACGCCGTTCCAGCTGATCCGAAACGCGCTGCCGGCGCTGTCGAGCGTCGTGCCGAAGCACCTCTATGAGGTTGGCAAGATCGAGGAGAACCCGGCCAACAACGCGCCGGTCGGCACCGGTCCGTTCAAATTCGCCGAATACAAGGCCGGCCAGTATTACCGGCTGACGCGCAACGACGCCTATTGGGGCAAGGACGAGCCCTATCTCGACGAGATCGTCTATCAGGTGCTCCCTGATCGCACGTCCGCCGCCGCGGCGCTCGAGGCGGAAGAGATCCAGCTCGCCGCCTTCTCCGCCGTGCCGCTCGCCGACCTCGACCGCATCTCCAAGGTACCGGGGCTCAAGGTCATCACCAAGGGTTATGAGAGCCTGACCTACCAGCTCGTCGTCGAGATCAACCACCGCCGCAAGGAGCTGGCCGACCTGAAAGTGCGGCGGGCGATCGCGCATGCCATCGACAAGGATTTCGTCGTCAAGACGATCTTCCTCGGCTATGCCGCGACCGCAACCGGCCCGGTGCCGAAGAACGATCCACAATTCTACACCGCCGACGTGCCGACCTATCCCTTCGATATCGCCAAGGCCAATGCGCTGCTGGACGAAGCCGGCTACAAGCGCGCAGACGACGGCAAGCGCTTTGCCCTGAAGCTGCTGCCGGCGCCCTACTTCAACGAGACGAAGCAGTTCGGCGATTACCTGCGCCAGGCGCTCGCCGCGATCGGCATCGACGCCGAGATCGTCAACAACGACTCCGCCGCGCACATAAAGGCCGTCTATACCGACCACGCTTTCGACCTCGCCGTCGGCCCGCCGGTGTTCCGCGGCGACCCGGCGATCTCGACCACCATCCTAGTGCAGAGCGGCATTCCCGACGGCGTGCCCTTCTCCAACCAGGGCGGCTACAAGAACGCCGACCTCGACGCGCTGATCGCGAAAGCATCGGAGACGCTCGATCCGTCGGCCCGCACGGAGCTCTACAAGGAATTCCAGAAGAAGGTCGCGGCCGATTTGCCGCTGATCAACGTCGCCGAGTGGAGCTTCATCTCCGTCGCTCGCGATACGGTCGGCAACATCGCCAACAACCCGCGCTGGGCGGTATCGAACTGGGCGGACACCTATTTGGAATCGTGACACACTCGCGCGGATGAGAGTTCGCGAGAAAGTAGGAATTTGGCCGGAGGCCGCGTTCCTTCACACCCCCCTCTGTCCGACAGGACGGAGGGGGGTGACTGAGCGCATTCCTAGCCAGGGTATCGCCAATCTCCCGAGGCGCGCATGACCCGCGCCCTCCGCCTCCTGCACCGCCGCCTCGTCGGCAGCGTCTTCGTGCTGCTGATCGTCGTCATCGGCAGCTTCCTGCTGCTCGAAGCCGCCCCCGGCGACGCGGTGGACGCCTATATCGTCTCGACCGGCGGCGATGCCGGCATGATCGAATTGCTGCGTCACCGCTGGGGCCTCGACCAGTCGGAGCTGACGCGCCTCGCCAACTATCTCTGGACGCTGCTGCATCTCGACCTCGGCCAATCCGTCACCTTCTCGCGGCCGATCCGCGATGTCATCCTCGAACGCCTGCCGACCACGCTGATCCTGATGGGCAGCGCCACCGCGCTCTCCTTCAGCCTCGGCTCGGCGCTCGGCATCTATGCCGGCGCCAGACCCGGCAGCTTTCGCGACCGCTTCCTCTCGATCGGCTCGCTGGCGCTTTATGCCGTGCCCGGCTTCTGGCTCGGCCTGGTGCTCATCGTCGTCTTTGCCGTCGACCTGCGCTGGCTGCCGATCGGCGGCATCGAGAGCATAGCTTCAGGCAAGACCGGACTTGCCCGCGCCGCCGACATTGCCATCCATCTTGTGCTACCGGTCTCGGCGCTCGGGTTCATCTATCTGGCACTCTATCTGCGCATGATGCGTGCCGGCATGGCCGAGGCCTGGCGGCAGGATTTCGTCCTCGCCGCCCGCGCCAGGGGCCTGCCGCGCCGCCGCATCGTGCTTGCCCATGTTGCCCGCAACGCGCTCCTGCCTCTCGTCACCATGCTCGGCCTGCAATCGGCACAGATGCTGGGCGGCAGCGTCGTCATCGAAAGCGTGTTTGCCGTGCCGGGCCTCGGCCGGCTGGCACAGGAAGCCGTCGCCGGACGCGATACGCCGCTGCTGCTCGGCATCATCCTGGCGAGCGCCGTCCTGGTCGTCGTCATCAACCTCCTGGTCGATCTCGCCTACGCTGTCCTCGATCCGCGCGTCGGCGCCGGTGAGGCAAGCGCATGAGCCGCCTGCGCCTCTTCCGCACGCCGGAGGCAAAGGCCGGCGCAACCATCCTGGCCTTGCTCATTGTGATGGCGTTGGCGGCGCCGATGGTCTTTCCCGGCGACCCGCAGGCGATCGCCGGCCCGGCGCTGCTGCCGCCGTTCCAGGACTGGTCGCTGCCGCTCGGTACCGACCGGCTCGGCCGCGACGTGCTGGCCGAGCTGTTCCATGGCGCCCGCACCTCGCTGGCGGTGGGGCTGGCGGCGGCCGCCGCGGCGCTCCTCATCGGCTCGGTGGTCGGCACTTTGGCCGGCTTCGCCAGCGGCCTGGTCGACGAAGTGCTGATGCGCATCACGGATGCCTTCCAGACCGTGCCGAGCTTCTTGCTCGCGCTCGCCTTCGTCAGCATCGTCGGACCTTCGCTTGGTGTGGTCGTCGCGGCGATCGCGCTCGGTGCCTGGACCGGACCCGCGCGCGTCGCTCGCGCGGAAGTGCTGTCGATCCGCGAGCGCGATTATGTCGCCGGCGCGCGTGTCATCGGCATGCATCCGTTGGAAATCGCGTTCCGAGAAGTGCTGCCCAACGCCTTGCCGCCTGTGCTGGCGCTATCCTCGGTGATCGTGGCGGCGGCGATCCTCACCGAGGCCGCGCTGTCCTTCCTCGGCCTTGGCGATCCCAACCGTGTCACCTGGGGCGGCATGATCGCCGAGGGGCGTACGGTGCTGCGCACCGCGCCCTTCCTGTCGGTCGTTCCCGGTATCGCGCTGGTGCTGACCGTGCTTGGCGTCTACCTCGCCGGCGAAGGCGTGGTGGAGAGCACCGCGGTGCGCAGGAGCCTGTCGTGACCGCGCTGCTTTCTGTCCGCGATCTGTCGGTGCGATATCGGCGAGACGGCGTCGAGGTGCCGGCGCTGAAAGGCATCAGCCTGGATGTGAAGGCCGGAGAGCGCCTGGCGATCATCGGCGAAAGCGGTTCGGGCAAGAGCACGCTGGCGCTGGCGGTTGCGGGGTTGTTGGCGAGGGGTGCTGTGATCGCCGGGACGATTGAGTGGTCAGCACGCCAACTACAGGAGTCTCATTCCGTCACACCGGAACGCCAACCATCTGCGATTGACGGAAACCAAACACCCCTCCTCGGCCGCGACATCGGCTTCGTCTTCCAGGACCCCTCCTCCAGCCTCGACCCCGTGATGCCCGTCGGCAAGCAGATCGCCGAAGTCGTCCGCACGCATCTCAAGCTCAGCTGGCGAGACTCATATACGAAAGCCAAAACCCTCCTCGAACGCGTCCGCCTCCCTGGCCCGGACTCGGCCCTCCACACCTACCCGCACCAGCTCTCCGGCGGCCAGAAGCAGCGCGTGGCCATTGCTGCGGCAATCGCCGCTGGACCAAAACTCTTGATCGCCGACGAAGCGACCAGCGCGCTCGACACCATCGTGCAGGCCGAGATCGTCGCGCTGATCCGCCGGCTGGTGGCCGAGGACGGCATGACGCTCATCTTCATCAGCCACGACATCGCACTTGCTGCCGCGCTTGCCGATCGCATCGCGGTGCTGCGCCACGGCGAACTGATCGAACTTGGCGAGACCGACCAGATCCTCAACGCGCCACGCCATGCCTATACGTGCGCGCTGCTTGATGCCCATCTCGGCCTCGACGCCGAGCCCTTGCTTGACGGGCAAGGCGCCTCGGCATGAGCGTGCTTGCCGTGTCCAATCTCGCCAAGCGCTACCATCGTGGCGGCAAACCGTTTGCTGCAGTCGATGACGTATCCTTCGAGATCGGCCCGGCGGAGACGCTGGCGCTCGCCGGCCCCTCTGGCAGCGGCAAATCCACCATCGCGAGGCTGGTGCTGCGGCTGATCGAGCCCGATGCCGGCCGCATCGACTTCGAAGGCGCGGATTTCCTCGCGCTGTCGGGCACCACGCTGCGCGCGCGCCGCGCCCGTCTCCAAATGGTGTTCCAGGATCCGCTCGCCGCCTTCAATCCGCGCGCCACCGTGGCGCGCGTGCTTGACGATCCCCTGCGCATTCATGGGCTTGCCTCGCGCGCTGAGCGCCCGCGCCGGATTGCGGCGCTGCTGGAGCGCGTCGGCCTCGATGCCGCCCTTGCCGCGCGCGCCATCCACGAGATTTCCGGCGGACAGCGGCAGCGCGTGGCAATCGCCCGCGCCATCGCCACGCGGCCGTCGCTGATCGTGCTCGACGAAGCCGTGTCGGCGCTCGATGTTTCGGTGCGCGGCCAGATCCTCGAATTGCTGCTCGACCTGCAAAGGCAGGAACGGATCGCCTATCTGTTCATTTCGCATGACCTCGGCGTCATCCGCGCCGTGGCGCACCGCGTCGTCATCCTCGATGCCGGCCGGATCGCCGAGAGCGGCGTTGCCCGCGCCGTGATCGCCAACCCGCAATCGGCGATCGGCAAGTCGCTGGTGGCGGCGACACCAAGATTGACCAGGAACCGACCATGGTCCCGCAAAGTGGGACCCGGTTTGCGGGCAAGATCATGGTCGAACGACAAATCAGGACACATCATGACCGATCCCGAAGCAGCCAGGGCCGAAAAACTGTCGCGTGAGCTCGACTCCGCCTTCCGCAACCGCGCCGACCTCTACCGTCTCTTCCTCGACGAGCTGACCACCGAGCTCGGCGCCGAGAAGGCTGAGACGGTCATGATTCGCACGATCGAAAAGCGCGGCCGGGAAGTCGCAGCAGCCGCTTTCGCCGATTTCGGGCCCAATGACGCGCCGGCAATCGGCGAGGCATTCCTCGCCGTTAGCCCGGATGGCGGCCGCATGTATCCGACCGATGTCGAGCGCGGGCCTGGCCACATCGCCTTCAAGGTCAGGCGCTGCCCACTGAAGGACGCCTGGGTCGAGGCCGGCGTCGATGAAGAAAAACTCGCCACGCTCTGCCGCATCGCCGGCGCCTTCGATCGCGGCCTGTTCGAGGCAACCGGCGTACGCTTCGACAATGTCACCTGGACGCCGGGCCATGGCTCCGGCTGCTGCCACATCGCGCTGACAAACCGCGACGCTTAACCAGTATCTATTCAGCTTTCGGCAAAGACGTGCAGCTCACCGCCCGCTTCGTCGATCGCGGCGCGCAGCGCCGCTGCCGGCTCGCGATCGGTGACGACATCGGAAATCTCGCTCAGCGCGCATATCCGTTCGAGGCCGCTGCGGCCGAACTTGTCGTTGGTCACGACCAGCATCGTCGACAGCGATCGCCCCATCATCGCCCGCTTCACCGCCGCCGCGCCCGAGATCATGTCGCTTGGCCCTTCGGCATTCAGCGCCGAGGCACCGATGATGGCGACGTCGGCATTGTAGCGGCGCACGAATTCCACCGTGTCCTCGCCGAGCACGGCGGCCTCGCGGCTGTCATAGGTGCCGGGGCAAAGGATGACGCGGAAGCCCGGATTGGCGCCGGCCACCGAGGCGACGCCGACGGAGTTGGTGATGATCGTCAGGTCCCGTCCGAGCTGCGACAGGCTGCGCGCGACCTCATAGGTGGTCGATCCGCCATCGATCATCACGATGCGGCCTTTCTCGATGAGTCCGGCGGCACCGCGGCCGATGCGGGCCCGCTCCTCCATCATGGTGAGGCCGCGTTCGGCGATCACCGGTTCCGACGTCACCAGCGAAATGGTGGCGCCCCCATAGGTGCGGTTGATGAGCCCGGCTTCGCCGAGCTCGATCAGGTCGCGGCGGATGGTCTCGCCGGCGACCCCAATGCGACGCGCAAGCCTCGATATACGGATCGAGGCGGAGCGCCGAACCTCTGACAGGATCAGCTCATGGCGCTCTTTCTTGGTCAGTCGGCCCGGCTCGATGTTCATCGCTCTTCCTTCCCGGGATTTCGTCCCTGGCGTGCAGACATAGCCACTCCAGAGATACGAAAGCCAGCCCAGGGTCTGTCGAGATTCAGGTCAGGCTGAGCCGAAATGGTGATCTCCGAGAACCGGCCTACGCCGGCCGTAGCCTTCATAGAGCGGAGACGCTTGTGAGGGCTTCGGCCGGCGAAGGCCGGAGCGGAGCGTACTTGAAGTACGTGAGCACCGGAAGCGCAGGAAGCCGCCATTTGCAGGCCGGCCTCACCTGAATATCGATGGACCCCTAGTGCCTTAAGCGATCGCGCATCGCATACCACAACATGCCGAGCACATAGAGCGGGCCGCGCAGCGCCGTGCCGCCCGGGAACGGCAGCGGCGTCAAAGTCGAGAATAGGTCGAGCCGCGAGGCATCGCCCGTGATCGCTTCCGCCAAGAGCTTGCCGGACAGCGTCGACAGGATGACGCCCTTGCCGGAATAGCCATGCGCGAAATAGACCTCCCCATAGTGGCCGACATGCGGCAGGCGGGACGTGGTGATGGACACCAGACCGCCCCAGGCATGATCGATGCGGCAGCCCTTGAGCTGCGGAAAGGTCCTTTCCATATGCGGCCGCACGAAGCCGCCGATGTCGGCCGGCGGCGACGGCGTGTAACGCTCGCCGCCGCCGAACAGCAGGCGTCCGTCCGCCGACATACGGTAGTAGTTGACGACGAACAGTGTGTCCGAGACGGCCACATTGGCCGGGATGACATTGCGCTCGCCCAAAGGTTCGGTGGCGACGATATAGTTGCCGACCGGCATGATGCGGCTGTTGACACGCGGCTCCAACCCTTTCAGCAGCGCATCGCCGGCCAACACCACATGCCTGGCGCGGATCGAGCCCTTGTCGGTGAACACCCGGATGGAAGGTTCGCGCTCCAGCCGCACCGCGACCGAGTTCTCATGGATGATGACGCCGGTGGCGGTAGCGGCGCGGGCAAGCCCGAGCGTGTAGTTGAGCGGATGCAGGTGGCCGCCGAGCCGCTCCAACACCGCGCCCTGATAGGGTGTGTCGACCATCTGCCGCGCCTCAGCAGCCGACAGAATCTCGACATCGGTGAAGTTCATGACCTTGGCGAGGCATTCGGCCTCTTCTTCAAAGTCGCGCACATCCGAAGCGCTGACCGCGCCGACCAGATGGCCGGTCTGGCGCAAGTCGCATTCGATACCGTGGCGCTCGATGATATCGAGCACCAGCCCGCGCGCCTCGAAGGCCAGATCGAACAGCGCCTTTGCCCGTTCCGGCCCAAAGCTTCTGACCAGGCCCCTTGCGCCCTTGCGCAGGCCGGGGATCATCTGGCCGCCATTGCGGCCCGAGGCGCCCCAGCCGATCTTGCCGCCTTCGAGCAGCACCACTTTAAGACCACGCTCGGCCGCATGCAGCGCCCGTGCAGCCGCCGCCCACCACCACCAGATCGGCCTCGACATCGCCGGCAAGCGCCGGATGGTCGGGCGCCGGATTGGCGGTAGCGACATAATAGGACTTGCCGATGTCGAGACCGGAATTGAAACCTGTCGAACGCGAAGCCATGGTCACACCTTGAGCAGCAGATGGTCGCGTTCCCAGGACGTCACGACGCTCTGGAACAGGTCAAGCTCGACGCTCTTCACGCGCAGATAGGTTTGGAAGAAATCTTCGCCGAGCAGTGCCCGCACGGGCTCGCAAGCGGCGAAACGATCAAGCGCTTCCTCCATCGTCTTTGGCAGTGTGCTCCTGCTTTTATAGGCATTGCCGAAGGCCTCTTCCGAGCGCGCAAGCTTCTCCTCGATGCCGAGATAGCCGGCGATCAGCGAGCCGGCCATGGCAAGGTACGGGTTGGCGTCCGCCCCCGGCAGCCGGTTCTCGATGCGGCGCGCGGCGCGCCCGCCCAGCGGCACGCGCAGGCCGCAGGAGCGGTTGTCGTGCGACCATTCGATATTGGCCGGCGCGCTGTGGCCGGGCCGGATGCGCCGGTAGGAATTCGCATGCGGCGCAAACAGCGGCATGATTTCAGGGATGTATTTCTGCAGGCCGCCGATGAAGTGCGAGAACATTTCGCTGTCCTCGCCGTCTTCGCCGGCAAACAAAGGCTCGCCCTTCCTGTCGACGATCGACATGTGCAGATGCATCGCGCTGCCCGCCTGCGCCGCGATCGGCTTGGCCATGAAGGTGGCGTGCATGCCATTGGCCTGCGCGATCTGCCGCGCCAGACGCTTGAACAAAAGCACCTGGTCGGCAAGCGTCAGCGGATCGCCATGCACGAGATTGATCTCCAGCTGCGCCGTGCCGGATTCGTGGATCAGCGTCTCAACCGGCAATCCGGTGATGGCGGCATATTCATAAAGCTGCCGCGTCACCGTTTCGAACTCCTCCATCGCCTGCATGTCGTAAGGATGCTGCACGTTTTCCGGCCGGCGGTTGCGCCCGATCGGTGCGGTCAAAGGCTGATCGGGGTTGGGGTTGGGCGCCGTCAGGTAGAATTCGAGCTCCGGCGCCATCACCGCCCGCCAGCCGCGCTGATCGTAAAGGTCGAGCACGGCTTTCAGCACATGGCGCGGCGAAGCCATCCACGGCCGGTCGTCCATGTGGAACGTGTCGGCGAAAACATAGGCTCGGCCCGCGCTGCCGGGCGCAAGACACAGGCTCGAAAGATCCGACACCATGCGCATGTCCGGATCCTGATAGGCGAAGCCTTCGTCGATGGAGCCGGAATAACGGCCATCGATGGCGACCAGGAAGGCGCTGCTCGGCAGATAGAGCGCGCGGTCGTCGAGCGACTTCAGAAATTTGGCGACCGGCAAGGTCTTGCCGCGCAGCACGCCGTTGACGTCCGGCACGAAGCACTCGACTTCGTTGATCGCATGCGTTTTCAGCCAGCTTTGCGTGTCCGCGCCGGCGAATGAGGTGTTCAGATTGTCAGGCATTGGTCATGTCCGTACGAAGGAGAGATCGCTTCGGCGGGCATGTCCGTTCCGGTAGGGCATTATCTAAGCTGCGTTATCCGAGGACGGACGCCCGCCTGATGACCGGCCGAAAGGCCGGGTGCGGAGCGCCTTGCACCCCTTCGGTCCAGCCGTCACGAACAACATGCGAGCCGACCTTGGTCTCCTCCGCGCGCTGCAGGTTTTCGTGGCGGCAGCAGCGCATGATCAGCGGCGCTCCGCCAAAGCGCGCACCATTGCGGCCGCAACTGGAAACGGCCTGGTGGGGGAAAGCCTTTCTACCGCTCGCATGACAAGCCATGGTTTGGCCGATCGTTGCCCGCAGCGCAAGCCCGCCCATGAAACCGCTGCCCCGTTGTTGGCCCAAACGGGCGGAGGGAACCGGGTACCTGCTTGTACTGTTCCCCATATGCGTCGCATGCCGACAGAACGATTTACGAAACAACCAAGAGCGATCAGATGGAAAGCAGGAGCGATACGGGCGCATGTTTTTGCGGAGCGGTTGCCGCCGAGATGCAGGGCGATCCGTTCTGGATCTGCTTCGATCATGACGATGACTGCCGCCGCGCGATTGGCAGCCCGCTGACCATCTGGGTCGGTTACCGGCCGGACCAGTTCCGCTTCACGCGCGGAAAACCCCGGAGCTTCTCGAGGACGAAAGGTGTCGTTCGTACCTTCTGCGAGAAATGCGGTACCTCGATCACCTATCGCGACGAAGGGCTGAGCGACGAACTCTATGTCACGATCGGCTTCTTCGATCATCCGGAGCGGTTCAAGCCGCACGCCCACGCCTATTGGCGCCTTCGGCTGCCTTGGCTGGAGTTTGCCGACGATCTGCCGCGCATCGACACCTACTCGCGGCGCCGCGATCCGGCATTCGGAAATCCGAACGACCGGTAGGCGGTGTGCCAAGCGCGCCTCAGCCGATGCTCTCGCCGCCATCGACCACCAGCGCCTGACCGGTCATGAAGGACGAGCGATCGGAGACGAGGAACAGGATCGCCTCCGCGATCTCCTCCGCGCTCGCCCAGCGCCCCATCGGGATCTTGGTGCGGACATAGTTCTCGATCGCGTCGCGCCCGCCCATCTGCGTGATGAACGGCGCGTTGAACGGCGTGTCGACCCAGCCCGGGCAGAGCGCATTGATGCGCACATTGTGCTTGGCGTAGTCGAGCGACATCTGCCTGGTCATCGCCACTACGGCATGCTTGGAGGTGGCATAGGCGATCATCTCCCGGTCGTAGAACACGCCGGAATTGGACGCCGTGTTGAGGATGACACCGCCTCCTTGCGCGATCATCGCAGGCATGACGGTCTTGGCCGCCAGGAATTGCGCCCGCACATTAATGCGCCAAGAGGCGTCCATCCCGTCAGTGCCCACTTCCGTCAGCGTGCCGCCGACTTGGATGCCGGCATGGCTGTGCAGGATGTCGATCCGGCCATGCCTGCCGAGCGTTCCCTCAATGAGGCCTTCGACGGCCGTATCGTCGCCGACATCGGTGGCGACCGCCTCGGCCCGGCCGCCAGCCCCGCGGATGTCGGAAGCGGTGGCTTCGCCGGCCGCCGGATCGCGGTCGGCAATGACCACGTGCGCCCCTTCCCTGGCCATGATCATCGCGCCGGCGCGGCCGATGCCCGACCCGGCGCCCGTCACCACGGCGATACGGTCTTTCAGGATCATGGATTGGTCTCTCAAGGCGATGGCTTTCGCCGGCCGAGCTGCCATTGCGCTAGCAGCACGAGCAGGACCGACGCGCAGAGCACGATCGTGGCGATGGCATTGATTTCCGGCGTCACGCCGCGCCGGATCGAGGCGAAGACGTAGATCGGCAGCGTCGTCTGCGCGCCGGCGACGAAGAAGGCGATGATGAAATCGTCGAAGGAGAAGGTGAAGGCGAGCAGGAAGCCGGCGATCACCGCCGGCATGATCTGCGGCAGCACGATCGAGCGGAACGTCGTCAGCGGCGTGGCGTAGAGATCGCTCGAAGCCTCGACCAGGTTGCGGTCGAGGCTGCTCAGCCGCGTGCCGACGATCATCGTCACCAGCGCCATCGAGAACAGGCCGTGCGCGGCGATGATCGAGCCGTAGCCCAGCGAAAGCCGCGGCGGCTGGTCGGTCGGCCAGAGCGAAGCGAGGAACGGATTGACGATAGCGAAAAGCTGCACCAGCGCCACCAGCGTCGAGATGCCGATGACGACGCCCGGGACGACGATCGCCGCGCCCAGCAGCGCGTCGAACAGAGCCCTTGTCCGCGCGCCGACGCGCTGCAGCCCGAGCGCCGCGGCCGTGCCGCAGAAGGCTGCGAGCAAGGCGCTGGTGGTGGCGATGAACAGGCTGTTCTTCAGCGCCTCGACCAAGAACGGATTGGACAGCGCCTTGCCGTACCATTGCACGGAAATGCCGGTGAACTCGCTGGCATGGTGGCCGGCATTGAAGGAGAACAGCACGACCAGCGCGATCGGCAGATAGAGGAAGGCAAAGACGGCAACGACGAAGGCGCGCATCAGATCAGGTCCACCCGGCGTGCGCCCGAGAGCCGGGTCGAGATGCGATTGGCGACGATCAGCACCACCACCGAGACCAGCACCAGCGTGATGGCGATGGCCGATCCGAACGGCCAGTTGCGCGATTGCAGGAAGAGATCGACCAGCGCGTTGCCTATGAAGAACACCTTGCCGCCGCCGAGCAGTGTCGGGATCAGATATTCGCCGAGCAATAGGATCATCACCAGCGAGAAGCCGGTCATGACGCCGGGCAGCGACAGTCTCAGCGTCACGCCGAGGAAGGTCGACAGCGGCGTAGCACCGAGATCGGCGGAGGCCTCCAGCAGCCGCCGGTCAAGCCGTTCCAGGCTGACATAGATCGGCAGGATCATCAGCGGCAGGTAGCCGTAGACGATGCCCAGCAGCACCGCGCCCGGCGTGTTGATCAGCCTGAGGTCCTCTATGCCGACATAGGCGAGCAAAGCCGGGATGCCGCGCCCGCCAAGGATATACATCCAGGCATAGGTGCGCATCAGAAGGCTGGTCCAGAACGGGATGACGATCAGCGCAAGCAGGATCAGCCGCCAGCGCTGCGGCGCGCGCAGCGCCAGATAATAGGCTACCGGATAGGCGACGAGCAGGCAGGCAAGCGCGCCGGCCGGCGCCAGCACCATCGTGTTCCAGAAGGCGGTCGCTCGCGCCGGCAGGTTGGCGTATTGCGCGAAGGTCAGCGCGGCCTGGTAGCCGCCCTCCGGCGCCCGCTCGCCGACGCTGAAGATGGCGATGGCGATGAAGGGCAGCACCAGGAAGACGACCAGCCACAGCGTCGCCGGGGCGAGCAGCAGCGCCGTCACGAGGTTTTTGCGAAAGAGACTGCGGCGCATGGAGAAAGCCGGTTGGGGGCCGGCGGGCATTTGCCCGCCGGTCGCATTGTCTGGATCAGGTTTGTGACCGGTCTTGCTCAAGCCGACTTGAAGCGCGCCATCAGCTCGGCGCGGCCCGGATCGGTGAGCGTCGCGGCAGCGCCGAATTCGAGGGGCTTCAACAGGTCGGCCGCCGGATAGAGGATCGGATTGTCGAGCACCTCTTTCGGCAGCAGCGCGTTGACGCGCGCGTCGGTCGAGGGCGCGCCATTGGCCAGATGCTCCTTCACCGCCACCTTCGGGTTCATCAGATAGTTGAGCAGCGCATAGCCGGCCGGCTTGTTCGGCGCATCCTTCGGGATGGCGTAGAAGTCGGTCCAGATCTCGCCGCCTTCCTTGCCGAGCACATAGGCGATCTCGGGAATGTCGCGATGAAGCTGCGCCCCGTCATTGGTCCAGCACATCGTCATCCAGGCATCGCCGGCGCGCATGCCCGGTTGGTAGTCGCTCGACACTGCGAACAGATGCGGCTTGACCTTGAGCAGCAATTCCTCGGCCTTGGCCAGTTCGTCCTGCTTCAGCGAGTTGAACGAATAGCCGTAATATTTCAGGGCATTGCCGATCGTGGTGAGCTGATAGTCATGCACCATGGTGCGACCGTCGGCTTCAGCCATGGCGGTGTCCCAGAACTCCTTCCAACTCGACATCGGCTTGGCGAGCTTCTTGGTGTTGACGGCAAAGCCGGTCGTGCCCCAGTTCTTCGGCACAGCATAGATCGTCCCGTCGATCGTGCCTTCCGCGGTGAAGCGCGCATCTTCAGACTTGCCGTCGAAATTCGTAAGCTTCGCCATGTCCAGCGGCTCGATGATGCCGAGCTTCTTGTAAGTCGAGATGGTGTAGTTGGTCGGCACGAACAGGCTCCAGCCCGAGCCGCCGGCCTGCAGCTTGGCCAGCATCTCCTCGTTCGAGCCGAAGACGTTGACCTCGACGGCGACGCCCGTTTCGGCCTTGAAATTCTCGAAGGTCTGCGGATCGTGGTAGTTCGGCCAGGTGGCGATCGACATGCGGTCGCCGAGGTTCTCAGCGGCATAGGCCGGCGTCGGCATGATGCCAAGCTCGCGCGCCATCACGGCGGTGGCGACACCGAGCCCGGTGAGGCCGAGAAAGTCGCGCCGGCTGATCGAGCCGCGCTTCAGACGCATCAACTGGTCGACGAATTTATCGGGGGTTATCGGCAGTCCGTCACGATAGGATTTCGGCATGTTGGTCTTCCCTCTGGTTTGTCCCGTTATTGTTGGCGTGCGGAAACGCCAGCGGCGCTCCGGCGGCAAAGCCGATGGCGACGGGTTCGCCCGGCTTGAACAGATTGCCCTGGCCGATCCCATGGTCGGCCTTGGCGAGCAGCGATCCGATGCCCTGGACCTCGATCGCGTATTCCGCCGTCGAGCCCAGGAAGATGCGGTTGCGCACTATGCCTTTAAAAGCGCCGCTTCCAGGCGCCGAAAGGCTGAGCGATTCCGGCCGCAGGCTGACGGAGACGGCCTCGCCGCGGCTGAGCGGCACCCGCCTGCGTGCCGCAATCACCGTGCCGTCGGCAAGCGCGACATCGACGAGGTCACCCGAGAGCCCGGCCACCTTGCCGTCGAGAAGATTGGTCTTCCCGACGAAATCGGCCACAAACAGGTCGGCTGGCTCGTCATAGATCTCACTCGGCTGCCCGAGCTGGACGACGCGGCCGCCATTCATGACGCAGACGAAATCGCTCATCGACAGTGCCTCCTCCTGGTCGTGGGTGACCAGCACGAAGGTGATGCCGATCTCGCGCTGCAGGTTCTGCAGCTCGATCTGCATGTCGGTGCGCAGCTTCTTGTCGAGCGCCGCCAGCGGCTCGTCGAGCAACAGCACCGCCGGCTTGTTGACCAGCGCGCGGGCGAGCGCCACACGCTGCTGCTGGCCGCCGGAAAGCTCGTGGATTTTGCGGCGCCCGTAGCCGCCGAGCTGCACCATCGAAAGCGCCTCGCCCGCCCTCGTGCTGATCTCGCGCGTCGACAGGCGTGGCCTTGCCTGGCGCAGGCCATAGGAGATGTTCTCCTCGACGTCGAGATGCGGGAACAGCGCATATTGCTGGAACACCATGTTGACCGGGCGCCGGTAGGGCGGCGTTCCCGCCATGTCGCGGCCGCGGATCAGCACCTGGCCCTCGCCCGGTTGTTCGAAGCCGCCGATCATGCGCAGGCAGGTCGTCTTGCCGCAGCCTGAGGGCCCGAGCAAAGCGACGAAGGCGGAAGGCGGAATGGCAAGGTCGATACCGCTCACCGCGGTGATTGCGCCGTAGCGCTTGGTGACCGCGCGAAATTCGATATCGGGCACTGCAGTCAAGCCACGGGCTCCAGCGACAGCGTGAGGCAATGTCATGACGCTAGCAGGGCAATGGTACCTAGTATATACCTCGCAGGTGGTATATTTAGCCGATTTTATCGTTTAGAGGGGTATGAATTGGCTGCCTCCCGTAGTGGCGACTACAACGCCCTGGCCGCCGTGATCGCCGCGTCGCGCGAGACCGGCGGCGATCACTTCGGCAAGGCGATCGTCGGCTGGCTCAGCGGGCATGTTCGTTTCGATCATTGCGTGATCTTCGGCTATCGGGGTGCCTCGAGGCCGCCGCTCCTGTTCGAAACCTTCTCGCCGGCGGAGAGCCACATCTTCGTCGCGCTCTATCAGGACGGGCCCTATCTGCTCGACCCGTTCCACCACGCCGCGGTCGAGCGCAAGGAGGGTTTCTGGCGCATGCGAGAGCTCGCGCCGGACCGCTTCTATGCCAGCGAATATTACCGCTCCTATTACAGCCAGACCAAACTTGCCGAGGAGGTCGGCTTCTTCGTGCCGCTGGCCGGCAAAGACGCGTTGGTGCTCTCGCTGATGCGGTTGCGTGCCACTGGGCCGTTCGGAACGGCTGATGCCAGGCTGCTGCGTGACATGGCGCCGGCGGTGATAAGCTTCTGCAAGCAGCGCTGGCCGTCTCTGCCTGCAGATGAGGTTGCGGCCCAACCCTCCGGCGATGTCATCGCAATGACCAACGAGCTCGACCGGGCGCATATCTGGAAGAGCCTGTCCTTGACCTCGCGCGAAAAGCAGGTCGTCGACCTGGTGCTGCAGGGCCACTCCACGGAATCGATCGCCAGGGCGCTGCGCATCGTTCCGGGGACCGTCAAGGTCCACCGCCGCAACATCTATCGCAAGCTGAAGATCAAATCGCAGGCCGGCCTGTTCGCGCGCTTCGTCGAGATCATCGACGCGCGGATCGGATAGCAATCCGGGCCGCCCTTGCGGCGGTTCGCGTTGACCGTCTATCGTGCGGCCGAACGACCGGCCAGGTATCCCGGCGGCGGCCAGCTATTCCCGCGTCGGATCGTGACGAAACAAGTTTCAGGACCGATCAAGCAGCGCATCGCCAATGGCCGACAAATCGCAATTCGGACTGACCGCTGTCGATACCGTTCCGCTGCATGAAAAAGTCTATCTGGAACTGGTGCGGGCGCTGATGTCGGGCCAGCTCCGGCCTGGCCAGAAGCTGACCTCGCGCAAGCTCGCCAAGGAGCTCGGCACCAGCGACATGCCGGTGCGCAGCGCCTTCATGCGGCTGCAGGCGCTGAGTCCGATGCCGAACGGCAGCGTCGAGGTGCCGCTGATTTCGGCCGATCGCTTCCAGCAGCTGACCGACGTGCGCACGATCCTGGAAGGCACGGCCACCGAGCTTGCCACCAAACTCATCAACGGCAACAATCTGCGCGCCATCCGCCGTCATTGCACCGAGCTCACCCAGGCCGCCCGCAGCGGCGACATCGACGACTACCTGCGCAAGAACCACGACTTCAAATTCTCGATCTACCGCCGTTGCGGCAACGAGCAGATAATCTTCCTGATCGAAACGGTATGGATGCAGGTTGGCCCTTTCCTGCGCAACCTGCACATCGGCTTCGAGGATGACCTGGCCGGCATTCTCGGCATCGACTACCACGAGGAGGTCGTGGCGGCGATCGAGGCCGGCGACGGCGAGAGGGCGCGGGCCGCGATCGTGCGCGATATCGCCGAGGGCGCGGCCCACATCCTTGGCCAAGTTAAATTTCCGGAGCTGCGCCACTGACAAGCCGCAGCAAGCCGACTTCGAATCCGGCTTGGCTTTCGTCGGTCGGGCCGCTATGTTGCGATCGCAGATCGCACAAAACGGACCCGAAATGCCGCCCGATATCCCGGCTAGTGGCTTGAAAAAATGAAGATAATCAGCCCGGCGTCAACCGTGCTGATCTTCACGAACTCACAAGCTGAAAATGGATGTCGTAGCCGACTGGGCTACAGCACCTAGAGAAACAGGGGCTGGAAATTGAGCGATGCGATTGCGGACGTTTTGAAGTGGCTGGACAGCAGGAAGGACATCCAGAGCCTGCGGGCGGCGGTGTGCGACCTGAACGGCATCATGCGCGGCAAGCGCATTCCGGTCGAGCAGGCGCGCAAGGCGCTCGAAGGCAAGCTGCGCATGCCCTATTCGGCCATCGGGCTCGACATATGGGGTGAGGATATCGAAGGCAACGCCCAGGTGTTCTCGACCGGCGACGCCGACGGGCTTTGCCATTGGACGGGTCGCGGCATACTGCCCGTCAACTGGACGGCGCATCCGACGGCGCTGTTGCCGGTCTGGCTGGCGGATGACAGCGGTGCCCCCTACCTTGGCGATCCGCGCCGGGCGCTTGCCCGCATCCTCGACCGCTACGCCGCCCTCGGCCTGACGCCTGTCACCGCGACCGAACTCGAATTCTACCTTGTCGACCCGACGTCGCAGCGGCCTGTCGGACCGGTCTCGCCGGTAACCGGGCGGCGCCTCGATTCCGACGCCGCGCTTTCGATCGATGAGGTCGACGATTTCGAAGGCTTCATCCACGATATCTACGAAGCCTGCCGCATGCAGGACATTCCCGTCGACACCGCGATCGCCGAGAACGGTGTCGGCCAGTTCGAGATCAATCTCAACCATGTGCCCGACGCATTGCGCGCCGCGGACGACGCCGTGCTGTTCAAGCGCACGGTCAAGGGCATCGCGCGCAAGCATGGCTTCGCCGCCTGCTTCATGGCCAAGCCTTATGGCGAGCGCGCCGGCAATGGTTTCCACGTCCATTTCAGCGTCCTCGACAAGGACGGCCGCAACATCTTCGACGACGGCTCGGATCAGGGCTCGGACACCATGCGCCACGCTGTCGGCGGCCTGCTTGCCGCGATGGCGCAAAGCACCCTGGTATTCGCACCGCATTTCAATTCCTACCGCCGGCTGCGGCCCAGATCCTATGCGCCGACCGCCGTCGCCTGGGGCTATGAAAACCGCATGGTGGCGATCCGCATTCCGGGTGGCCCGTCGGCCGCAAGGCGAATCGAACATCGCGTCTCCGGCGCCGACGCCAATCCCTATCTGGTGCTGGCGGCGATTCTCGGCGCCGCGTTGATCGGCATCGAGCGCCAGCTCTCGCCCGGCGAGCCGACCGGCGGCGAGGGTCAGGGGCTGGCGCTCGCCAAGCTGCCGCCGGATTGGGCCTCAGCGATCGCCGCTTTCGAGTCCGGCCCGCGCGTCGCCGAGATCTTCCCGGACGTGCTGCGCGACGCCTTCATCGCCTGCAAGCGCCAGGAGCTGAACACTTTCGCGCTCAACGTCAGCGATTTCGAGATCGAGACCTATCTGGAGAGCGTTTAGCCGGTTGCACCAGCCACTCAGCGTGCCGCCCAGACCAGCCCGCGACGCAAGATGGTGCGCATCTGCGGCACCTCGAACTCCGAGGCCACGTGACCAAGCGAGGAATAAAACACCCGCCCCTTGCCGTGTCGCCGCTTCCACACCACCGGCATGACGACGCCGTCGATCCACGGCGCGTGGTCGCCGGAAAACGTGGTGGTCGCCAGCACCTCGTTCGATGGATCGACATGCATGTAATACTGTTCGGAGCGGTAGGGGAAATCCTCGATCCCCTGCATGATCGGGTCGTCGCGCCGCACCACGCTCACGTAATAGTCGATGATGTTGCCGGGATGCGCGACCCACTGGCCGCCGCACATGAACTGATAGTTCGTTGATTCGCGAAAAGCGTCCCCCATTCCGCCATGATAGCCGCCGAGGCCGACGCCGTTTTCGACCGCCTCGGTCAGGTTGGCTTCTTCGGTCTTGGTGAGCTTGGACATGGTGTAGATCGGTACGATCAGGCTGAGATCGGCGATCGCCGGATCGGCGAACGCCGCCGTCGTGTTTTCGACGCGCACGGCAAAGCCTTCTTGCTCGAGCATCGCCTTGATGACGCGCGCCCCGGCTTCGGGTTCATGCCCTTCCCAGCCGCCCCAGACGATCAGCGCTTGCCGCATCTTTGTCTCCGTCGTTTAGCCCCGCATTGGCTTTGGGGAAGGCAGCAAGCTGAAACACAAGCCCGCAGCAGCGCAAGCTGGAAATTGCATGGCATGGCCTGCGGCACTTGCCGATTGGATTGCGAAGAGAAGCGCACAAACGCGAACGGCCGGCGTTGTGCGGGCCGTTTTGTGTTTGGTTGCGGGGACCCGCAACCCCTTTTGTCATAACATCGTCAGGCCTTTGACTTCGGTCGGGTTTGGCGAGTTCGAGGATGCCGAACAACTCGCCGCGTAGCTCGGCATGCACCTCGCCGCGCTTGTCGCCGGGCATAAGTACGATCTCTCCGATCAACGAGCGCAACGCCTCGGCGGCCCGACGTCCGTCATCGTGGTCGGCAAGCGCTTGCGTGAGTTGCTCGACCCTTTTGCGGTAGAGAGTGGCGATGTTGGGATGCAGGTCGGGCATGTCAGTCGGCGCCACTGATAGACGCGCGGTGATGTCCGCCTTCTGCCTCTCCAGGTCTTCCATTCTCGCCTTCATCGAAGGTTGGTACAGGCCATCCTCGATCGCGGCCATTATGCCGGCGATCGCGCGCTCGATCTTGTCGAGCGCCTTGCGGTCATGTTCGCCTTGCGCGCGACGCTCCTGGTTGAGGCGATTGGTCTCCAGGGCATAGGCTCTGATCGCCTCGGCCACGGCATCGGCCGAGACGAGCCTTTCCTTCAAGCCTGCGAGGACGCGCTGTTCGATTTTCTCGCGGGTAATAGAACGGCCGTTGTCGCAGATACCGCGGCGCTGGTGGTTGAGACAGGCATAGCGATCGCGCGTGAACAGGCCGTAGCGCCCGCCGCAGCAGCCGCAAGTGAGCAGGCCGGAGAGAAGCGAGACCGGCCGCTTCATGGTGTGTAGCTTTCTCGCCCGGGCCTTGCGCGTGGCGATCGCCACCGTCTCGAACTGGCTGGCGATGGATTTCTGTCTCTCCTTCACGGCCTGCCACAATTCGTCTTCGACGATCCTAAGATGCGGGACCTCAGTGCGGATCCATTTAGCTGGCGGATTGGCCCGCGACACGCGCTTGCCGGTGGCGGGATCCTTGACGAAGTGCAGGCGGTTCCAAACCAGCACACCGGTATAGAGCTCATTGTTGATAACGCCGGTACCCCGGATGACATGCCCGCGCACACTGGTATCGCCCCAGTGTCGGCCGAGTGGACCAGGAACACCTTCCTTATTGAGGTCGACGGCGATCGCCTTCGGACTCTTGCCGGCCGCGAATTCGCGGAAGATGCGGCGCACGATGGTCGCTTCCTCCGGCACGATCTCACGGCCGCCGCGAACAGGCTCACCTTCGGCGTCCAATTTCTTCAGCACCCGGTAGCCGTAGCAGAGCCCGCCGCCGGCCTTGCCCTTCTCCACTCTCCCCCGCAGGCCACGATGGGTCTTGAGGGCGAGGTCCTTGAGGAACAGGGCATTCATCGTGCCCTTGAGGCCGACATGCAGTTCGCTGATCTCGCCCTCGGCCAAGGTGACGATCGTAACGCCCGCGAACTTCAGATGCTTGAAGAGAGTGGCGACATCGGCCTGGTCGCGGCTGATGCGATCAAGCGCCTCGGCCAGCACCACCTCGAAGCGGCCGCGCTGGGCATCGCGTACTAGATGCTGGATGCCCGGCCGCAGCACCGTGCTGGCGCCGGAGATCGCCGCATCCTCATAGGTTCCCGTTACGCTCCAACCCTCCCGCGCCGCCTGCTCCCGGCATAGCCTCAACTGGTCCTGGATGGAGGCATCCCGTTGGCTGTCGGAAGAATAGCGGGCGTACAGTGCGACACGGGTCATGGCGGCAGATCCTCTCTCCTGTTCCCAAGGGGCTTGCCATCCGGCTCCCTGCCCTCTCCCTCTTGGCGGCCCGGCCGATTGTCGTTGGCCGCCAGCCCCGCCTCGAAAGCCTCCCCCGCCAACTGCCGGCCGATCAGCCGGGCGATATCCAACACCACCCGATGCACCTTGGCCGCCGCCACGTTCTCAGCGAGGTCGCCGTTGTCGTTCGCCGGAACCCGCGCGTGCGGCCCGGTCCTCGTTTCCTCTGCCATCGCGGTCGCTCTCCCAATGGTGGATGGACCTGCCATCAGAGGCGTCCGAACGGCAAAGAAAAGCACGAAGTGCATGTCGTAGGGCCACAGCGTGCAATGACTTGCGCCGTGCGGTTTCTTCTCCCCAGCTAATTGCCAAGAGAGGCGATGGCGCTCAATTAAAGGAAACCGGCTGGCCGGGACTATCGTGCTTTCCAACTGGTTTACGGTGAGAGCATTTGCAGACACTAGAACATAAACCAGGGGGATTCCTGGATGCCGTCTCCGCAATGGGCCGCCAGAGCACACCACGCGATCGCCGTCACGGCGAAATCCCCGATACGCTAACGCTTCCTTTGCACTCCTGATGCCTTTCTTGCGCGCATGAAGCGACTATGGTTGCCGGATCAATGTGATGGTAGCGGGCAAGGTCATCGAGCACCGACCGGATATGACGCCAGGGGAAATCGCCTGGATCCTCCCAATGTTCACCGTTGCGCAGAATAACCAAAAGCTTAGCCAATGCACCTTCAACGGAGCGTGCCGGAGTAAGCGGCAGGTCATCCAAAAGCGCCTGTTCCGCCGCTTCCGATCTCTGTATTAGTTCGTCAGTTCTCGAAAACCCGATCTCGGCATCAGTAGCGTCCCAGCGCGCCTGATGTGCGGCTAGCTCCGAAAGCGCTCTGCCCCATGCCACTTCGTTTTCGGGAGAATAGAGTTCGTCGAGACTCTCGACGGAATGGACCGTCTTTTCCCCGCCGCCCGGAAGCTGCATCTTAGCAGAGGGAAAGCCTATCGCTTTGACGAGATATCTCTCCAACTGCTGCTGTTGCCGGCATAGCACCAAGGTCGAGCGGTGAACCTCGCACCAACTCTCATACAACCCAAGGGCTGGATCGTCCTGCCGGCCATTGATCGAGACATTCTCGCGCGCCCAAGCGCCAAATGGCCACAGTCCAGCCACCGTAACAATCTGCCTCATCAGCAGCCGCCGAGTGACGGAAGATAAAGTCGTGCTATGGTCGGAATCAGCCATGATCCGAGCTCCCTGAAGCCTGGGTTGTGGTTAGGCTGCTGGAGGTGGTCTCAACACCATCAGCAGCCGCAGCACGCAGTTCATAATCGTATCAGGGATACGATAGCTCAGCCAGGACTGCGGATCAACCAAAATCGTATCGGTGTTACGAAATGAATGCAGTCCAATGTAAAATGGCGCGTGTGGCACTTGGCTGGGGAACGAGAGATTTGGCTCGGCACACAGGCGTCTCACCGGATACTGTCGCCCGTTTTGAAAGAGGCGAACAACTTAAAGATTCTACCGTGGCGGCACTCCGAGTAACTTTTGAAGCTGCGGGAATTGAATTTATCCCAGAAAATGGCGGCGGCCCTGGTGTGCGCTTGGCCAAGCGACCTTAGCGACACCCCAATCATGCATGCATTCTTTCGAACCTAGCTAAGTTCGAAGGCATCCTTGGTCACCTTTTTTGCTGAAAGCAGACGGACCGAGCCATTCGGCCCATTCTCCACCGCTAGCGGCAGTCAACCCAGCGAGCTCCTGCGCGAGGGCTTCAGTCGATCCAACGGACTTCCACCGGCGACTTCTCTGTACTTGAGCGGTGAATGGCATCGAGGACCTGGGCTGCGCGGTAGCCATCCTCGATCGAGCCGTTGGCGAAGGCCTTTCGCTTGTCGGCACAGTCTAGAAACTCGTGGATCATGAAGCCAAACCACTCGGCGTAGCCAACCGATACCAAGTCGTGCGGAACGGCCGCGAGAGATGCAACGTTCGGGGAGCGTGGGCTGTTCGCAATCTTTCGGAAGGCCCTGGCGGAGCCATCCTCAAGGAGTGCCAACTCAAAGTAGGTTGGACACTCCGTCGAATAGCGAGCAGTGCCCTTGGTTCCCATCAACTCGATAGCCAGGCGGTTGCCCGTCCCAACAGCCACGCGGCTGGCGGACACATATCCTTGCGCACCACTGGTGAAGCGAACCAGGCCGGACATTACGTCATCATTGTCGACCTTGGCGGTGGCGTCCGAGAGTTCCACATGCTCGTGGCCCGAGGTGGGGCTGACAGGAAGCCGGCGCGCCGCGATCGAGATCGTCGACACAGCACCCACGACTTCGGAAATGTCCCCGAACAAGAACCGCATCATGTCGACCGCGTGCGTTCCGACATCGAGCAGCGCACCAGGTCCGGCCTTGGCGAACTCGTAGCGCCAGGAATGCGGCAGTAGCGGATCAGCCGCGTAGTCGCATTGGAAGAGAACCGAGATCTGCACCGGCTTTCCGAGTTCCCCGGCTTCGATCCGGGCCTTGATGTCGGCCACGGCGGGTATGCGGCGATAGTTGAAAACGGTCCCGGAGATGGAACTGGCTGAACGCGCGGCGTCCCTGACAGGTCTGGCGGACGCCGCGTCAAGGGCAAGTGGTTTCTCGCACAGGACGTGCTTCCCGGCGTGCAATGCCGCAAGCGTCACTTCGGTGTGCAGGTAGTTCGGCAAACAAACCGAAACGACATCGACGTTAGGATCGGCGATAATAGTTTTCCAATCGGCCTCGGTCCGCTCGAAACCCCAATTCGTCGCGAGGGTGCGCGCCATATCGGCGTTGACATCGCAAATCGTGTCAAGCTTGGCCGAGCCGTCTCCAAAGCGATGGGCGAACTGGCGATAGGCGGCGGCATGCGCAGCACCGATCATACCGGCGCCGATGACCGCGATACCCTTGAATGACATGGTTGCTCGACCTCCCAAATAGAATTGTTAGACCGCAACGCGCTTATGCTGCTCGACCGAAGCGATGCAGGCATTCGCGAGTTTCAAGGCGAGCACACCGTCCTTGCCGGTTGTCATGGGCGCCCGATCCTCCGCGATGCACGTCACGAACTCTTCGATCTCCCCGGCATATGATGCCGTGTACCGGGTCATGAAGAAGCTCAGCAGCGGTGCGCTCGCATAGCCTTGAGTGGTCCCCAGACGGACCGAATTCTCGGTCTGGTTTTCAGCGTTCAAAACCCCGAGCGAGCCATGCACCTCGACCCTCTGGTCGTAGCCATAGGTCGCGCGGCGCGAATTGCTGATCACTGCCTGTTTGCCCGAGGCCGTCTCGAGGATGACCGTAGCACTGTCGAAATCTCCAATCTGGCTAAACTCGGGCTCGACCAGCACGGAGGCATGCGCGGAAACCCATATGGGCTCCTCGCCGAGCATGAAGCGCGCCATGTCGAGATCATGGATCGTCATGTCGCGGAAGATTCCACCCGACCGGGAGGCATAGCTGAGGTCCGGGGCTCGCGGGTCGCGCGAGGTGATCGTGACCATCTCGACCGCGCCGATCTTGCCTTCGTCGATCGCTTTACGGACAGCTGCAAAGTTTGGATCATATCTCCGGTTAAAACCAAGCATCAGCTTGATCTTGGCTTTGTCCGCGATCCGCACGACCTCCGTGGCCCGCTTAACGTCCAGGTCGACCGGCTTTTCGCAGAAGACGTGCTTGCCTGCCTTGGCGAAAAGCTCGATCAGGCCGGCGTGCGTGTCTGTCGGAGTGCAGATCAGGACAGCGTCGATATCTTGATGGGCCGCAATCTCGTCGATGCCCATCACGCGGCTACCGCAGCGGGCTGCCAAGGCTTCCGCCGCTCCGGGCATGGCGTCGGCAACGGCGACGAGATCGGCGTCTTCTAGGCTCTGGATTGCGGCAGCATGAACCTTGGCAATTCGTCCCGCGCCGATCAGGGCAAGTCTTACAGTCATCTCAAATTCCTTTCACGTCTATCCATGAGCCAGATCGGGCCGAGGCGAAGACAGCGTCACCAACCGCTGCGCCGGCTCGTGCGTCAGCCAGACCGAAGTAGGGAACGTCCTCGCCGCGTATCGCACGGGAGAAATTCGTCACCTCGGCCTCGTATTGATCGAGTGCTGGAAATTCGATCGTCTGGATCTGCGAGTTTGCATGGTCCGCAGATGTGTCGATCAGGATTAGATTCGGTTGCGTCCGCGACGGCACATAGGCTTGCGGAAGCGTGATGAAGGCGCGCTCGCAAACGATCTGGATCGATTGAGACGATGCCTGTGCCAGCGACACCATGAACGTCGCGTGTCGCCCCTGCCCGAAATCAAGGACGACGGATGAGAAGAGGTCGATCCCCCCTTCGTCGGTGTCCATCAGCGCCAGCACGCGCCGGGGCTCGGCGTCGAACACATAGCGGGCGGCCATCGCGGTGTAGCAGCCGAGGTCGTAGTAGGCGCCGCCGCCGAATTCCGGCTTTTGGCGAAAGTCGTCGGCGTTCGTCATGAAGAATGACAGCAGCGAGGAAAACGTCTTCGGCGCGCCAAAGCGACCGGACCTCAAGATGTTGCGCAATTCGATCCACCGCGGCTGGTGGCGGACCATGAAGGCCTCCGAAATCTTGAGCGCCGGATCGACGCCATCCAGTGCCTGATACTCCGCGCAGCGCATTGCTCCCGGTTTCTCGACGAGCACATGTTTGCCCGCCGCGGCCGCGCGGCGCGCCCATTCGACGTGGAGGTGATTGGGAAGCCCTATATAGACCGCTTCAACTTCCCGGTCCCACAGAAGCGCCTCGTAGCTGCCATATGCCTTCGGCACTCCGTGCCTGTCCGCCAGCGTCCTGGCCCGCGTCTCGTCACGTGCGGCGACGGCCACGGCTTTGCCCGCGGCGCTCTTGCCGAGCCCGGGCAGGATCGAGCCATCGGCGATTCGCGAGGCGCCGAGTATGCCCCATCGGACGGGAACGTTTTGCGCCGTCATATCCATCCTCCTCCATCGGCTACGAAGCGGCGATAGAAGTGGCACAAGCTTCAATGCTGCGCAGATGGCTTCCTGATTGAATTCAATCAGGCAACACGATGCGATGCGACGGGCGGTCCGGCTATGGCTTGGCCGGCGCTTAGCAATGCGGCTAGGCCGGTGAGGAGACAGCCATGAAGATCGGATTCGTATCGGACAGCCTTGGCGGGCTTGGTTTCGAGCAAGTGCTTGATGAGGCAGCCCGCCTCGGCGTCGACGGGGTCGAGGTGAACACGGGCGGGTGGTCGACGGCGCCGCATTTTGACCTGGCGAAGATGAAGAGCAGTGCTGACGCGCGAAAATCCTTTCTCGACGCATTCAAGACCCGAGGCCTCGAGGTGATCAGCCTCAACGCCAACGGCAACCCTACCCATCCGACCGACAAGAAGCAGGGGGAGTGCCTCAAGGATACGATCCGCCTTGCGGGCGACCTGGGTATCAAGACCGTCTGCACGATGTCGGGCTTGCCGGGTGGCAGCAGCCAGGACGTGATGCCGAACTGGGTCGTAGCAAGCTGGCCGCCGGAGACGCGCAAGATCCTGGACTATCAGTGGAACGAGGTTCTCGCCCCCTTCTGGTCAGAAATCGTCGAGCTCGCGAAATCCTCAGGCGTGGAACGCATTGCCCTGGAATTGCACGGCAACCAGTGCGTCTACAACGTTCCGACGCTGCTTCGGCTTCGGGAGGCGGTCGGTCCCGTGGTCGGCGCCAACCTCGACCCGAGCCACCTTTTCTGGATGGGAGCCGACCCCCTCGTGGTTGCCGAGGTTCTTGGGGGCGCCATCTATCACGTGCATGCCAAGGACACGCTGTTAAACAGCCGCGTCCAGGCGACGACCGGCCTGCTCGAGAATGGTGGACTGACCGATATCCCGGCGCGGTCGTGGTCCTACATCACCCTCGGCTTTGGCCATGACGAGAAATGGTGGCGTGAGTTCTGCTACCGCCTGAAGATGGGCGGATATGATGGCTGGCTGTCCATCGAGCATGAGGACATTATCCTGAACTCGCTTGAAGGGCTCGAGAGGTCCGTGGCGCTGATGCGCGGCGTGGCACCGGTCAAGGCGTCCGACTACAAACTGCAGGCAATCTGAGGGGGATGAACTTTAGGCCGCTCGACCGGGTTGGCGGCCTGATCTTTCGACCCGCCCTTCGCACTCAGTTGCCTCGATAGAAGGTCGGCTGTGCGGTCATGTCCACAGCTACCCGCCGCTTTTCGATCAGTGCCCGAACGCCGGCCTCGCCGACGATGGCAGCACAATATCCATCCCAGGCATCGGCGGCGATTGCAGAGAATTCGCCCGTGCGAACGAACGTCAGGAACGCGCGGTTCTGGCGCCGGTAGGCTTCGGCATAGCGGCCTCGCCAATCCGCATCGTAGCCTACAGTCTGCCGAAGGTTGGCATCGAGCTTCGAATGGCTTGGCGCATTCATCGAAATCGCGCCAAGTTCGCCGACTAGTTCCGCTCGAACATCATAGCCGTAGGCGGCATTGTTGTTGATTTCGATGTTCACCAGCTGCCCGTCTTCGGTTTCCAGAACCATGACCACGGGAGCCACTTTTGCGTCGGAACGGCGCGGCTGAAAGGCGGAGATGGCCTCGAATTCGGCGCCAAGCACGAAACGTGCGACATCGAATTCATGCGGTGCCGAGTTGGTGATCGCCATTGCTCCGATAAAATCAGATGCCGGAGTCTCCATGTTTCGATGGAAATTGTGCATCACCAGCGCCCGGCCGAGGTGCCCCTGATCCAGCGCGGCTTTCATTTCCGCATAGGACCGATCGAAGCGGCGCATGAAACCGAGTTGGATGAAGCGCCGGCCGGCGGCCATCTCGTCCTCGATCACCCTTAGGCATTCTTGTGACGACTGCGACAAAGGCTTTTCGCATAGAACCGGCTTCCCCGCTCCAATGCAGGCCAACGAAAGAGGCGCATGGGTGAAATCAGGGCTGGCGACGATCACGGCATCGACGTCTGCGCGCCTGATCGCAATTTCAGGATCCGCGAGAACATGCGGCGCACCTGTGCTGTCAGCGAGATGCCTTGCGCGCGCTTCCGCGGCGTCGCACACGACCTGGATGGTTGCACCGGGCAATTCCGCCGCGAATATCCGGGCATGGTCGCTGCCCATGACACCTGCGCCGATGACCGCGAGACGGACAGACATTGTTAAGCTCCGTTGTTGGCGCCTTGCGGTCGCCATAACTTATTGGCTGATCTTTCACTCGGGTGAGATGGAATTCCGGCGGATCAAATCTCGATGAAAATCTGCCCGCCTTCTTCCTTGACGGGATAGACGCGCAGATTGATGCAGGCTGGCGCGCGCAGCACCTGGCCGGTCTTGTAGTTGAAAGCTGCGTTGTGCTTCGGACACTCGACCGTGTCCTCCATCACCAGGCCATCGGCAAGATGGACCTTTTCGTGCGTGCACAATCCGTCTGTCGCAAAATACTCGTCGTCCGGCGAGCGAAAGATGGCGAACGTTCTCCCATCATGATCGAAGCGCGTCACATCTTCGGCCTCGATGTCGTCTGCTGCGCAGGCGTTGACCCAGCCAGTCATTTCCCGTTTCTCCGTCTTGAGGTTTCAGAAAAACTGGCCGGCGGAGTTGCCTCGGCCGGCCAGTAGAAGACGCGGTGGAGGTTATGCGTCTTCGGGAGGTTCAGAGAATTAGTTCGCCGGTGGCGGCGGATGGCCTTGGTGCTTTTCCATGTAGCCTTCGATCTGGGCTTCCAGATCCGCCATAGTTTCGCCGCCGGCCATGAGATCGGTGATTTCCTCGCGGCTTTTTTCGCCCTTGCGGAAATCGGCGGCGACTGCGCCGCGGATCAGCACCGCGAAGTGGTCGCCGACGGTCATGGCGTGCATCACCTGGTGGGTGATGAAGACCACGGCAAGCCCACGGCGCTTCGCCTCGTTGACGATGCGCAGGACGTGCGTCGCCTGCTTCACGCCGAGGGCGGCCGTCGGTTCGTCGAGGATGAGAACCCGCGCGCCGAAATGCACGGCGCGTGCGATCGCGAGCGACTGACGTTCACCACCCGACAGACCGCCGACGAGACGATCGCCATCGTCGATGCGCGTGATACCGAAGTCCTGCACCGCCTTCACGGCGATGGCATTGGCCTTCTTGCGATCGAAGATCTTGAACGGTCCCCATCCCCTGGTCGGTTCGACCCCGATGAAGAAGGAGCGTCCAATTGTCATCAGCGCGAACGTGCCGCCAAACTGGTGAACGGTCGCGATACCGCGTTCGCCCGCCTCGCGGGGATTGTTGAACACCACCGGCTGTCCGTCCATCAGGATCTGGCCCGTAGTCGGCTTGTGCACGCCGGCCATGGTTTTGATGAGCGTCGATTTGCCGGCACCATTGTCACCGAGCAGGCAAAGCACTTCGCCAGCGCGCACCCTGATCGAGATGTCGTGCAGAACGTCGATTGGACCGAACGACTTGTTGACGTTGCGCAGTTCCAGGATTGGCGTGTTGTCGGCCATTGTCATGCTCCCTTCTTCTTGAGGGGAATGCGCAGTGCCATCTCGCGGAAGGTGTTGTTGGTAAGCACCGCGATCAGAAGCATGACGCCAATGATCAGGCTGGAAAGGTTGCGGTCGAACGAGGTGAAATAGATGCCCTGGTTGACGATCGCGAAAGTGATCGTTCCAAAGAAGATGCCGATCACCGAGCCGAACCCCCCGGTCAACAGCACCCCGCCCACGACGACCGAGATGATCGAATTGAATATGTAGCTCTGCCCCGCCGAAACCTGCGCCGAGTTGAACAGGATCGTCTGGCACATGCCGACGAAAGCCGCGCTGACCGAGGACAGAACGAACAGGGCGACAGTCAGCTTGTCCGTCGGGATGCCGGCGTTGCGAGCCGAGATCTTGTCGCCGCCGAGCCCGAACAGCCAGTTGCCCCATGGGGAAAGGTGGAGGAACCAGAAGTAAAGCGCGGTCAACCCGAGCCACCAGAAAATGATCACCTGGAAGGTGTGGTTGACGAAGCTGCCGAAGATCGCCTTGGCCCACGGTGCCGCCGTCATCGTGACCGACGTCGTGTTGGTCAGCACGATGGAGAGGAACAGCACCAGACCGGCAACGGCAAAGAGCGTACCCATGGTCACGATCAGCGACGGGACGGCTGTGCGAATGACGATAATGCCATTGACGAGGCCGACCACGACGCCGAAACCCAGGGTGATGACAATGCCCAGCCAGGTCGGCAGACCGTAGTGGCCACAAAGGATGCCGATGCACATCGAGGCGGCGGGAACCATCGCGCCGACCGAGATATCGAGCTCGCCGGCGATCATCAGAAACCCGATCGGGATCGCGATGATGCCGAGATTGGCGGCGACGTTCAGCCAACTGGCGATGCCCTGCGGTGAAATGAACAATATGCCGCCGAAGATGGTGAAGAACACGGCCACAAAGAGCATGCCCAGGAAGGCGCCCATCTCGGGCCGCCTCAACAGATTATCGATCGAGAGCTTTTCCATCTTGGACCTCCACAAGTCCTCCCGCTTGATTTTTGTTGGCTCCCAGCCCGTGACGTTCACGGGCTGGGAGCTTGTGCGCAATCGATGATCAGCGAGCGCCCTTACCGACACCGGCGAGCGCAGCATCGATGTTTGTGGAATCAACGATCGCAGGACCGGTCAAGACCGGATCGGTCGCGAGTTCGATGCCAAAATCGATGTTTGCCGCAAGCATCGTGGTGGCGAGGAAGGACTGCGCATAGGGCTGCTGGTCGATCGCCATCGCCTGGCTGCCGTCCTTGATACGGCCAAGGACTGCAGCACTCATATCGAAGGTGCCAAGCTTGACCTTGTCGCCCACCCCGGCTTGCTGGATCGCCAGCGCTGCCGCATCGGCCACCGGCGAGCCAAGGGTGATCACGGCGTCGACGGTCGGATCTTTCAGCAGCTCTGCCTTGATCGCCTCGGCGGTGCCGGCGGCGTTCGCGTCGAGGTTCGCCGGCAGCGGCAGCTTTACGACCGCGGCGCCATTCGCCTTGGCGCCTTCTTCGACGCCGTTGCACCGTGTTTCGAGGTTTACGGCGCCGGGCACGTGGATGACGCACATGATCTTCTTCGCGCCATGCTTGGCCATATATGCGCCGCCGGCGACGCCAGCCGTTTTCTCCTCGGAACCGAAGTAGTTGATGCCGCTGACCTTCTCCCGATTTTCTCCGCCGGAGTTATACATCATAATCCTGATGCCCTTCTTGGCCGCCTCCTGCAGCGCAGGAACCTGCGCGTCCGGCACCCAGATGGGAATGGCGATGCCCTGCACGTTCTGACTGATGGCGGTGTTGATCAAGCCGACGAGATCGGGGCCGAAATTATCGTAGTTCGGCACCGTCAGGTAGGTCACCTTGCCGCCATTGGCCTGGACGACAAGCGCTGCGTCGTCGACGCCCTTTTTGACGATGTTGAAGAAGGCGTCCTGCGCGGAGCCGGCGATCACGGCGATGTCCGCGGCATTGGCGTGTGTTGCAAGCGCGAGCGTCGCGGTGGTGAGCATCGCCTTCGCAAGGGTCTTGAGTTTCATGGGTCTTCTCCTCCTGTTGTCCGTCCCTCGACGGGTCCTGGTTGCTATGCGTCTGGCGCTTCTTGCGCCTGTCACGGCTCGCCCCCTGCTCGGGATGCGTCCGGTATCTGCGTTACTGGGTGCTTGTGGGTGGCGAGGCATTTATTCGAGCGCGCTTGCGCTCGAAGCGGGCCTGCATGAGGGCATCGCCTTCCTTGGAACCGTCATGCCAGGTGCCGAACCACCGGTCGAAGGGCATGACACCGTCCGAGTAGTTCACCTCGAAGTACTTGTGGTGCAGGTAGTGGGCATAGGCATGGGTCCCCATCCCTCGCTCGTCGCCGATTTCGATCTTGTCGAAGCCGATGTGGCCGACGATCGCGCCGGTTCCCGTCACCTGAAGGTGATAAAGCACCAACAGAGGGTGTGACGGCAGGACGAGGTGGATGAGGACGTCCGACCAATAGAGCAAATGCTCGACCGGGTGCATTGACAGCGACGACCACGGAGACGGATTGACCGAGTTGTGGTGGACCGAATGAACCCATTTGTAGAGCGGCGCCCGATGGATCAGCCAATGGATGCAGAAGAAATGCGTCTCGTGGATCATCGGTATGGCGAGACCGAGCGCGACGAGGGCCCAGGGGTGCTCCGCGAAGGTCGTCCAAGGGCCCCAGCCGATGGCCCAGAGATGCAACATCAGCACTTCATAGGCCGTCCAGATCGGGATACCGGTTCCGAAAGTGCGGATCATGTTGTCGACGTTCTGGCTGCCGAACATGAAGACGTCGGACTTCTTGTCGGCCGGAAAGAGTCCGTTGAACTTGAAGCGATTGCCTTGGGATCGCTGGACGTAGAGCCTTAGTTCGACGGCGCCGAAGAGAACGAAGACGATGGCTGAGTTCCGAAGCCAGAGATAGGCGATCCATCGCCAGTCCAGTGTCGCCAACGTCTCCTTCGCTGGCGTCGCCCAGTTCCAAATGCCGAGCCCCAGCAAGAAGAACAGCGCATTCCAGGGGAAGAAGTACCCGGGCAGCCAGCGCAAGAATTTGAGCGGCCGCGGCGGCCAGACGAAAACCGGAGCGCCTTCAAGCTTCTCGCCGGGCGTGAAGTCGCCGCGCTTGTTTCGTGTGCCGTATTTGAGATCGTCCATCTCTTCCTCCGCTGGAACCAGTCTTCCGTCTGGCAATACCAGTCCGCTCCGCGGATCTTCCGACTGCGGCGGGGCGCATGCCTGACGTTGATCTGCGGTTCCGACGCTTCGCGCGTCGCTTCCACGTTCGGGAATTGCGGGCGATTGCCCGCTACCAGCTACCTCCCTAAGGGCGTTCCTCAGCGCCCGATGCATGAGTCATAGCGAAACCGATTTGAAAGTTCCGGACTGTTGTGATGGGATTCAATCAGCCGTATTTCTCAGGCTCGCGAGATCGGAAATAGTGTCGGGGAATGACTAGCCGGATCACTCTGTCTGATGTTGCCGCGCGCGCCGGGGTGGGCAGCGCCACCGTCGATCGCGTAATCAACGAACGCGGCAATGTGAGCGAGGAGGTAAGCCGGCGGGTCCTCAAAGCAGCGCGCGAACTCGGGCTGAAGCGTATCTTGCCGTCGCCACACCGCTCCATTGTGCGGCTGAATGTCATTCTGGCCCGGCCGGAATTGCCCCTGATCCATCGCATGGGATTTGAGTTTCGGCGTTTGGCGCCGCGTATGCAGCACAGCATCACGATTCACCGGACATTCCTGAAAGACGAGGAACCGGCCACGATCGCTGCCGCATTGAAGCGAGGCTCTTATGACGCGGTGATCGTCTATGCCCAGGACCATCCGCTGATCCAGGCCGCAATCGCTGACCTCGCCAAGGAACACAGGCCCGTGGTGACGATGATCTCGGATCTGCCGGGATCGGACCGACTGTCCTACGCTGGCACCGATCACTACAAGGCCGGCCGGTCGGCAGGATATTTTCTCGGCCTCATGTCTACGCCAGGCAAGGTCGTCGTGCTTTGCAACCACCTCGGTTTCCAGTCCCATTTCGAACGCGTTCGCGGCCTGAAGGATCAGTTGGCCGATGGCGCGCCCCAACTCTCTCTCGCGCAGATCGTCGAAGGCAGCGACGACCCGGTCCGATCGGAGATCCGCCTCAAGGAGGCGTTTCGTCAGCACCCCGAAACAGTTGCCGTCTATAATGTTGGCGCGGGAAATCGAGGCGTCGTGGCGGCGTTGAAGGCTCAACTTTTGCCGCGCCGGCCAATCTTCATCGGGCATGAGCTAACGGCCTACACCCACGCCTATCTGAAGGAAGGGCTGATGACCCTGACGATCGACCAAAGCCCGGAACTGCAAGCACAGTTCGCGCTCGATGTCTTGATGAACCATTTCGGTTTCGAAGAGGCGACCCGTGTGGTGCCGCCGTATGTATCGACGGTGCCGATCGTGCTCTACGGGCCTCAAAACCTGCCCGAGCATCCTCCGGAGTGATTGAAACCGATCAGCCTCAGGCGGTGGAACCTGCTTGGCTGGGAACTTCGCCCGTGACCGGCAGGCTGGCGCCCGCCGGTCACGATCTTAGCGCGCAGGAGATGCCAAGCTGAGCGCCGTTGCAGCAGTCAAGGTCGACGTGGCGTCTCGGGGGAAGCTCAGCGCACCCCTGCGGCAACCCCGGCGAGCGTGGCATCGACATTTTTCGCGTCGACAACGGCTGGCCCGGTCAAGATCGGCATGGTGGGCGACTTCATCCCATAAGTGGCATAGGATTCCAGAAGGAAAACCGCGAGAAACCCTTGCAGGTATCCCTGCTGATCAACCGCGAACATCTGCGTCCCCTGCTTGATGCGATCCAGGCTCGCTTGATCGGTGTTGAACGTTCCGAGCTTGACCCGGTCCTGGGCATTGGCCTGTGCGATCGCCAGGGCGGCGCTGCTTGCGTCCTGGTTGCCCATCGTGACGACACCGTCGATGGTTGTGTCCTTCGCTAGCGTAGCTTTGATGGCCTCCGAGACGGCTGTCGCGTCGCCGAAGCTGCTTGCCGGGAGAGGCAACTGGGTCGATTTGAAGCCCGCCTTTGTGACACCGTCACTTATGCCCTTGCAGCGTGCTTCGAGGTTCGCCGCGCCCGGGACGGTGTTGACACAAATAACGTTCTTCACCTTGTTGGTGCCGAGATATTCGCCCGCAGCCAACCCAGCCACGTAATCCTCGGTGCCCACATAGTTTATGGCACCGAGCTCCTTGGCTTTATCTGTTCCACCCGAATTGTAGACCATGATCGGAATGCCGGCGTCCGTCGCTGCCTTGAACGCAGGGTCCTCAGCATCTGGCACCCAGTTCGGTGCAGCAATTCCGGTTGAGCCCTGGCTGACCGCCGTCCGGATAAGCGCCGCGGCATCAGAACCAATGTTGTCATATGTCTGCAGGGCCAAGTAATTTACGGTCCCGCCGCGGGACTCCACGATCTTGGCGGCATCGTCTATGCCACGCTTTACAATCGCGAAGAAAGGATCGTCCGTCCTTCCGCCAATGATGGCGATCTTAGCTGCTCCTGCCATCGTGGGTCCGGCAAACGTTATTGCCAAAACTGCGGTGGCAACCTTCAATAGATTGGCCGAAATCTTCATCTTGTCTCCTCCTGGGCCTAAGTAGCCGGACAGCGCGCCGCCCTGCTGCGTTTGCGTTGTGTCTCGGTGCGCCCATCCAGTATCGAAATGCCACATGCGCAGGTCCGAGCGATCAGATCACCCCTGCCCGGGGGTGGATTCGCCGCTTTGGCGATCCAAAATGGAGCCCGCACGACCGTTCGAATATGGTCCTCGGCGCCGACCGCTTCATAAAAATTCTGATGGATTTCCATCATCTTTTCTTGGCTGGGAATTGCTGACCTAGGTCTTTGAACCGCCCTGTTTCGAAGAGAGGATCTCGCACCGACAGTCCTGTATGTCACCGCCGCAAACAGGTCCCGTGATTGGAACCCATCAATTCGAGGCTATTGAACGCACGATTTCGCTTCTATCCCTGATCGGGGGAAAGGGAGGAGTGCGTGCGATATCGTCAATTCGGCAGAACTGGCTGGAGCGTATCCGAAATAGGTTTCGGCGCCTGGCAGATCGGCGGAACCTGGGGCAAGGTCGACGATGCTGCCTCGATCCGCACGCTCCTTCACGCGTTTGAACGCGGTATCAATTTCGTCGATACGGCTGAGCTCTATGGCGCTGGCCATTCCGAGTCCGTCATCGGCGAAGCGCTGCGTCAGTGGAAGGGCGGCAAGATCTATGTCGCCACCAAGGCGCAGCCGACCGTCTGGCCAAATCCCGATGATCCCGCGCCGCGGGTCAGAGGGCGCTTTCCGGAGTGGCATTTGCGCGCCAATGTCGAGGCCTCGATTCGCCGGCTGGGCGTCGAAAGGCTGGACCTGTTCCAGTTGCACAGCTGGGGGCCGATGGGCCACCACGAACTGGATTGGCTCGAGACGCTCAACGATCTACGTGTCGAAGGAAAGATCGACCAGATTGGCGTATCGCTGCGCGACAACCATCCCGAAGAAGGCGTCGCGCTGGCAAGGCTCGGGCTGGTCGCCTCCGAGCAGGTCATCTTCAATATGTTCGAGCAACCGCCGCGTGACGCGCTGCTGCCTGCCGCGAAAGCCAGCGGCACCGCAATCATCGCGCGCGTGCCGCTCGATTCCGGATCGCTTGTCGGATCATGGGGCGAGGACAGCTACGCCACTTTCGAACCGGGTTCCCAGCCGCATCAGATGTTCCGAGGTGATCGGTTTGCGGAGACGCTGAGGCGCGTCGCGGTCCTCAAGGCAGACGTAGCGCCATTCTATTCGCAGCTCGCCGAAGCTGCCATGCGATACGTGCTGGCGCACGATGCCGTCAGCGTCCTCATTCCAGGAATGAAAAGCTCCGAGGAGGTCGACATGAACGTTCGCTACTCCGACGGCGCGGCCTTCCCGGCTGTACTGATGGATTTGATGCCGAGGCACGCGTGGGTCAGGAATTTCTACCGATGACCCGTCAGATTGAGCGGCTTAGGCCGCACCAGATCGAAGCGGCGCTATCGGAGCGTTCGTTGATCTATCTGCCGCTCGGCACCGTCGAGTGGCACTGCCATCATTTGCCGGTCGGCCTCGATGCCTTGACGGCCCACGGTCTTTGCCTTCGAGCCGCCGAGAAGGCGGGCGGTCTGGTCTGGCCCGCGCTGTACTATGGCGCCGGAGGGGACCATGCTGAGTTCCCGTGGACAGTAATGATGCCCGATGAAGCGGCGATCCGGCCGCTGTTGGTCCATACCCTTCACCGGCTGGGTCAACTCGGCGTAGGCACCGTGGTTTTGTTCTCTGGCCACTTCGCCAACGAGCAGTTGGCGATGATCGATGGAATAGCGTCCGAATGGAACGCGGCCAGCGGAGCGCCAAAAGTTGTCGCGCTCGCAGTCAACCAAGCGCACACGGAGAATTTCGCGCCGGATCACGCCGGCCTGTTCGAGACCACGCTGCTGTCCGGCTTGGCAGCCGAAACTGTCGATCGGCGACGCTTATCTAGCGAGAAAGACATGCCGGATCGGTTCGATCCGAGGTCACCTCTTTGGGGGATCGTCGGCGCGGATCCGCGCTTGGTACCCCCCGTGGCTTCAGATGAACTCGTGGACAAGCTCGTGAACTGGCTTGTTCGTACGTCAGGTTCGGGGCTGAGGGGATAACTATGCGCAACGTCGAAGCCACAACAGTCGCACCCCACGCTTACGGACCACCTCCAAATTTGCGCACCTTGAAAGAAGATATCGCGGCCCGACGCGTGATCCTGCCTGGGCAGTTTGAGAAAATTGGCCGCTATGCCTTCGCGAATCCTGAAGCTGTAGCCTTCGGGACTTCGCGCCAGATCGCTGCCTCTGCTGGCGCCAGCCAATCGACCGTATCCCGTTTTGTGCGTGCGCTAGGGTTCGAAGAATTCGGCGAATTCCGAGATATTTTCAGGAGCTATCTACGCGATCGCATGTCGAAAGTGTGACCCCGTCGCGGCAAACCTGAAGGGTATACGATCAGTCATGGATGTTCGCTTTCGGGTGGGCCGCAAGTTGACTTCAACGGCCGACATGAGGCGCAAAGCGGATCTCGGAAAGTATCGGCGCGTTTGTGTCGGTTAGCGGTTTCGGATGATCTGAAGGAGGCTAGCCGGCTTTCGTCTCATATCTCCGAAATCGTCGAACGTAGAAGAGCCTGAATGTGTTCTGGTAGGTCGAGTTCGCCACGCGCCTCGATCTCCAAAAGATATCGGGCCTTGGCCAATCGATCCCCTCCGCTGACAGCAGGGTAGGCGCAAATGGCCAGTAACGTCTTTTCCTCCTGCCGGCTGGCTCTGTCGTGGTCGCCACTGCTGCCACCCGTTTCATGAACCGCCCTGCCAAACCGGGCATATGCCGTCATGTGCGCTTCAATCAACGCCTGCAGTGTGTCGGTTGGTACTCGGTCTCGACGAGTGCACTCTGAGGCCCAAGCCGTTGCCGCCACTGTTGAGCCGAAGACGGCGGCGCCAGAGTGGGCGAGCAACGCGCGGCGGTTGATCCTGGTCGTGGTGATCTCTCCTCTTCGTTCCAGCTGCGGCATATCGGAAATCGCGAACCCGACGACCCTAACATGATGGCTCGCGCATTCATGTCAGGATGGATGGCCCACGGCTGAACCAAGCGCCTGCACTCCGAACTCGCCCCTTCCCGGCTCAAACCCTTGCCCGGTCATTGCCGGAGCACCGCACATTGCATAAAGTCACCGAAACCATTTGGAAATCGTCATAGCCGCAAGGTGCAGCGAATATTCACACATTGTGAAATTCCCGATTAACCCGTTGAAAACAAACAACCGATGGCGAGCACACCGTGCGGGCTTTTATCTTGCCGTCTTAATCGGTCGTATTTTGCGAGACTTTCTACCCATCGCCATTCCTCTTCTAAACTACGATAATACACCATTCGATGCTCTAAACCACGATCCCGCACTCTTGCGTCGAGTTCCGATGCGCCGTGCAGTCTTCCGCGCTCTGCGAAGGCGTAGCAGCGCTGCTTATTTGCAGCACGGGAACCGTCGTGGCGCACTTTTCCATCGGAGTGACGGAGCATCGTCACAGGCAATCCGGCGCGGTCCGGCCGTCTGTCGATCGGCGCGGCCGCAGGCAATGTATGGCCCGCCCCGTCTGCAAGCGGAATGTTTTGAGAGGCACACCCGGTCTGCACCAATGTATCCGGCCTCGACGCTTCAGGCGTCCTGCCAAGATGGAGATT